>CAIWCT010000248.1 GCA_903911225.1 uncultured delta proteobacterium
AGTTTTGGCAAATAGTTAACATTATGTGTAGGGCTGAGAAGGCGGGTTAATTTATTGGTGTGCTATATATAAATCAGCAGGTTCTTAATTATCGAATAAAAAAGCATGTAATTACAATATGTTATAATATTTAATATAAATATAACTACATATATTATTACCAATAGACTTTTATTCATAGCCGAGCAATTTTTTTATGCATTTAGGCATCGTCACAGGGCGAGTAAAAGAGCGTAGCGTTTGTAATGAGAAGTCCCTAACTGCAATGTCAATTTCTGAAGGCCTGCCTATTTGTTTAGCGAGAGCCCCCTTCCGTTGCTTATAATAATGAAGCAAGGCCTGGGCGCAATAGAGCTTTTGTAACTTGCATATTTCTATAGAAATTGATTCTGCGCTAATACGGTCATTTTTTCGATGTTGTCTAAGTTCGCTGCGTGAAATTGATTTTATCAAGAATGTACCGTGGGCATGATGATCTATCTTTAGGAACGTACACCAGTTTTCAAAATACCAGCGCAGGAACTTCGTAAAATCAAAATTAACTAAATCTGCCAAGGTTGAGATGCCGGTCATTTTGCAAATATTCTTTTTTCTCCTGAGCCGAATTTCTGTGTGGGCAGCAGGGCTATCCCCAATTGGTTTTGAGTACCGAGCGTACCCTGCAACGACGGTTTTATTCGATCTACTCCCAAGATATGTTGTGTGCCTACTGAAGATGCCCTCTTTTTGTTTCTTCTGTTTAATGTCTTCAAAGTAATGGTAATGAGAAACATACTTTCGTGCAATGCTGTTCATGATTCTATCTGAAAGCTTAAGAGCTTTCTGACGTGATTTACATCTCAGATCACGTGCGATTTCGATACGTGAAATCGAATATCTGCCAAGCGAATCTTCATGATTAGCCAAGAATAAAAGCAGAGTGTCATTCGGTTGCTGGATGCATAAAACGGTTCCTAAAAATCTTCGGGATTTATTCTTGAAGGTTTTATAGCATGTACGCAGATAAGCACTATGAGCGTAGCCCTCAATAACACTCATGGGTAATGTCTTTTGTACTTCGTCTGGAAATCTTCCCCAAAAGAAAATATGAACTTTGTCGAAATAGTCGATATGCCGTTGCTTATGTATATTGTGAGACATAAAATTACCTCTTTTGCTGAAAGTTAAATGGTGGAGACAGTTCTGTGATCATCAGAGATGCCCTCGGCATCATTGCGCAGAGGGCTTCTCCGATGTATCAAGCTGTTGTGACGTCACAACACGAAATTAAAGGCTTTTCTTTTTGTCGTTCAATGCAATTTCTAACCTTGTAAGGTTCCGCAAGTAGCTTCTGAGCGCTGTATGAATAGCCTGTAGATAACCGGCCACTGTAGTAATGTCCTTGGCTTCAATCTTGCGAATTTTAACCTTGAGCATTTTGCCGATATCAGATTTATTCAGAGCATAAGCATAATTCTTGTTGTTTAACCCGTTCATTAACCTCCTTAAATAATTGATAAATTCTTGACTTTTATCGGGCGAGCTCTTTCTTGAATGTTGGCCAGGATATTCATTTATATGCTGCACAAATATACGATATGGCATTTTTTCTTTTAGGCCCGCCTTGGCAATATTGATTTTTTCATTTACGGGGATTTTTAGCAGTGCAACTTTATGGTTATAGGACAGGCCTGAGGAATTGAATTGATGTTCATTAAAAAACTTTTCTTGAGCAGCTACTCGAACCATGCGGCTCAAAGTGCTTCTGTCCGCCTTAAGATCGGATTGTTTGCACAATTTAGCGTAGCTACTGTTCGCAACAGATTGTTTTGCATCAAGAAGTTCGGGTTTTCGGTCAAAAAATTTTTCATATATATAATCGCCAATAGCCATACGCTTATCATCCGTTTCACTCAGAAGATTATTGATTTTATGTACTGCTTCATTAATGAATTCAGGATCAACGGCCTTATTCTTTTTTTCTTTCTGGGCCATACTTTTTTTGGATTTTCTCTTCTTTAGTTTTGGCATTTTAATGTCCTCCGTTTAGATTTTTTAAATACAATTTGAAAACGCTTGCGAAGCGGGCTGCCCTAATCCATAAATTCAACGGCGAACAATGAAGCTTTAAAAACAGTCTGTTCTGCACCTCCTTTCTGCCTTGAACTATTTCGCCGTTTCAATTACAGTCAGCACGGATTGCCACCTGCGCCGCTTGTGACTCTAGTGTAACTAAACGGTAATTGATGGGCTGCCACACATGCGACTCAATTTGTGGCACATCAGAACAATCAGACCGGAGGTTTGTATGAATAAGGATGCATGGGAAGCTAAAGAGGCGGGTAAAATCAGCTATTCTGAACTTATGCAAAGATTTTTAGAGAGGGATAAGGATTTTCAATCTACAGTACAAGCGATCAAATCAGCTATTCGTGAGTGGAACTCCGTACAAAATGATATTTATAAATATATTGCCCTAGCGGTTAAAAATAAAAAAGTGCCAGTCTATTTTATTAAGGATGAAAAGAAAGAAATAGCTATTATATCAAGTTGCAACTTGAATGATAATGAACCAAGGGTTCTTGATGTGCCTTATTATATGGATCGGTATGCCAATAATAGTAAAGACGCTTTTAGCAAGGGGCTTAATTCTTTAATTCAAAAGTGGGGAGAGATTTTTTCAGAAATAGATTTGAAAATAAAAAAATTTGAACACAAGTTTCCTGTATATGCCATGTTCCTGTCTGGAAACTTTTCCTGTTCTGTTAAATCCGCAATCGCAATACCAGCGCCTAGCGAATTTTTTGACATTAACATTGTTAAGAATAGAACCATAATTTTTCCTCAATCAGTCCCACCTGCATTCTTTAAATTATCATCAAGCAATAAAGGATTAGCAAATAAGGAAGAAAGGTTGAATCTTATTAAACCCTTTATTAAAAAAAATACCATCACTCTGACAATTAACATTGATCATAATTTAAAGGATATCGAAGATGAAGTTACTGGCATAATTGCAATTGCACAAGAATCCATAAACAAGAGAAAACAACAAGCTCATAAAGGAATTCATGCCAGAAAAATTTTATTATTAAAAATTATTGATCCGATTTTTAGAAAGTTTTTCATTACCAACAACCTTTCTTTTTCTGAATCCGCACGCAAGACAAAGGATTATTTGGCTAAGGAATATTCCTTGGTAATCGAACTAAAGAACCTAAAACAACGACACCTTGACTATTACAAAAAAACTTATGCCGCTAAGACTGACACCGATTTACGCTGCAAAATGATTGAGCAAAATCTTCTGCCACAAATAGAATAGCATCCGTTGCAGTAACCATTCCATTTCAGCTTATACTTAAACCCAAGTGCATGGAGCCACTTGGGTTTTTTATTTATGTAATCATACGAGACGAATAAATCATGAAGCTAGTAAATCTACGGACACTTTCAGCAGATACCTCTTTGTCGGTTTATATGATTCGCCTTTATTGTAAAAAGCATGGCCTGCCCCATTACAAAATCGGTCGAAAAATCCTTGTAAACCCGGACGAGTTTTCTTCCTGGCTCCGAAAGATCAATGAAAAACGCAGTGCTCCCGTACAGTCATTAGCCCAGCTCTTAAATTCAACTTTTGAGGAAATAGGCCTGTAAAATCGGCCTTGTAAGCCTATAAGGATTCAATTATGCTTGTTGACAAGCGAATATGCAGCCAAGGTGATAGAAAGGAGGCCGATGAAATGCCTTGGCGCAAATACAAAACGTCACCAAGCAAATACGGTGAAGTTTATACAGTCGATAAAGGCATCCGAGTCAGAATGGATGCAAGAGGCAAATGGACTGTTTTTTCAGACAGAAACGAAGAACGCAGCAATAAAACAATTGGTGCAGGCAGAGAAGGTCTGGTTAAGGCTATAAAACTAGCGGAGGCACTAAAAACAAAGCTGTTGTTAATGCCAGTAGGGGGTACTGAAAAACCAGAATCGGATATCCCCAAATTTTCGGATTACAGCCAGCAATGGCACAGCAACAATTCAGCCAGATGGCATATCAACACGGTTCAGCGATATGAAGAAATACTAAGGCTTCATATTTGGCCATCGGGTGATTTTGCTGGCAAACGTCTGAATGAAATTGACCGTCAATTGCTGAAGCGATTTTATGGGACTTTATTTAAAACCCGATCAGCGGCAACGGTTGAAGCTGCACAGAGTATTGTGAGTTCAATCCTAGACGAAGCAATTGACGACCGCTTGATTTCAGTAAATCCGACAAAAGGGATTTTAAGAAAGATTCTTCCCCCTCATAAAAAACGCTGTCAGAAAGAAGCTGACCCGCTTGACCATGAGGAGCGGCAAAGATTTCTTAAAAGCCTTGCCAAATGCTGTACATGGCCCGAACAGATGCTTTTCAAGATGATGATTTTTTCAGGATGCCGTCTTGGAGAAGCTTTGGCGATGAGATTAAGGCATATGGATACTCATAAGTTGACGTATCATGTTTCCGAAAGCTTCAAAAACTACCGGTGCGGCAAGCCCAAATCCGGCAAAAAGAGGATCGTTGATTTACCGGCGTTTCTAGTTGATGAACTGAAGGAGTACGCCTTGTATCTCAGGAAAGGGCGGCTGGAAAAAGGTTCTGGAGAGGAAGTTGATCTGCTGTTTTCTGATCCTGCAGAACCAAATGGATGGCCGTATAGTCAAAGAAAAGTCCAAGGCCTCATGAAAAGAATCTGCAAAAAGGCGGGTCTGCGGCAACGCAATCCGCACGACCTGCGCCACACCTACGCCACGACCCTTCTCATGGCGCATCAGAGTCCGGCATACGTGCAGAAACAGCTTGGCCATAGTTCTATTGGAATAACGGTGGATACTTATGGTCACTGGGTACCGGGTGAAGGTAGGAAAGGACTTGAAGAAGCCTTGCTCGGTTCTGTACCAAATCCTGGCGAAAACCGCATATTTTCGCATATGGAAAAAGAAGAAGCCTGCAACTAATTAAAGTCACAGGCTTTTTCAAAAATTGGTGCCGAAGAAGGGACTCGAACCCCCACGGTGTTGCCACCACAAGGTCCTGAACCTTGCGTGTCTACCAATTCCACCACTTCGGCACTCGTATTGGTTTTGCCTTTTCAGTCAGGCCTGCAGATGCATAAGTGTTTGCAATTCAATGTTGTTTCATTTACAATAAATGTCTTTGCTTGTCAAGCTTGAAAAGCCCTTAAAAAGAAAAGGCTGCATACATGCTCAGAAGTGACGGCCGCTGTTTTGTCTGCGGCAGGGACAATGCCTGCGGCTTGCACCTTGAGTTCAGCTATGGGAGCGACGGACTGAGCGCCGAAACGACTTTTCTGCCCGAGGAGAAATACCAGGGGTGGCAGGGCATTGTACACGGCGGCATTATCATTGCAGTGCTCGACGAGGTTATGGCCAAGGCGGCAGTGCATAAAGGGTTTGCCGTGGTCACCGGCGAAATAAACGCAAAGCTTAAAAACCCCGCAAAAGTCCTGGAACCGCTTCGGTGCCGGGCTGTTCTAGAAGATATAAAAAAAAAGATCATTTATGCCAGCGCCGTGGCCAGCCGTGAAGACGGTACGGTGGTTGCCCAGGCAACGGCAAAGCTGGTCATCATCCCCTGATTGATACGGTTCATGCAGATACTAAAAGGCAGCAGAGAGGCAAAGTCGCTGGGTTTGAAAAACCCCGTTGTCACCATCGGCAACTTCGATGGCGTGCATCTTGGCCATCAAAAAATATTAAAAAAGGCCATACAGCGGGCGCGCGCCCTTGACGGTGTCGCGGTCGTCTTCACATTTCATCCCCATCCGCTGAAAGTTGTCAGGCCCGAGGCCGAGCCCCAGAGTATCTCCACTTGCGAGGAAAAGGTCCGCTTGATAGAATGCTTGGGCATAGACTTCCTTGTCTGCGAAAACTTCACCCGGCAGTTTGCCGAACAGCCGCCGGAGGAGTTTATCAAAAACATTATTGTCGACCGGATCCATCCCCGGGAAATCATTATCGGCCACGACTACGCCTTCGGCAAAAACCGCAAGGGGTCAATCGAACTGCTGCAAA
Source organism: uncultured delta proteobacterium (assembly GCA_903911225.1). Classification (GTDB taxonomy): domain Bacteria; phylum Desulfobacterota; class WTBG01; order CAIYCZ01; family CAIRTM01; genus CAIWCT01. The sequence continues at coordinate 6,057 of CAIWCT010000248.1, forward strand.
AGATGGGTGCCATATTTCACTTCAAGGTGCAGGTAATCGACAATATCACCATTAAGAATATTCCCGTCCGCAGCACGACCGTGCGGCGCCTCATCACCATGGGAAAGGTCTCCCTTGCCGATAAGCTGCTCGGCAGGCCCTACAGTCTTTCGGGTAAAGTGGTGCATGGCCGGCTGCGGCGCATTGGCTTTCCCACGGCAAATCTCAGCCCGGGAAAGAGCCTCATACCGAAAAACGGCGTTTATGCAATCCGCACCCAAACACCCTATGGCGTGTTTGATGGTATCGTGAACGTCGGGTACAACCCCACCTTCGATAATGACAGGCTGACGATCGAGGCGCACCTTTTTGATTTCAGCCGGGATCTGTACGGCAGGGACATTACGATTCAGTTTATAAAGCGAATCCGCGGTGAAAAAAAATTCAGCGATGTTTATGCGCTGGTAAAACAGATTGAGCGCGATATCGCCTTTACAAAACGTTTTTTGGACAAATATTGAAAACGGGAGAACTTATGGACCATCTTGACCAATTGGAGAGCCTGAGCGTTCACATACTTCGTGAGGCTTACGCGAGCTTCAAGAATCTGGGGATGCTGTGGTCGATAGGCAAGGACAGCACGGTGCTTTTGTGGCTGGCGCGCAAGGCTTTTTACGGCCACGTGCCGTTTCCGCTGGTGCATATCGATACCAATTTTAAAATACCTGAGATGATTGAGTACCGCGACCGGCTTGCCATGGAGTGGGGCCTTGAGATGGTGTATGGCATGAACGAAGAGGCCCTGCGTGAGAAGCAGACTTTCCCCGACGGCAATGTTGACAGAATAGCCTGCTGCCGCAACCTGAAGACAACAGCGCTTACCAATACCCTGAGCGGAAAATGGCTCCGGTATGTTTTGAACCATAAAACCGGAAAGTATGAGGTGTATAAAAACACGGAGCCTTATACGGGCGTCATCGTTGGCGTCAGGGCCGATGAGGAAGGGTCGCGGTCAAAGGAGCGGTATTTTTCCCCGCGCGACAGAGAGAATATCTGGGACCTTGGGGACCAGCCTCCCGAATTCTGGAACCAGTTTAAAACCGACTTTCCGCCGGGCACGCATTTGCGCATACATCCCCTGCTTGACTGGACAGAGCTGAATATCTGGGAATACATTGAGCGTGAAAATATCCCCACGGTTTCGCTGTACTATAACCAGGGCGACGGCAAGCGGTACCGGTCGCTGGGGTGCTATCCGTGCACGACGCCCATAGAGTCTCCGTCGCGCAATGTGCAGGAGATCATTGAGGAGCTGAAAAGCGGGGGCCTCAAAAACATTGCCGAACGCTCGGGCCGCGCCCAGGACAAGGACGATGGCGGAGGCCTTGAGACGCTGCGCCGCGACGGGTATATGTGAGAAGGGGGTAAAGAGTTCAAGGTTAAAAACGGAAAATTTAAATCGAAGGGGCGCAGGGCATACGCCCGGAGAAGCTGTAGGGGAAGGCCTCCGTGCCTGCCCTGAGTTCGGACTTTGGAGTTGAAATCATCACTATGCATTTTAAAACCCTGACAGCCTACAGCCTAAAAGGCTTCAGTCTGTTCATTGCGGAATTAAAAATATAATCGATCTTATGAGCAGGAACGGAAAATGACAGAGCAACTTGAAAAGCAGAAAATGAATATAGTAATTGCCGGGCATGTGGACCACGGCAAAAGCACCGTCATCGGGCGGCTGCTTGCCGACACAGGCTCTCTGCCCGAGGGCAAGCTTGCCCAGGTGCAGGAAAACTGCCGCCGCAACTCGAAGCCCTTCGAGTATGCTTTTCTCATAGACGCTTTGAAGGATGAGCAGTCTCAGGGCATCACGATCGATACGGCCCGCGTATTTTTTAAAACGGCCAAGCGTAATTACATTATTCTTGATGCTCCCGGCCATATTGAATTTTTGAAGAACATGGTCACGGGTGCCTCGCGGGCCGAAGCGGCCCTGCTGGTTATCGACGCTGAGGAAGGCGTGCGGGAGAACTCGCGGCGCCATGGCTATATGATGTCCATGCTCGGCATCAAACAGATAGCGGTGCTTGTGAACAAGATGGATCTTATGGGCTACGGGCAGGCAACCTTTGAGGCAATCGTCTCTGAATACACGGCATTTCTCCGGGAGATCAATATCACCCCGGCCTGCTTTATCCCGGTGAGCGCCATGCAGGGAGACAATATCGCTACACCCGCAGCCCGGTCCATGCCGTGGTATACGGGCAAAAGCGTGCTTGAGATGCTGGACGCCTTCGAGAAAGAGCCCCCCCCGAGCGACCAGCCTTTCCGCATGCCGGTGCAGGACGTGTATAAGTTTACCCGGTTCGGCGACAACCGCAGAATCATTGCCGGCACTATCGATACCGGCTCGGTCAGGGTGGGCGATGAGGTCGTGTTCTATCCCTCAGGTAAAAAAAGCAAGGTAAAGACAATTGAGTGGTTCAACTCACCCGAAAGAACCGAGGCAAGCTGCGGCTCTGCCGCCGGGTTTACCCTTGAGGAGCAGCTCTATATCACGCGGGGCGAGCTGGCGGTCAGAAGCTCGCAGCGGCCTCCGCAGGTTTCCTCCCGGCTGCGCGTCAACCTGTTCTGGCTCGGGCGTGATCCCCTGGTGCAGAAAAAGGATTATATTTTTAAACTCGGAACCACCCGTGTTTCGGCTCGGCTTGAAGAGGTAACCCGTGTCATAGACGCCTCGGACCTGAATGCCCAGTCGAGCAAGAACCAGATCGAGCGGCACGATGTTGCCGAATGTGTTCTAAAGCTCAACAAGGCCATAGCCTTCGACCCCACTTCGGATGTTGCCGGTACGGGCAGGTTCGTGATCGTTGACAATTATGAAATTCGCGGCGGCGGCATTATCGCCGAAGCCTTGGAAGACAAGCAAAGCTGGCTGCGAAACACGGTGATGCTCAGAAACTACAAGTGGGAGAAAAGCATCATCGCCCCGGAAAAGCGGGCCGAGAAGTACAACCAGAAGTCAACGCTGCTGCTGCTGACCGGAGAAAAAAAGGCCGACCGCAAGGCCATCGCCAAGCAGCTTGAAGACAAGCTGTTTGAAGACGGCAAGATCGTGTATTTCCTGGGTATCGGCAGTGTGCTCTACGGCATCGACGCAGACATCAAGGGCCGCGAGGGCAGCCAGCGGCAGGAGC
>CAIWCT010000249.1 GCA_903911225.1 uncultured delta proteobacterium
AGCAAACACGTATTATTTAAGCGGTTCATGTTTCTGAAGGTTAGCATTGATGGAGCTGCGCTTGGCAAAGGAGACTACCGGGCGCTTATAGGAACCTGCTCCGGCAAACTAACCCTGGTGAAATAAGCCACAGCATCAGAAGCCTTAGGACAATATTTTAAACCTTTACAGCGGTTGGAGATTTGTATTTCTCCAGCCGCTTTTTTTTAGTATCATACTGAAAAATATTTATACACATAGCCATGCAAGTCCTATAAAAAACAACCATAAGTGCTATTGCGCTAATTAATTGTGAGCATATGAGATCATCTTTTAATCATGCCGGTTTGCTGTGCATTCTTCTTTTCGTTACGGGCTTTTTCCTTTTTTTCAAGCTTGGTTCGCTCCCGCTTGCCGATCCTGATGAACCCCGCTATGCCGAGTCAGCCCGTGAGATGATCGAACAGGGATCGGTCATGGTCCCATATTTCAATTATGCTCCACGGCTGGAAAAACCGGTACTCTACTACTGGACCATCTGCTTGAGTTACCTTTTTTTGGGTGTTTCAGAGTTCAGTGCCCGTTTCTCTTCGGTAATTGCAGCTCTACTGGTGCTCTGCGCGGCATTCTTTTTTATCAAACGGTTTTCAGGGCCTGGCGCTGCGACGCTAAGCTGTGCAATACTCAGCGCAAGTCCCCTATTTTTTGTTCCTGCCAGGCTGTCCATGCCGGATATGGTTTTGGGGCTTTTCATAATTCTTTCCCTATTTTGTTTCTATACAGGCTGGCAAGAACAGGCGCCAAAAAAAAAGACTGTATGGTATATCGGGTTCTATTTTTTTCAGGTACTTGCAGCCTGGACAAAAGGACCCATCGGCATCCTGCTGCCGGTTGCGGTAGCGCTGCTGTCGCTTTTGCGGGAACATGACAAAAAAGAATTCAACAACCTGCGCTTTTTCCGGAGCATGTTATGTGTCCTTCTGGCCTCGCTGCCCTGGTATCTCTATATTTATTTTCGCGTTGATCCGGCAGCCATGCTCCGGATGTCGGAAAGCGAAACGGCAGGACGTATTTTTGGAGCCATGGATCGCCCTCACGATCCGTTCGGTTTCTACTTCGCTGTGGCGCTGCCCGGCCTTTTGCCCTGTACCTTTCTGATTCCCTGGGCAATATATAAAAGATGCCGGGACCTTGAAAGCAGCAGGCTTAGAAATTTTTTTGAGACCTGGTTTTTATGCTTTTTTGTTTTTTTCACAGTCTGTGCCCTAAAAAAACCGCAATACATCGTCTCGCTCTCCTGCGTGTTTGCATGTTGGCTGGGAACGATTGCATGGGAAGTATTTAGTAAGAATCCGAAAAAAAAAGAACCTGCGTTAATTGTGTCGCTAATCGCGCTGTTTGCCTCAGTGCTTGCGGCAGGTTCCGTAGGTCTGTGGTGGACTTCCCACCATGCCCCTGAGACTATAGCGGGCGTAACGTTGATACTTACCGCCTTCGGTAGTCCAACAGCCCTGGCGCTCTTGCTTGCCTCACGCAATCACAAGAGAGCTGCTCTGTTTGCCCTATGCATGGCTACGCTTGCCTCGATTATACCTTTTACAAATTATGGAAACGCATGGCTTGGCCGCTACCGCTCAATGAGGGATTTTGTACAGGAGTATGAACCGCTGGTTGGTCGCGCCGATAAGATTTACAGCGGTTTCAGAACTTTGAACAGCCTTGTGTTTTACCTGAGAAGGCCGGTGATTATCGATACTAATAGCGATAGCCTTGAAAAAAGTCTCATCGTATCAAACCGGTGGATATGTTTTATTCCTGCAAAAAAGTATGAAGAAAACCATGATAAACTCTCCGGCTTTTTTGTGGCTGAAAAATACGGTAAGGTGCTGCTGTCGGATATGCCCGCTGCAAGTGAGAAACCCCGGATGTAAAACCTAAGCAGTGCGTCAGCCGCGGGGGATGGGTTACCTTTTTGCCTGATCCAACTGCTTTTCCGAATAATTCTCATAAATTTCCCAGAATGTATCATTATGGCTTATAAGAGGCCGACCATGACTGCTGCCAGGATCGCGATGATCACGCAAAACAAGAATCACATCGGAACTCACAGCCGGATTGGTTTTAAAATACTCATGCGTATCCTTGCCTGTGCCGGCGATATGGGCGTCGATTATCTGTATCCGGGAGTTTTTTTGCAGGAGCGCCAGTTCGTCGACCTCAAGATCTGACGGTGAAAGCTCGCCGAATCGGGATGCACTGTTGAACACCCAGGAAGCTTTGCGCAGCTCCCGGTCTTGTGATGAAACATAGATCACGCTGTGATTTGCCACTTGCCAAAGACGCTCGGCGGTAATGCGCTGTGAGGCAACCTCTATATCGAAATCCGGCGCGGCCAGCATCACGGTGTTGATTTTCAATAAAATACGGGGATCTTCGCCGGAAGCGCGCATCTGGATGTTGAGCTCGCGCAGGGCGTCGGCAACAATATCGCCGCCACGGCTGTGGGTGAGAATATTAACGCAGGCAACATCCGGGCAGGAACCGAGCAGCCGCAGCAACTGCTTGAGATGGTAAACAGTAAATTCACCCGATTCACGGTCATAGGCATAGCCTGTAATGCCTCGTTTGCTTGCGGGCCAGGAATAGCTTATAGGAAGGGCCGTTCGGCCCATAAAGTGCCAGAGCTCTGCCACGGACTGCAGCGGCTCTTCAAAACCGGTATTGAATCCATGAATGTATAAAAGTACCTCTTTAGAGGAACTGCGCACCAACTGCCGGGTCAGGAATATTTTAAAACGTTCATCAGCCTCTTTGCGGGCAGCAACATTTTTGGGCGATTCGACAATATCACCATCAACCACCATCATGGTGGCCGGAGTCTCCGGAAAACGACCCGCCTCGTCAATACGCGTTACACGAAGTGCAATCCGTTGCTCGCGCGTTCGCCCACAGCTTGCCTGTACGAGCTCATCCCATGTAAGCCCTTTGCCGAATTCAACCTCGGATATGCCATAGGACATATACCGCGAACGATGATGCCCGTACCTGGCGCCGAGCGCAGAAGAGACCTCAGGCAGGCGATCAGTAACGTAGAGTATGTCTGCCCTGCTGTTGCGCAGTGCAGGCGGTACAGCGGCAAAAGAATTTGCAGTCGACTGCAGATACAAATTGGGAGTAGGCATCATGACGTATTCATCGCTTTCAAAACAGCCGAATAAAAAAACCGCAATGATGACGATGCTGAAGCGCAGTATGCTTATGAAGAAAAAATTCATGGTGCACTGATTACTGTGATGCGACTGCCGTACTGAAATGTTGTATAAATACATGAAGGGAAAGAATAGTCCGTGGGTTCTGTTTTGTCAATCGCCGTTTATAATGCTGAATCTAGTGTTTTTTCACCAGATTCATATATACCGCTGTTGACGTGTGTCAGCGGCACAGTGTGGCGAAAGCAGTCATTACATTGTATCACTATGAGCAAAGGGCGAATATCCAAGTTTGTGAGCCTTTGCCCATAAAACAGCGAATCTGCAATTAAGTATAGCAGGGCGATACTCATGATATCCGGCTTCTAGAAACGCTATACCCCCATCATAGGGCCTGCCATCCAGCCAGCCTGTAACTGTTTTTCTTTCAGCTATGATCACATACGGCGCAGGTATCTGTATATCAAAAAAAATCGGGTTTACAGCATCAGATACAGCTGGAAGCATTTTGCCGGCAACCCGCAGCGAACCGACAGAAATATAATTTGCATTAAGAAAGTCACGGGCGCGGGCTGGGAACCGGGAATCATCATCTGTTGCAACACAGGTGCGGGCTGCAATAAGCCGTTCAGGGATATCATCAGTCAGAAGTCCGCGTTTAAATCGTGTTTTGGTGATTTTTTCCATGACATAGTAGGAAGAACGCGGGCGAAATATGGTTTCTCCTTTCACATCAGCAACAGAATCAGTTGCTTCGGTTAGGAGCAAAACATCTTTAAGCATAGTAAGTTTGTCGTCACCGTGAAAGTATCCGCGGGCGCAAATCAAGTAAACTTCCACGAGAATTACCAGGGCTGGAACTGCCCAGCCGGGGAGCGGGCGGAACCGAAATTTCCAGACGAACGGCGTGCAGAGAATAAAAAACAGGGGATAGAATGGAAAAAAATGTTCGGGTTGCATCAATGGGCAAAAAGCAATCAGCGCCGAGAAATACAACCAGCATATTAAAAAGATAATAATCCGCCTTGACCGCATGGCATCCTGAACCGTATGCCTGCCAATGAGCCATGCAATCCAGAAAAGCAGTGGCAGTGAAACAGTAAAAACAAAAATCTGTTGATACATGCTATCCCATAAACCCAGGCCGGAGATCATGTTGTGTTGTATGGTTTGATAGAAAAAGGGGGTAAGTGCATCTTGTGTGTAAAAGAAAAATATGAGCGCACCGGGGATTATGGAGATCCCGGCTGACAGCGCCAGCCCGTATTTGATAAGTCTGTTGAAAGCAGGCCTGGCGATATTAAAAGTTGCCGGAAAAATAATTATTGCCAGCGCAGCGGCCCCAAGCGAGGCGATCAGAAAGGTCGTCTTAACAGACACCCCCAGCGCAGCTCCCATCAAAACACCCATCCAAAACCCGCGTGATGCCTGCAGCCCCCCTTTGATTAATATAACAATCGCCACCAGCCAGAACACGGCCCAGAGATCATCCGGTCGATACTCAGCAGAACACAAAAAATAATAAAACCATAGACCGGTGAATACCGCAGCCCACAAACCGCATCGGTCAGAGAAAACCTCCCTGCCGAGCACATACGTGCACCAAAGCACGATACAATAGAGAGGAACCATTGCCAGCCGCATTGCAAACAGAGTGTTTGCGCTTTCACCAAAGGCAGTAAGAAGTGGAACGCAGAGCATATGAAAAAACGGGGCATGGTTATCGAAAACATCACGGTACTGAAGAAAACCGTGAGCCCAGCCCCACACGATATGCAGGTGTTGGCATTCATCAGTGTCAAAGCGATACAGGAATGCGGCAGCAACCTTCAACAGCACGGTCAGCGCCAGCAAGGCATACGCAATGACCCGCTCCCCTTGCTGCACTTCCCGGCAGTACCGGGGCTCTTTTTTTATTTTGTAAAACAAAGCAGATTTTGATTCCATCATGACACACATAGATGCAAAAAATAGTGTGAATGGCCTGTTTCATTTTTTCGGCTCATTCTCCGCCGGTTGCATGCTGCGGGCCTGCCAGATCCTGGTGTCAAGAACTTTACCGTCAATATCAAATGCCTTAATCTCACAAGTCGCGCCATGAATCTGGAAGACGGCAATGTTGAAAGCTTTGACGTAAATTTTTGAATACGGGTTCTGCTTCTGTGCATTTTCGTGCTCATTCATAAGACCCGCGCCAGCTCCTGCGGTGGTGATCAGGCTGACACCTCCATTAAGTTCGGAGCGCTCATAGCTGTGGGAATGGCCGGCGATTATAGCCGTAATATGATGACTTACAAGAAGCGGCAAAATAGTGTCATGAATTTGTCGCGCCGTTTCCTCACCCGGCTCATCACCGGACAATTTTCCATGCCGGGCAGAGCTATACGGCGGATAATGCGTTACCAGAAAGATGAACGGTGCTGTTGATCTGTTCAAAACATTTCTGAGCCACGCGTAGGGCTCGCCGCTTGTGCGCCAGTCAAGCTCGCCATTGATGCCTATTACATGGGCGGGGCCTATCCGCTGCTCCCAATTCGTTGTGCCCGTTGATGTTTGAAACATACGCTGAAAAATACTGGCATTGTATTCATGGTTGCCGATAACTGGATATAGCGGCACGCTGGCCAGCACTTCCGCAGCAGGCTCAAACATCTCCCGCTGCCAGTCATCAAAGATAAGCCCCTCCTTAACCATATCGCCTGTATGGATGAAGAAGGCCGGAGTTTTGCTCCGTATGAGCGCTGCGATCCTGGCCCAGATATCCGGATTGCTGCGGCTGTCACCGCAGGCGGCAAATGTAAGCTCATCACCAGCTCCGAAGGTCCTGACATGATACGGGCCTGATATTGTTGCCTTTTCCGTAAGCGGATGTACGGCGATGAGCCGGTAATCGTAGTCACGCCCCGGCTGCAGGCCATCCACGCGCCAGCTATGCACGGCACTCTCAGGCGATTCCAGTGCGCGTCCGGCAACTTCAAGGCGCACGGGCACGGGCATATTGGTCTGGCAGGTGACCGTAAAAAAATCCTCTCCCGCAAACCCCAGCACGGGACTTATGGTAAACAGGCAGGGGGCTGTAGCGGTTAGACCTGCAAGACGCACTTTAAACCATGAATAGTGCGGCTTAAGATTAAACGGCTCACCCGGAAAGTCGACTTGCGGCTGCGGTGTAAACTGTGGCAGCAGCGGCACAGCCACTCGTAAAATGTTTTTGCCTTTAACCAGAAGCCGGGCCGGAATAGCAGGAATTTTTTCATACTGCATCCCTGCAAAGGGTACCGGAACAGGCCAACCATTAAGGGTCCAGTCATGCAGTTCTTTGGGAGCAGCAAGCTCCAGTGCCACAAACCGGGCAGGGTCATCTACGGTAAACGTAAAGCTGACCCTCCGCAGAGAAGCGCTTGTAAGGAGTAACCATGCCGCGTAGGCACAGCCCGATGCAAGCAGGGCAATGGCGAAACACTTGATGATGCGGCTTTTTAACGAGCGTCGCTTGCTGTCAAAATATTTCATGTAGAGTTACCTTGGTTTATAAAAGTAGTAATAGAGGAGTCGAAATATGGTGTTACCCCCGCCCCTCCCCTTCATATTATATAGCACTAAATCAGGCGTTGCTTCGTGAAATGCCGACTTGTAATATGTTGTTCATGATGGGCTTTCCCCTGGCTTTTTTTTAAAATACCTCCGCCGTACAATCAATAAACCCATTAACAGAACTGCAAATACAAGAACGCCGATGCCCAGACAGCTGTGAATCTCTTGAGAGGCTTTAAGCCACTCTTCGCCCGCATAATAGCCCAGAGCCACAAAAGCCGCAGCCCACACAAAACCTGCTGGATAGGTCGCCGCGGCAAACACCACAAAACGTATACCGAACGTGCCAGCCGTAAACGGGGTTGCCTGCCGAAGCCCCGGCATGAAATAGCTAAAGGGCATCGCCCACCTGCCCCTGCTGCCTATCAGCGCAACGGCATTACCCAAACGATCCTGGCTGATATTAAAAAAACTAAAAATTTTTTTTATAAGATAATATCCGCCGGTGCGGCCCAGAAAGTATGTTATCGTAATGCCGCAGCTGCTTCCGAGAAAAGCCGCCATGGCAGCCCCTGGGCCGTTCAGGCTTCCTTTAAAAACGAGATAGCCTGCAAGCATCAGTAGCATTTCATCCGGCACGGGTATACCGATAAGACCACCGGCAAAAAATGTGAAGATTGCGATATAGCCCCATGAAGAAATCCAGTGTAAAACAGCATCCAGCGGCATGCCTGCTGTCAGCTTTCCACGAAGCCATGTTCCGCACACTGGGCGCGGAAGCAGAAAAATGCCTGGTAAATCCGCAGCGCGTCTGCAATAGGCTGGAAATGAGACGACCTGTTATTGCCGAAATAGATGGTCGGTATCGGTACCGTAGCAATCCGTTTATGGCTCTCCAGCGCAAACAGAAGCATAATCAGTTCCGTCTCGTAGCGCCCTCCTTTGACGTTCAGCAAAACTTCCTGCAAAAAACTTTTTTTGAAAGCACGAAAGCCTGATTGCGTATCATGGGGGATGAGGGGATAAAAAAAGCGCATAAATTTATATGTCAGCATGTTGCCCAGACAGCTGCGAATGGGGATTGAGCCTGGGCGGCTCTTAACCCGGCCCCCGATGACCATGTCTGCATTGTTTTGATGGCACTCATGCACGAGCCTGGGGATGTCGGCAGGGCGATGTTGCCGATCGCCGTCAATTGTAACAAGAACATCGAATGGTATGTTCTCAAGTGCGTATCGAAACCCCTCAAGCAGGACCACGCCTTTGCCCCGGTTTACGGGACACGAGACAATATGCAGCCGCCCGTTCATTTCCGCAGCCAGCGATTGTAGAATTGCGCCTGTTTCATCTATGGAACCGTCATTTATTGCAAGTACATGCCGGGAGTACTTCAACGCCTCACGGATTACCTCCGCGCATGAATAGGCGACATTATAGCAGGGAATCAGACAGCACACTTCAGCAGGAACAATGCTGTCAACATGCCAGGCAGTTGGAACCGGCAGGCTGAATGTTTGTTGCTGCGGTACGGGAATTTCCCGCCAGCCTGCGGTATCGAAAAAAAGAAATCGCTGTTCCAGCTTCACAAAAACCCTTTGCATGGGTGGAAAAACCGAAAGAGGAATCACAATATCTCCATGTCGGCGACCACCGTGGTAGGATGCTTCGGCCACGACCATGCCAGAGGCGATATCGCGAAGTTCAATTTTTCCGGAAGCTGCAGGGATCGTCATAACATAGCCTGCGCCGCCATCTATTGAATGGTAGGTAAAGATATACAGTTGTGCCTTCCCTATTCCAGCCAGACGATTTTTTAAGGAAATCGAGAGCAACAGTGATGTATTATTTGTAACTAGCGCCATGTGCACCGGGTGCCTCGTATCGCATTCGACGGGCTTTGTTGAGGGCATATAAAGTTCCTGATCGGAGGCATAGGGTAAAAAACGGATACGGCTGAGTTTCATTTGCGTATTATGGCGTTCAATGGCGTTTAGTTTACGGATTTTTTGGGCTGGCAATAACGGCAGGTAAATAAGGCTCTGTTGCTTCAGGCCGTTGTGCCCGTAATGCACACAGTAATAGATATACTGAAGTCGTGCGGAGGGCTTTGTTATGGTTGCACGGGCAATACTAATAAGGACGCCAAGAGCGCTGTGATCCGGGTGCAGGTCAAGCGGTGATGGCCCGACAATCAGCGTGGGCTGCCAATCATCGATCTCCGCACTGATACGCTGGAGTATGGCCCCGCTTTCTTTCAGCAAAAGCTCGGTGATTCCCTGGTCGGGATATCCCCAGAAAACAGCGTTTTCAGGTTGCAAGCCAAGGCAGGCCAGAGAAGCAAGCGCCTCGGCGTTTCGCCGAAAACCCCATCTTATTCTGTCGGCCGATTCGATACGCCAGCGATGTTCGTCAACCCGTTGCGGCCAGGGATTATTGTCTCCATTGGTCACAAAGATGACTCTGATTGCAGCGCCTGCAGCGACCGCCTGTTGCAGCAGCCCGCCGGTAGCAAGCGCTTCGTCATCGGGGTGGGCAGCAAAAAGCAATATTCTTGAATTTTCTTGGAATGTCAGGGGTTTTTTCATGGTGTCGCACCTTATTTATGAGAATGGAGAATAACCAAGTGTTTTTGCCTTTGCCCAGACTACAGCCAATTTGCCATTTTGCGCCGCAGGGCGAAACTCATGCTGCCCTGCCTCCAGAAAACAAGCACTACCGTCATAGGCCTTGCCATCGAGCTGGCCAGCGGTTGAACCGTTTTGTGCAACGATAATATATGGTGCAGGTATCCCGATACTAAAGGTTACAGACTGCGCCGCATCGGATGGCGGGGCGAGCAGTTTGCCTGCCACCCGCAGCGAACCGACCGGGATATAATTTTCATTGAGAAAAATTCGGGCGCGGCTGGGTAATCGGATGTCATCAAGTGCCGCAACACAAGTGCGTGTGTCAAGCAGCCGTTCCGGAATATCATCGTTCATGAGGCCGCGCTTGATCCGTGCGCGGGTAATTGTTTCAAGAACATAGTAGGAAGAACGCGGGCGGAAAACAGTTTCCCCCTTCATATCAGCAACAGGATCATGCGGACCGGTGAGCCGCAGAATATCGCTGATCAGATTTACCTGCTTAGTTAGACGTTCTTGCCGTGGCGCTACTTCCTGCGCAATTCCCAATATGCAAATTATCTCAATAAAAACCATACAGGCGGCAATGATGCGTTGCGGCGGGGAAGAAAGCGGATTACAACGCGCGATATGAAGTATACCCTCCGGGAGAAGCTTCAAGAACACCGGTGTGAGCAAAACTCCTAACAGCGGGTAAAACGGAAGGTAGGACTGCGCGTCTATTACAGGCCAGAACGCATTCAGCGCAAAAAAGTAAATGCCGCAAACGAAAAGAATAAAAATACGCCGTGTCCGTAAACTGGCAAGAGCCGTTTTTTTACCCATGATTTGTGCAATCGCGTATAGTGCTATAAGCGATACGGGGAAAATAAGCATGCGCAAATAAGCTTGTTTGTGCCACTTGCCCAGGCCGTGAAGAATATTATGCTGCACTGTTCCATAGTACAATGGCGCCAAAGCGTCTTTGAAATAAAAGACAAGCACTAATGCTGCAGGTACAATGCATAGACCCGCCAGCAGTGCTGCAGTAAATTTGCCAAAACGGCCGCGGGCCTGCCGTGAAATATACTGACGGGGGGAAAGAACGACCACAGCCAGTGCGCCGCCTCCCAGGGAACCAAGCAGCAAAGTAGTCTTCATGGATACCCCCAGCGCCGTACCCAGAAAAAAACCTGCCCAGAAACACTTTGCCGATGTTAACTTTCCGCAAATGAGTAAAGCAAGGGACAGCATCCAGAACATGGCCCAAAGATTATCAGTGCGGAACGTACCTGAAAGAATGAAACAAAAGGGGTAAAAGGCCGTAAGCACCGCAGCCCAGAGGCCATAGCGCGCAGAAAAAAGCTCCCGCCCTATTAAAAAAACGCACCACAGCGTAATGCAGTACAGCGGGATCATGGTCATCCGCATAGCAAATACCGTGCTCGTGCTTTCTCCAAGAAGCATCAAGAGCGGAGCATAGAGCATATGAAAAAGAGGGGCATGATTATCGAAAATGTCACGGTATTGCAGGAAACCGTTGGCCCACCCCCACACGACATGGAGATGCTGGGTTTCATCAGTATCAAAATGGTAATAGAATACAAAGAGCGCCTTCCAAGAAAGGCACAGCGCCAGAGCCAGACAGCCGGCAGCCATTTCGCTTCCGGGTATCTGAGCCTTTGCTGCAGATTCTGCATGTAACCGACCTGGCAGCGAAAAAAATATTTTCAAGAACCCCATAGCTCATTATCCAGAAAGATATGATGAGTAGTATATTCCGGCAAAACCTTATATAAGAATCCTTGCCAGAAACACATGCTGCCTTTGTCGAATCGGCAGCATTGCTTTACCATCTACAAGTTAACCATATCAGCTAAATCTTACGGAATGCTTACAGGAGGGTTAAAACAATTTCATTTTTAACTACCAGTAACTAGCAGGATGTTGGGAAAGTTAAGGTAACGGTGGTTCCGCTCGCAGGTGTGCTCTGGATTTGTATGCTCCCGCCATGGAGATCCATGATTGATTTGGCAATAGCAAGGCCCAAGCCCGTGCCTTGCCCGGAAGCAGTTTTTGCTTTATCGCTTCTATAAAATCGATCAAAGACCTTATCAATGGCAGACTCTTCTATGCCGATGCCGGTATCCCGTATTTGAACACTGACAGTATCATTATAGTGCCCTATGCTGATGTCGATTTTTCCACCCGGTGGCGTATAGCGAATTGAGTTTGATAATATGTTGCTTATGACACGCCGAAACAATGAAAGATCAGCATTCAGTGATGCTGCGCCCCGACAGGTGACTTCTATATTCTGCTGCTCAATCAGAGCATCATAGTATTCCAGCATGGCCTTTATTTCCCCAAAAACATCAAAAACAGTGGGCTCAAGTATAATATCGGTGCTTTCAGCTTTCGCAAGAAAGAGCAGACTTTTGATTATATTTGCCAGCTTATCATACTCTTCAAGATTTAGTTCAATATGGTGCTGATACTCCTGGGTTGTTCGGGGTTTGGAAAGTATAACTTCAGCCTCTCCCATAAGCGCGTTGATCGGGTTGCGCAATTCATGGGCAATATTGGACGAAAACTGAGAAAGCCGGGAAAATGAATTTTGCAGATGATCAAGCATCTGATCAAATGAAGATGCAAGTTCGGTAAGTTCCCTGGGCCACAGAGATGGATTCACCCGTTCATGCAGTTTCGTGCTTCTTATTCTCCTGATGGCGTCGGTTATATCTTTCAGGGGTTGCATACCTTTGCGGGCAATAAAAAAACCAGCGGCGGCAGAAAATAAAATCCCCAGAACAAGCATACCGATTACTTGATTTTTATACTCATTGAGCATTCCCTGTTCTCTGGATATATCCAGTGCAACTTGAAGAAGTCTTTTTTCAGTAGGGGAGACTCCGACATTTGCCCATTCAGACTTTAAAAGATACAATCTTCCATCAGGAGTGCTTTTTTTCCAGCCTTTCAACGGTTCTTTATCAAATTTCAAAGGCTCTAAAAAAAACGTTGAAAGCAGGGGATTCTCTTTGTTGGAAAATTCAAATACTTTTGCGCCTTTTTCATCTAAAATCCTGACATAATTAGCAAGGGGAGAGCCTTCCCCTTCATTAACTTCCTCTTGTAACAACTGCAGATTATCAGGATGCTCTTTTAAAATAGTACGCAGGTCATGAATTTTCTCGACAAGAAACTCGTTGTCTTCTCCTTCCAGATTATGCATCAAAGCGAAATATAAATAACCGGTTATTGCGGCAAGTATTCCAAATGCCGAAAGCATGTAGAACAGAGTAAGCCTATAGGTGATTGAGATGGCCTTGTTTTTATTATCTTTTTTCAAAAACATATCCTGCCCCACGAACCGTATGAATAAGCTTTATTTCAAACAGATCATCGACCTTTGCACGAAGCCTGAGTATCGCCACATCAACAATATTTCTATCGCTTTCGAAATTTATATCCCAAACATGTTCGGCTATAGTCGAGCGAGACAAAACCTGCCCTTGGTTTTGCACGAGATAATTTAATAAAACAAATTCCTTTGGCGTCAACTCAATAAGAGTTTCTCCACGCATTACTTTATGGGATGCTGAGTCAATCTCAAGGTCTGCTATTTTTATTTTTCCGATCTGTCGTACCTGACCACGCTTCAAAAGAGCATATATCCTAGCAAGGAGTTCAGAAAAGGCAAATGGCTTAATAAGATAATCATCTGCACCCAGTGTCAGCCCCCGTACCCGATCCTGCACTTTGTCGCAAGCGGTCAGGAAAAGCACCGGCGTTTGTTGCCCTTTCTTTCGCAGCTCGCTTAAAACAGACCACCCATCCAGTTCCGGAAGCATTACATCCAGAACAATAAGATCATAATTAATGGTAAGTGCACAATGAAGCCCATCGTCCCCCCGATGCATAGCGTCTACGACAAAACCGTTTTCGGTAAGACCTTTTTTAAGATAATCAGCCGTACGAATCGAATCTTCAATAATTAAAATTCGCATAATGCCCTGTCCCACTATTAAATTTAGATTAATTAATAGCTTTTGCTGATTACGCGAGAATTAAACGGGGATTAAATGTTGTTCATATGGATAATGGTTGGAGGAATGGCAATGCCGGCTTGTTCCTGTATCAAAACCGGCTGTCACAGTCTGTTGACTCTTGGGTGGCACATTTTATTTCCGGAGGGCTTCAGGCGGCAGGTGATAGAGCTGGTTGTAGTAGAGATACCCGGGCAGCAGGGCATGCGCCAGGGCATTCTTGGCAAGCTCGGGGTCAAGTTCCGCAGAAGTCAGCCGCCCATCGGAATAGACAAACTGTTCCGGCTCCATATGGGGCTGCAGCAGGACAACCCGGTTGTCTTCCATAAAGGCATTCGTGTCTCCATACTGCATAATGGCCCTGCCTTTGATAGTGTCCGGCAGGCTTAAAAGCGCTCTGCCCGGTACCGGGTGCTCGGTGCTGATGCCCATAAGGTCAAGAAGCGTGGGTGTCATATCGATCTGGCTTGCTACCTTATCATAGGTACCGGGTTTGACATTTGGCCCAATAAGCAGTCCTGTAATATGAAATTTATGCACGGGTATCAGGTCCTGGCCCTGAAGCCGCGTGCTGTGGTCGGCAATAATCAGAAAAAGCGTATTCTTGTAGTAGGACTCTTTTTTCGCCATCTCGAAAAATTTTCCAACGGCATAATCAGCATACTTGACAGCATTATTGCGGGTCGCCTTGGGCTGTTCATAGAGGTCGATACGTCCTTCGGGAAAGTCATACGGGTCGTGGTTCGATGTGGTCAAAACAAGGGCAAAAAAGGGCGCGTCCCCCTTTTTCGTGAATATTTCGTTGGCCTTATTAAAAAGATCCTCATCAGAGACGCCCCAGGCGGCGGTAAACAGAGGGCTTTTGATGTCCCCTTTATCATAGATTTCCTGTATGCCGTTGCCGAGGAAAAAACCGCTCATGCTGTCAAATGTCCGCCTGCCGCCATAGATAAAATCGGTTGCATAGCCCTTGCGGCGCAGCAGCTCGGCGATAGTGAAAAAGTTTTTTTGCGACAGGCCGAGCTTCACCGTGCTTTCGCCTGCTGTTGGCAGGAACCCTGACATGATGGCCTCAATGCCCCGAATTGTTCTAATGCCGGTGCTGTAGAGTTGTGTCAGCAGCGTTCCCTCTTTGCTCAGCCGGTCTATGTTCGGCGTCAGTGGCAGGCCGCCCAGACAGCCGACATATTCAGCACCGAGACTTTCCTGAAGGATGATGACAAGATTTACCGGCTTCTCCGGGGAAAAACGTGACTGCTGGTAATGCAGCAGCGGTATATCGAGGTTTCTGCATGCCTCTGCGCTAATCCCCTCATGGGAGCGGATTTGCGAAAGTATTTCTGCGGGGTTCATGTCGCCATACAGTTTTCGCGGATCGGTTTCCATTTTTAAATTTGTATAGAATGCATAGCAAAGCGAATATGTTGAGTTGAGAGCAAGCTGGTTTGCAAGATGGTTTGATGAAAAAAAGGCAAGGCTGATATTGGCAGGGTGCTTTATAAATGTCGAACGGGCGCCTATTGTCAGCAGAATCCCACCGACCGCGAGCAAAAGCAGCCTTTGCTTAAAGGAACGCTCTTTGGCCTGTTTAAAAAGTTTTTGGGAAAATTTGTATACAAACAGAAAGATGAGCACCACGGCCAGAAGTCCGCAGGCCAGGCTCACCCTGTGCCCCTTCAGTATCATGGCAAAAACCTCACGCACTTGAACCATATGCTCCAAAAAAACACGGTCAAGGCGCGTGTCGAACTCATCAATAAAGGGAAAGGTAGCAATTTCAAGAAAAGCAAACACCGATGCAAGGGCTGCGAAACAGACAGAAAACACCCAGCATATCTTGGCCATAACCTTTCGGGGCAAAAAAACCACGGCAAGCAACGGGATTATGAGCACGTAGCAGAGCAGTATTGTATCGATCCTGAAACCGATGGGAATAATCCTAAAATAATTCTTAACTTCTACCAATCTGTTGAAATTTTCCGCACACAGGATAAATCTAAAGAAAGTAAAAATAAAAAGGCCAACAAGGTAAAAAAGGACCATCGGGGCTAGAGGCTGCAGAAACGACAGCCGCTCTTTAATAAGACTTTTTTTAACGGCTGCATTATGTGGAAGCTGTTTCATATTCATCCTTATTTTTTATCCGCAGAGCCTGAGGACAATGAGGTTTTTGCCCCTGTATCTGCACTGGCGGTTAATATGCCGGGCTTGATGGGGTCTTGAAGATCCATGGTCATTTGTTTTTGTATCTTAAGCTTATTTATATGCGCTATGTTAAACAAGAGTTAAAGACAAATTAAATTTATTTCATCACATCAAAATACGCGAGCATGGCTCACATGTCCACTTAAAAACAATTGAATTTACAGTAAGTTATAGTAATCTTTTTTTTTATTGCATCGTATTGCCTGCATGAAATTTTTTCGATTAAGCTATTCAGCCTAACCCACCTTAAATTCGTTTTTTTTAAATCATTACATTTTCTTAATTAGCTTTTAACCTTTAATTCATAAACACATGCTAATTTTCTCAACAATTAAAAAAGTACGCCAACAACAGGAGATACACTGTGTGCGATAAAACTGCGCCCCTTCAGCAAAACAGCATTACATCAGCATTAGGCAGTATCAAGCATGCCGGGGGCGCCTTTGATTTTGCCTCATCAACGCCATTTTTCAAACTGCTTGCAGCAGTGGCTGCCGTTTTTTTATTTTTATCAACTGGTACGCGTTGCACCCTGCTGTGGCAAAGCGCAGCCGAGGTGGACTTCTCGGCATGGATACTTATAAAAACTTTTGTGGCTGGTTTTTTTTATGATGCCGTGACATGCACCTATGTCCTGGCGCCCCTGACGGCGCTACTTGCCTTTGCACCTGCGGATTTGTTTACCGGTCGCAGGCTGAAATTTCTTTTCTATGGCTTTATTTTTGCGCTATTTGCCGTTCTTGTCTTTACGGCCTGCGCTGAGTATTTTTTCTGGGAGGAGTTTGAAACACGGTTCGATTTTGTAGCTGTCGATTACCTGGTATATCAGCGTGAAGTTACGGACAATATCAGGCAGTCATATCCTCTCAAAATAATTTTTCCTGCCATCTGCATGGGCACTCTTATGCTTTTTGCCGCGGTGAAGCGCCCCATCGACCGCTGCCTGCAACAGCCTGCTTTCTGGCAGCACCGGACCGCAATCGGCTGCGTTCTGTTCCTGCTTCCCCTGTGCAGCGCAATCTTCATCAGCGACTCGTTCAGCAAAATATCGGCCAACAGGCTTAACAACAATCTTGCCATGAACGGGATATACTCTTTTTTTGAAGCTTTGCGGAACAACCATATGGACTATACACAGCAGTATGCAACTCTGGACAATGACGAAGTATCCCATCGCTTAAGACTGGCCGTTGACCCGAGCAATAAAACATTTATAAATCCTCCAGGCTCAGAGCCCGATATTTGGCGTATTACAAAAAACAGCGCAGAACCCGAAACCCGGCATAATGTAGTCGTTGTTGTGATTGAAAGCATGAGTGCAGAATTCATGCATACTTTTGGCAATCGTGATAACCTTTCCCCCAACCTGGATGAGCTTGCTCAACAGGGGTTGCTCTTTACCAATCTGTATGCCAATGGCACCCGAACGGTTCGCGGCCTTGAAGCCATAGCGCTGTCCGTCCCGCCGACGCCTCCCGAATCTGTTGTGAGGCGGCCCAATAATGACGGACTTTTCACTATAGCAACACCCTTCATGCGTCGGGGCTATGACGCCATGTTTTTATATGGCGGGTACAGCTATTTCGACAATATGGCGACATTTTTTGGCGGTAACGGCTTTTCAGTTATTGACCGCGGAGACCTTGCCCGCGATGAAATAAACTTCTCGAATGCCTGGGGTGTCTGCGACCAGGACATGTACCGCCGCGTTGTGCGTGAGGCCGATACTGTTCAGGGCAGGGGCGGTAATTTTTTTATGGTTGTCATGACCACTTCAAACCACCGGCCGTTCACCTATCCTAAGGGTAAAATCGATATCCCTTCGGGAAAAGGAAGATCCGGCGGGGTGAAATACAGTGATTTTGCCATCGGCGAGTTTATCAAGAACGCGTCAACACACCCTTGGTTCGACAACACAATTTTTATATTTGTTGCCGATCACTGCGCTCGCAGCGGCGGCAAGAATGAAATTCCCGTTGACAATTATCATATACCCTGCATATTTTATGCGCCGAAGATAGTGAAGCCCGGCACGGTCGATGGTATTGCAAGCCAGATAGACATAGCGCCAACACTTTTTGACCTGCTTAACTGGCAGTATACGAGCAGCTTTGTCGGGAAATCAGTCTTTAAAATGCAGCCGGAAGAGCACAGGGCCTTCATCAGCAATCATATGACTTTGGGGTATTTAAAGGGTGATATGCTGGTGGCGCTGGAGCCCGGCGGAAAGGTGAATACCTATAAAGTCGACCCGGCATCGCATACCGAGCAACAGGTTGCCTCTCAGCAACCCGTTATCGATGAAGCCATAACCTATTACCAGGGCATAAGCAGCATGCTCAACAGCAAGCTAAAACGCTGAAAGGGGAAATTGACGAGATGACTGAAACATCAGGGGCTGGAATAAATCGCAACTGGGCTATTGCCTTCTGCATGCTGAGCGCGGCATTTATTCTTTTTTTTAATCTTGGCGGCAGATCTATTGAAAACAACGATTACCCGCATTTCGCCGAAATCGGACGGGAAATCCTTGAAACCGGCGACTGGGTCATCATGCACAGCGGCGGGGAAATATATGTCCAAAAGCCGCCCCTGCATACTATTTTTATAGCTCTTTCAGATAAGGTTTTTGGAATCAATGCATTCGCCGGGCGTTTCCCGGCAGCTTTTTTTGCGTTACTCGGGGTCTGCGCAACGCTTTTATTTGGCCTGCGTATGGACAGGCAAAAGTGGCAAACCGGTGTTTACGGGGCCATGCTGCTGCTCTCAAGCTACGGCTTTTTCTTTCTGGCGCGCAGGTTTCGCAATGACATAGAGTATGCGATGCTTTTTTCGCTTGCCCTTTTTTCATTTTATGAGGGGTATGAAGCTCTAATGGCCCGGCGTAAATGGATTTCTTACGGGCTGTTCTGGTTTTTTATGGGCCTTGCCGCACTCATTAAAGGGCCTGCGGCGCTCCTGCCGCTTCTTATTATTGCTGTTTTCCTCCTTGTGACTAAAAGCTGGGGCAAGGTAGGCAGCAAGATATTTTTTGTATCATTTACCGCTTTTTTTGTCGTCGTGGCGCCGTATCTGCTGCTGCTGGTAAGCCATAAGGACTTTGCCCAATTTTCCGAAATGCTGAGGACTTCAATAATCATGAAACGTAATGCCGGGCTTTTTTATTATATCCCGGTTTTCCCGGCTAAATTTTTCCCAGGGTCTCTTCTTCTTTTTGCCTGCCTACCTTTGTTCTGGAAAAAGCGCCGCGAGATCGCAGCCAATCCAAAATTGCTCTTCCTTGCCATCTGGTCAGGGCTGTATCTGATTCTAATCCATTTTATCAAGGCCAAGGTCTACCGCTACCTGCTGCCTGTTTTTCCGCCGCTGTCGCTCTTAACCGCCTGGGGCATCGGGCAGGTTCTGCCCCTTGAACGGTGGGCACCCTATGTGAAGCGGTTTTGGAAAATACCCGCCGCGCTTATCTGCCTGGGCTTTCCAATTGCCATCTGCATGAAGTGGGGCTTTATGTGGCAGGCTCTTGTGCTGGCTGTCGCAGCTTTAGGCATGCTGGCAGTGGCTGGCGGCAAGATGCGCGATGCCGTTGTTCTTCTGTGCACCCTGTGTATTGCCTGTATGCTTTTTATCGATGTACTGCATACCGCCCGAAACAAAGAGGTTTCTACTAATAAGAAACTGTATGCCATGCTTCAGGAAAGACAAATCAAGGACAATGAAGTGCTCATCTATAAAACGACCGGCAGGGTACGGTATATACTTTGTTTTTATTTTAACAAACTTATCCATCCTGAAATTGAAGATACCCTCACCCTGCACCCGGGCATCAGGGCGGTTATTACCGATCCGGGAAACGTGGAGGACGTAACAACAGTGTTTGGCCCTTCTTCCGAGCAGCGCATTGTTAAGGGGCATAAAGGTGAGGAGAGCGAGGGAGATCATGTGATTATTTTTTACGGTAGCGGGGCTTCTCCCAATCCAGCCGGTGTATGAGCCTGCATATCGTTATATACATAAAAAAATGATCTCAAAACATTAAACAGAAACTAGTAAAGGAGCTTTTTTATGAAGAAAAAAACAGGTGCAATCTATCTGCTGTATTTTTTATGCGCTGCTATCGTGCTGGCCTCGGGCTGCGATAAACTCGGCAGCGGCAAGCCTGAAAAAGTAAATGGTACCGTTATTTCCCTTGATGAGGCAAAAAAAGAAATAGTA
Organism: uncultured delta proteobacterium; assembly: GCA_903911225.1. Taxonomy (GTDB): domain Bacteria; phylum Desulfobacterota; class WTBG01; order CAIYCZ01; family CAIRTM01; genus CAIWCT01. Next base: position 19,792 of record CAIWCT010000249.1, read on the forward strand.
ATGAAAGATTCCTCATCCGGCAAACAGCGCACCATAACAGTCCAGAATGCAGACCAGATGGCAGCCCTGAAACCGGGCATGGGAATTAAGGTCAAAATCAAGCACGGCGCTACTATGGCTGATAGAGTTACACCAACGTCGCTAAAGGATACCGGCAAAAAGGGCAAGCAAAAAGCCGGTGAAGATAAAGAGTAAGCAGGTATGAATAAAGTCGCTCAAGTCACAATCTGCTTTTGGATCATGAAAATCTGCGCAACCACTCTGGGTGAGACGGCTGGAGATCTCCTGTCGATGACGATGAATGTCGGCTACGCCGTCAGTTCAGCCATTCTGATTGGTTGCTTCCTGGTTTCTGTTTTGTTTCAGCTCAAATCGAACAAATTTAACCCGGTGCTTTACTGGACTGTAATCCTTACCACAAGCACTGCCGGCACAACGATGTCTGATTTCATGGATCGAACTCTCGGGCTTGGTTACGCAAAAGGGTCACTGATACTGATTACTTGTTTGATGGTTGTGCTTGCGGTTTGGCGTTTCAGTGAAAAGACCTTATCCGTTGACAACATCCAAACGGTTAAAGCGGAGCTTTTCTATTGGGTGGCCATATTGTTTTCAAACACCTTGGGCACGGCCATGGGAGATTTCCTGGCAGATGATTCCGGCCTGGGGTTTTTAGGAGGAGCCGCTCTCATCGGCGGACTGCTCGGATTGGTCGTTCTTGCCGCCTGCTTCACCCGGCTTAACAGAGTCATGCTGTTCTGGGTTGCTTTTGTTTTGACCCGTCCGTTCGGCGCAACCTTCGGGGACCTTCTTACAAAGCCCAGCGCAATGGGCGGACTTAATTTCGGCACAGCCGGTTCTTCCCTGATTCTCGCTTCCCTGCTCGTAGCCTTCATCATTTATTCGATCATGACAGAGAAACGTGCGCTCAATGCGGCGCTAAGCGAGTGAAATTATGCCTGACTGGGCGCTGCATCGCCGTTCGGTGAATCTCGTTAAAAGACAATAATAATCCAAGAAATATTTGATTGCTCCAGTAAAATTAAACTATGGAAAATACAACACAGCAGAGCACGGTATCATCAGAAGTATCAACAATGGTGAGGCGATTTTTCCTTAGCCCCCGTTCGGCTGTACGGGCAGCACTCCCGATACTGCTGGTTGGGGGAAGTGTGCTGATATTTTGCCTGCCCCAGTTTCGTGAGCAGTTCGGCCGCATACATGAAATAAGCAGCTATCTTGTGAGCATGGGCTGGGCAGCGCCGCTGATTTTTATTCCGGCTGTGGCCGTTTTAGTGGCAGTCGGCGTGCCTCGGCTGCTGTTGTGCCCCATAGGGGGCATGGCTTTCGGGTTCTGGCAGGGCCTGCTCTGGGCGCAGCTCGGCACCATGCTGGGTTATTATGCTACATTTCTTTTCGTACGCTGGAGTGGCAGGGATTTTATATTGCGCAAATGGCCCCGCCTGAGCCATTATACAAAATTTTCCCGGGAAAAAGGCATGATCTCCGTGCTGCTCATACGGCTATTGCCCATAACTGGTTTTTATATCAATTTAATGCTTGGTCTGATCCCCCTGTCTCATGCCGATTTTTTGCTGGGTACGGTTATTGGCATTCTGCCGGCAGCTGTTCCTGCAACACTCATAGGGTCAGGGGCCACCGCCTTCTCTACGGGGGAAAGCAAACTGTATACGCTTCTGGCAATCGCAGCAGGTCTTGCTTTTTGGCTTCTGGCCGGCCGCATCCTGCGTTATTATATGAAAAATAAGAAAGCGGGGGAATCGCATGCACCAGATGCGCAAGCTGCCGACGTAATTCCTGTCTTGGAATAATCAACATTGAATTAAACGAAGTGTCTCATAACGGGCTAAAACTACGATATTTATCACTGTGCTCAGATAAATACCTTGTTTTTTACTTTCAAAACTAGCTCTAATCTCATTTTTGCTGTTGTTCTAGAGTTGTTTTCATTGTATAAAAAAATATTTTAAAACTCAACACTCAGGATGAAAGGAGTCGCCTTGAAAGTACCCTTTGCTGATCTTGCCCGGCAGTTCAAAACCGTGATGCCCGAAATACAAACGGCTATGACAAGTGTTATTGACCGCTGCGCATTTATTAACGGACCTGAAGTGAAACAGTTTGAAAAGGACATGGCAACCTGGATGGGCATGCCTGAAGTATGCGCCGTTTCAAACTGCACCGTGGCTCTTGAGTTGACCATGCAGTCTATGGGCATCGGCCCCGGAGACGAAGTCATAACCGTGCCAAACACCGCTTTCCCAACCGCTGAGGCAATCAGCCTCACGGGCGCGCAGGTGGTGTTTGCCGACATTAAGCCAGGCTATTTCAGCATTGATCCTGACCAGATTGAAAAGAAAATAACTCCCCGCACCAAAGCCATTATACCTGTCCATCTGTTCGGCATAGCAGCTGATATGGACCGGATACTTTCAATAGGCAATAAGCATAGTATTCCCGTTATAGAGGACTGCGCACAGGCTCAGGGCGCACGGTACAAAGGGAATTATGTCGGCACCATGGGTGCCGCGGCATGCTTCAGCTTTTTCCCATCCAAGAACCTCGGCACCTTCGGCGACGGCGGCGCCATGACCTCGCCCGACACGGAGCTGATAAAAAAAGTTTGGAGGCTGGCAAACCATGGCCGCAGCGATAAATTTACCCATCAGGTCGTGGGAACCAACAGCCGCCTGGATACGATCAAGGCGGCGCAGCTCTCCGTCTGTCTGCGACAGCTTGATGCGTGGAACGCCGACCGCCGCCGCGCGGCAGCGTTGTATGGTGATCTACTCAAAGACTGCCGGAACATTATTTTAACAAAAGTTCCAGAGGGCTGTGAGCCGATCTGGCATGTATATGTCATACGTCATAAAAGACGCGATGAACTTGCAGCATTCCTGAAAAAACAGGGCATCGATACGGGCCTGCACTATCCGCTAGGGTTGCACCAGCAGCCGGTGTATGCGCATTTGGGGCTGAAGCCTGAAGATCTTCCTGAGGCGACTGCGGCCTGCGCCGAAGTGCTGTCGCTGCCCATGTTCCCGTTTATAACAGAAGAAGAAATAACTGCCGTAACGGATTCAATAAAAGCATTCTGCGCGCTATAATAACCAGGGAGGGGGAAATGTCAGCAGTTTCAATATCAGTTGTTTTTCCTGTCTATAATGAAGAAGAAAACTTAATGCCCCTTATTTCCGAACTTAAAGGAGTGCTAAGCAGGCTCAATACCGGCTTTGAAATGATCTGTATCGATGACTGCAGCACCGATGCCAGCGTATCGGTCATCCGGGAACTGCAGCTTGAGCATCCCGAGCTGCGCCTTATCCGCCACAGCATCAACAGCGGCGAAAGCGCGGGAACAGCAACCGGCTTTGCACATGCCCGCGGGGATATTATTATAACCATGGATGCCGACCAGCAGAACGACCCTGCGGATATCCCGGCGCTTATAAATGCCCTTTCGGGTTTCGATGGCGTCTGCGGCGTGCGCCGCACACGCGAGGATGACTGGGTGAAGCGTATTTCATCAAAAGTCGCCAACTCTTTCCGCAACTGGACCACCAATGACAAAATATCCGATGCGGGCTGTACCTTCCGGGCTCTTCGCAGAGCGGCCCTTGCCGAGATTCCCGTCTTCAACGGCATGCACCGGTTTCTGCCGACACTGATGCGTCTGCAGGGATTTACCGTAACCGAGATTCTAGTTAATCATCGCCCGCGCACCCGGGGGGTTTCAAAATACGGCCTTGGCAACCGCATGTTCCGGGGGCTTGTGGATTGCCTTGCCATCATGTGGTGGCGCAAGCGCTGCGTGTCGGCAAAGCGCATACAGGAAGAAGAGCCTCGTCCGTAACCCATAATTCCATCTGACAGGACTTTTATACATGCACCAGACAATGGAGCAGCCAGCCATAGCGCAGGAAACGAAGATGCCTTCTTCTCCTGCCCGGGTAGCGCTTAAAATCGTGCTGCAGGTGCTGCTGCTTGGGGGAAGTATATTTATTATTTATCTGCCGCCGGTACGCGACCAGCTTGGCCGTATTCATGAAATAAGCGATTACTTGATAGGGCTGGGGTGGATTGGGCCGCTGATTTTTATTCCTGCAGTGGCTGTTTTAGTTGCGGTGGGAGTTCCCCGATTGTTTTTATGCCCTATCGGCGGGCTTGCTTTCGGCTTCTGGAAAGGCCTGATAATAACCCAGCTTGCCACTGTCATCGGATTCTACGGAACATTTTTATTCGTACGCTGGAGCGGCAGGGACATGATTCTGCGTAAATTCCCCCGCTTAAAGAGGTATACAGAATTTTCCCGCCGTAGCGGCATTATTACCGTGCTTTTAATCCGGCAACTTCCGATTACCGGCTTTTATATTAACTTAATGCTCGGCCTGCTACCGCTGTCTCATGCAGACTTTCTCTTGGGAACGCTCATTGGCATTCTTCCCGAAGCTATTCCCGCAACACTGGCAGGCTCCAGTGCCGTTCATATTTCCTCAAACAAAAGCATAAAGTATACAGCCTTTTTAGTTACAGGTCTTGTTATCCTCTGGACAGTATTGGGCAGGATAATGCATAAGTTTGTCCAGAAGCAAAAGCAGGAACTGGCTTTGGACACGCCGCTTGCTGAAAACGAAAAAACTGTATTAACCGGCGATAAACCTTAAAACGCACTGCTCCACGCAGTGACAGCTCAGGGAATTTAACTCATGCGTACTGTTTCAGGTTATTGCGTTCTGCTTGTTATTGTATCAGCCTGCGCATTTTTTTACCGGCTCGGGACTCCTGATATAGACCATATACGGCTTGAATCACGCCGTGCCGAAATCGCCCGCAACATGCTTGAATCGGGTGACTGGACCGTACCGAAGATCGCCGGCGAGGCGATTCTGACAAAACCTCCGCTCTATTTCTGGGCAGCTGCGCTCTGCTCCCTAAAAACGGGCTTAAATGAATGCACTGCCCGGATACCCTCGGCAGTGTCCGGAATTGCAACAGTGGTAATGACCTGTCTTCTGGGCACGCTTCTATTCGGTGGTTCCGCTGGGCTGCTTGCAGGCCTTGCGCTTTTAAGCACCAATATTTTTCTTTTTGAAGCGCGGTTTGCCGAGCTCGAGTCAATGCTGACGTTTTTTATTACCGGCTCCATCTATTTCTTTTTTCAGTGGTACCGGGATCCTCTGCACAGGATGCGGTGGCTGATTGTGTTTTTTTGCATGCTGGGTTTGGGGTTCATGACCAAAGGGCCCTTTGCCTTTACGTTTCCGCTTATTCCCATCGTGGTGTGGCTGTTCATGTACAGAGAAGCGCGCCTGCTGGCAAACCGGCGGATTTTATGGGGGCTGCTGCTGTCTATTGCGATTGTACTGCCCTGGGGAATTGCCATTTTGATAAGACAGCCCGGCTTTCTCGGCGTTGTGCTGTGGGAAACGCTTGCCTATTATGTCAAGGGACAGGGCGGTCACACTGAACCGTTTCCATACTATTTCCGTACAATTCCCGCGGTACTTTTCCCCTGGTTTCTAATTTTTCCGTTTCTTGCCTGGGTTGCATTTTCAAAAAAACTGAAGTCGGTTCGAAAAGAAAATGTATTCCTTCTTGTATGGATAGTGGGAAATTTTATTTTCCTCACCGGCTCTAAATCAAAGCGTGATTTTTATCTTGTACCGCTCGCTCCGGCACTGGCTTTGCTGGTTGGATCGACCTGGGTGGTCATGTGGGAATATGTGCGTGAAAAGCTAAGGCTCCACGCTTCAAAAAACAGCCTGCTGATGCTTTCTATCGTTGGCGCTATTCTGACAGGCGCCGGTATTCTTGCCGCCAGGCATGCTCATACGCTTCTGAATCTGCCCGGCAAGGAACTGCCCAGGCCCCCTGAGCTACTCATGTTCGCCGGATTAATCATGCTTCTGACAGCAGCAGTGAAGCGATTTTTTTCCTCATACCGGTTTGCCCATATTGCTCTGGTGTCTGTTGCGGTGATTATGCTTGCGTTCCATTTTTTTCAGCTCACCTATACGACGCCAATCCGCAATGCAGATGAATCATCTAAGCAGTTCTATGTCTTTCTTGCAAAAAAGCTTGGGAATGCGCCTCTTGGCTGGTATGGCAGGGTTGAAAATTTCGCCTTAAGCTTCAATGCCCATCGCCCCGTAACCTATGTGCATGATGAAAAAGAGGCCAATGAATTTATGGCCTCCCCGAAAAAAAGCTATATTTTATTTAATGAAAAATCAATTGAGGATATCCCGGCTGGAAAGTGGCGCGAGGTGTTGAGAGAAAACTATTCCGTTGAGCACCCCGACAGACAGCATATACTGGTCTCAAATTATTAAACACCCCGCAGACCTTCTGCAGGGTGTTTAATGGATAAAAAAACGCACTTCTGAAAACCTAATTTTTTTAATTCTTACAAGCCGATTTTTATTTACGTCCTGCTCTTTTTTTAGATTTGCCGAGCTTTGACTTCACAATGCGGCACCCTGGAATTACCACCTTACCGTTGCAGGCTGCAGATTCATAAAGAGCGGTGAGAATCTCAATATCCTTTCGCCCTTCAGGGCCTTCCACAAGGGCCTGTCCGCTGTTTTGAATCGCACTGATAACATCCTCCATATACGGCTTATGCCCGCGACCGTATACATTCGGGACATCCTGTGAAAATTCTTCAATAATCTGTTCATCCTCCGGACCAGGATCAGTAAATTTCCAATAAAGAATCTTATTGACTGCCCGACCGCCTATGATAACGCTTCCCTTTTCTCCCATTAAGCTCAGAGAACCTTCGAGATCCTCAGGCCGAGCAGCAACAGTTGCCTCAAAAATACCCAAAGCACCTGATGTAAAGCGAAATAATGCCGCGGCTGTATCATCGACCTCTATTTGCATAAGCCGTGTCGCTGTCTGGCACTGCATACTCTCGATTGGTCCCATAAACCACTGCAAAAGGTCGAGATGATGACTGGCCTGCTGACTCATAACGCCACCATCAAGCTCCCAGGTGCCGTGCCAGTTGTCCTGCTCATAATATTTTTGTGTCCGGTGCCAGCGGACGCGAACAGTTCCGAGCACCATTTTCCCGAAGCGGCCTTCTTCCAGAGCGCGGCGCGCAGCCAGCACCGCTGGGTTAAAGCGGTTTTGCTTGACCACAAACAGCCGGCAGTTGTTTTTGGAACAGGCCTTTATCATGGCATCGCAATCAGCAACTGTCAGCGCCATGGGTTTTTCGACAATAATATGCCTGCCATGCTGCGCCAGATCAATGACATGCCGCGCGTGGTAGCCGGTGGGCGTGGCGATGTGGACGATCTCTATCTCGGGATGGGCGTGCATCATCTTATGATAATCAGTATAAGTGGGGACATGGTTCTTTTCCCCTTTTTCCTGCGCCTTAATCGGGTCGACATCGCAAACCGCCACAAGGTGCGAAAAAGGGCTGCCGATAATTGCCGCAAGATGATTCTCTGACACCCGCCCGCAGCCGATAAGGGCTGAATTCATAACAAGTTGCTCGGAGTTCATATCTGCCTCAGTAGAAAAATTATTGTATGTCTGTGAGAGCATCTCTAAGAGTATATGATTTTCAGTAATTAAACTTTTTTAATGATAATAAAAAGGCTCAGATTTGCAAGTTAAAACAATGTAATGCTTGCTTGATCATTAGATAAACATCCAATGCTGATGGAATCCATGGTCCGGTTATGCGCCGTGCATCATTTTTTACTGCTTCGGCTTATGCCGTATTGCCTCTCTGTATTGTTCAAATTTAAATTTCGGATCATCATCAGGCCCATGACAGGTTCGGCATATCTGCTCGACAACACAGTTGTCGCATGAACCGCCGAGGCCGACGATGTAGTCCTGACCTTTCTTCTGAGGATCTTTCACATGCCGTTCTCCAGGCCCGTGACATACCTCACACTGAACACCCTGTGCGCCCGGGGCCGGATAACCGCCGGGGCTGCCCGAGACTGTGATGAAACGATATTTTTTATCAGACGGAGCAGATGCAGCGGCTGGTGAATTAGCTGCAGCTGCATGGGCGGTTTTAGACCATTGTGCATACTCCTGCTCATGGCACTTCATACATGATCCCACACCTGCATACGATGCCGGATTTTCGAAAAGATCGTTTTTGCGCTTATGCTCGCTCAACAATTTCACACGCTGCTCCCGGCTCATGGAAGCAATGTCGGGGACAAAGCTGTGCAAAACCCTTGGAAAACGACGGGCAAAATTGAAGTTAAGCGATTCCCTTTCCGTATGGCACGACAAACACAGGGCCTTCCATTCTCCCGCATTTTTCTTTTGCGGCTTAACGCCGGTAAAGGCCGGGCAGGCCTCATGGCCCGGGCCATGGCACACTTCGCACTGTACGCCTTCTAATGTCCTCGCATCCTTTTTATCGTTAATGGCATAGCCGCCGGGATTGCCCCATCCCGTGACATGGCAGCTCACGCAGGCAGGATCTTCCTCCCTGCCTTTGCGTTGCAGCGATTTAAACGCATAGGGGTGCCCGGTGAGGCTCCACTGATTATGCTCATTTTCATGACAAATCACGCAGTGATCCTGCCCCGAATATCCTTTGGGATCCAGAAGAGGCTTATTCGGCAGTCCGCACAGTTTGCGCAGCCCCATAAGAAACAAATGCATCTTCCGGCCTGAAAAACCTGTATGCTGGGTAAAAATGCGGCCTGAACGATCTATAATATACCCCATAGGCACAACGCCTGAAAACGACGGAAACAGAGACGAAATTCGATTGTCCGTGTTCAGCACAACAGGGAAAGTATAGCCCTGCGATTCAATAAATTTAGCGGTGGTCTCCTGATTAAGACGACTCACAGCAACAAGAAAAAACCTGCCCTTAAATTCCTCTCCCACCATCAGACTGTTGAGAAATGCAAGCTCATCACGGCAATGGGGGCATGAGGGAGAAAACACAACCAGTACAACAGGCTTTTTTTCATAGAGCTGCTTAATGTTCATGGTCGTGTTGTCCATTGCCGTAGCCTCAAAAAAAGGCACTGGCGGCCTGTCGCCAAGGACAGGCTCGTCAGAAGGGATAAAACCAATTTTGATAATACGGTTGACGTACACATGCAGAGCCTGGGAGAAATTCGTCTGAGGCGGAATATTTGCAGCAGCCAGGCTGCTCATAAGTTCGCCCTGCTTGTTAAATATATACAGAGAAAGATCGCCCGCGAGATTCAGGCCTTTTGCCGCCGCTTGCGGATTTTCAAGAAGCAGGGGGAAGGTAACGTTCTGCTGCTGATTGAATGTAACAACCTCATCGGTGCGGTTGTCATTGAGATTAAGGCCCAATACCTCCAAATTATATTCACCTTTGATGCGATACATGTCCTGCATAAACATAACAGCTTCGCCTGCGTAGGGATTGTCGATAGAATAGGCAAGAAGTATGATTGTTTTTCCCTTGTAGAGCTCAGTATCAAAAGGCGCAGATACAGGCTGGCGTGGAGAAATGGGCTTGACAGGAGCAGTAGCATAAGGCTGCGAAAAAACGGTCCTCACGGTTGGCAGCAATAAGCATAAAAGCGCAGCCACGATAATTTTTTTTCTTATCTCGTGGCGTTTCTTTCCCTCACGCAACATGGCAAGCCATTTTTCACGGTAAAAAAAGGCCAGCGCTACGGCTACAGCGCTCAGCGCCAGCACGATCACCAGTACTTTATTGTTATGGTTTCGTGAGCAGCTGCCGGCCAGGGACAGCAGAATAGTACCCAGCAGCCTCCCAACAGTTGAAATCATCATGAAATGGCTGATTTTCATATGGCTCAGGCCTATGATGTAGCACAGGGAGTCTTTGGGGAATCCAGGGACCAGAAACAGGACAAACGAGACGAGCGAGCCCTGGTGCTCCATGAAGTCATCATACTTCTTTATATGTTCCTGGCTGATTGCTTTCTCGACAAAGGGAAGACCGAATAAACGTGCCAGCAAAAAGGCGAGCCATGAGCCGATGGTGAGACCTATGGTCGAGTAAATCGTTCCCCAGAGCGGGCCGTAGAGATAGCCGCCAATAAAACCGGTTACCTCACCGGGGATGGGTGCAACAATCACCTGCGCGATCTGAAGGCCGATGAGCATCAGGACGGAATAAGGGCCGAAGGAGTTTATAAGGCGAATCGCCTTTTCTTCCTGGGTGAAGTAGGTGTGCAGATTATACTGAAAGCAAAAATAGATCCCTGCAGTGACGATAACCAGTAGCAGAACGGTTCTGAGTACGATCTTTTTCATGAAACCCGTTTCAGCCTGCAACTTTTCCGAAATCCGTCTTTTTCGCTCCGGCAGGTGTTTCGGGCTTGTCGAGTTCCTGCATCGACTTCTTGAATTCCCGCATGCCCTTTCCCAATTGCCCGCCGATTTCGCCCAGTTTTCCAGGGCCGAATATGATAAGTGCTATAATGAGAATCACGATAAGATGCATTGGTTGAAAAAATCCTTCAAACATTGCTACATATCCGAAAATATTGATCGTTTAATAAATGTAACTATATTTAGAATAATACACTTTATATATTTTTGCAAGACGGGTGCGGAGGCAGGGTACAAGCCTGCACTGAACTATTGCCGAGTGTTATGCATCCGGCGCTATCAACACCTGGCGACTATTAGTGACCGTGCGCACCCAAAGCTCCGATCATCATTTTAATATTATCCAACCGCAGAACTCAATAGCAGCCACGTTGTTCATGTTGTGAACATAACCCTGCTGGCACCATAAGCTGTTCGCACTAGTTTCCCAGGTAGAGATCATCGAAATAAGCGATGGCGTGCATGGATGGTGGGTTCGCCGGGTCGATGTTTTCATCGCGCATGTCGGCGCGCAGCTCGAAGAAGATGCGGATACCAGCGAATTTCTCCGGCACGAAGCCCCATTGTTCCTTGAAGTCGTTCCGAAGGTCTCGTTCGAAATGTATCCAGCATCCCAGCTCGGGCTGTGTTTTGGTGAGAAAGATAAATTTCCTGTTGATCATGTTGAAAGGCTGGCGGTCAAGCCCCGTCAGCACGTAGCTTATCTCTGCGGCCGATCCGCCTGCCAACGACTCCGTCCCGCTTGCAATCACAACGACCTGCATGTACATTTTTGTGGGACTGCGATCCCACTTCTCGACATAGTAATTTCCTGCAACATGCGAAGGAAAAATTGAAGGCTGGATGGACTGGATCAAACCCTGAATGCTGGCTCCCGCGCGCGGCGGGTTCATGGGGTTTATGAGCAGTTCGACCCGCGCCGCCCAGCTGCCGCCCAAGGCCCTTGCCGTTGATGTGGTGAAGGAGCCCCAGTGCGAGCGATCCGGAAAGTACCACCATGGCGCAGTGCCATCTTCGAAGCCCGGATTGGTGAGCATGTTGAAGGGACAACCCTCTGGAATCGCGGGGATGGGAATGGGGGCAGGCGGTGTAAACTTAGTGCCGGAGGTCCATCCGGAGGGAACAGTCGGAACACGCGTCTGTACGCCAGGCCTCATTAACGAGAAGAGTAGATCTCTGTTACGCAGTGTAAGAATCACAAGCCCTACCAAAAGAATGGCCCCGAGAGTAGTGATAAAAAATACCTTCATCCGGCGATGTTCAGGCATGGCCAGCAATATTCCTTTATAATGATTAATACAACAGGGAGACATCAACTGAAAATACAAACTATAATTTTTTCACAAGAAAGACTCCCATTGACAAAAAATTACTTAATTCAAAACGGATTGTCAAAGGAAAATAAATTTCTGTGGGCTATGCAGTTCCCGGCATGTCTTTGCTCATAACATCAATTGCAGACAAAAGACCGGTTGCTACATGCCATTTCTCATTGACACTTACAGGCTGTGATAGTATCTGGTACAGGCATGGATGATCAAAAAAACAGCTTTTGTAAAAGCAGGGAGATAGTAGACTATGAGTCCGACCATACAGAAACGATCTGAGAAAGCATGGGCCTCACCCGGAAAACTTGTTTATGTGGGTGAGCAACAAAAAGAGGCCGTGGAAATTGCGGCATTTCACTATACCGAAACTGCATGCCATGAGACAGCTCTGAAAACCGCCGATGAGTGCCGTGCACTGCAGAGGGAGCCCGGCATCACGTGGATCAATATCGAAGGCCTGCACGACACTGTTTTGATGGAACAAATCGGAATTCAGTTCGGACTGCACCCTCTCATTATTGAAGATATTCTGAACACCGACCAGCGGCCCAAGCTCGACGATATGGGCGACTATATCTCCGTTGTCTTGAAAATGCTTGATTATGATGAAGACAGCGGCGGCATCGTGACCGAGCAGGTCAGCCTGATACTTGGGGACAATTTCCTTATCTCCTTCCAGGAAGGGCGGCAGGGCGATCTGTTTGATCCCGTGCGGGAACGCATCCGCAGCGGCAAAGGAAAAATCAGAAAAATGGGGCCCGACTACCTGGCCTATGCCCTGATAGATGGCATAGTGGACAATTACTTTGCTATCACTGAAAAAATAAGCGAAAAAATTGAAGAAATCGAAGAAAAGCTGCTGTCTGATCCGAGCAATGAAACCATTCATGCCATTCATCATCTCAAGCTTGCCATACTTCATCTAAAAAAATACATCTGGCCCATGCGGGAAATCATAAATGCCCTTGCCAAAGGCGAGTCTCCACTCATCATGGAGTCAACGCTCATATACCTGCGCGATGTCTACGACCATATCATCCATGCTATCGATACGATTGAAACTACTCGTGATATGATATCGGGTATGCTCGATATCTATCTCTCATCCGTGAGCAACCGCATGAACCAGGTGATGAAGGTGCTTACCGTGATAGCCACGATATTCATCCCTCTTACCTTTATCGCAGGCGTCTATGGCATGAACTTCAAGTATATGCCCGAGCTTGACTGGCCGTGGGGATATCCGATGGTGATGGGTTTCATGGCAGTGGCTGCCGGTGTGATGCTGCTTTTGTTCAAAAGAAAAAACTGGATGTAGCGGCATAGCTTGCACGAGGCAGTAAGGATTGATAAGAAATGGACATATAAAAAATGGGGTTTTATGAATAAAAAGGGCCTAAAACTATCGATCCTCATCCTGTTTTTCATAGGGGCGATTGGTTCATTCATCGTCATCAAGACGCTCAATGCCGATACGTATATCGGTTCGCGTTTCAGCAGGGTGTGGAGCACGGTATGTTCAGACCCGTATCTTGAGTACCCCCAAACAAAAGTTACGGTTCAAAGTTTTTGGAAGTGGGGTATTAATAAATTATTCCAGTCGGCAGTCAGGACGCTCAATGACCGAAGTGACCTGCTCCCATATTTCGACAAACTGGTCCACCCAACCGGCATATGTTTAAAGGGAACATGGAACATAACCGAGCAAAATCCATACACCGGATATTTCCAAAAAGGAAGCATGGGACTCATCATCGGGCGAGCTTCTATAGCACTTTCATACGCCCCCAGGGGCAAATTCAGGGGATTCGG
>CAIWCT010000250.1 GCA_903911225.1 uncultured delta proteobacterium
GCCCTGTTGCCTACCGCACCGACATCGGCACAGATGCGCTCATTCAGAAGCGCATTGAGCATATGAAGAAGATAAGAAAAAACTAACTTATTAAGTCGTCACCTTCGGCAACTTGGGGAAATTTTTATCTAAAACTGCATTCCACTTTTCGATCATGGGAGCGATGCCGGTCATAAGTTCTTCAATTTCGCCTTCAATCAAAATGGAAGATATTTTATCTCCCTGGGCAATCTGGTTGACAATATTTTGATCAATTTCGCTTGCCACTTCACCAAATACAGTATGCTTGCCGTCCAGCCAGGGTGTGGCGGCATGAGTGATAAAAAACTGGCTGCCGTTAGTCTGCGGTCCGGCATTAGCCATGGAAAGAATACCGGGTTTATCGTGGCGCAATTCTTTAACAAATTCATCCTGAAATTTATAACCAGGCCCACCACGTCCATCACCTGCCGGGCATCCTCCCTGAATCATAAAATCGGGGATAACCCGGTGAAACTTCAAATTATTATAATATCCGCGCCGCACAAGATTAACAAAATTACCCACTGTGACCGGTGCCTTTTCAGCAAAAAGCCGCAAACGGATAGTTCCCTTTTCTGTCTCAATAACCGCCATTAACTTATTTTTCATTTCAATCTCCTTTTTCGTTCATCTCACTATTGCTTAAATATTTCGGACTGATATGTCAAGATAAAAACACAGACTTATCACTTTGGCTGAAATATTTAATGATGGAACAGCCTCAGGCCGCAAAATGCCATGGCAATACCGTATTTATTGCAGGTGTCAATAACCTGCTGGTCACGGATGGAACCGCCAGCCTCGACAATGGCGGTCACGCCGCTACGGTAGGCGCGTTCAATGTTGTCGCCAAAAGGGAAAAATGCGTCGCTGCCCAGGGCAACACCGGTGACTTTGGCAAGCCATGCCTTCTTTTCGACAGCAGTCAAAGGATCGGGCCGCCGGGTGAATGTTTCAGCCCAAACGTTCTCGCCAATTACATCCTCCGGGGTATCGCCAATGTAAACGTCGATGGCGTTGTCCCGGTTTGGTTTAGAAACATCGTCGCGAAAGGGCAGATCCAGCACCTTGGGCATATGGCGCAGCTGCCAGTTATCGGCCTTCTGGCCGGCCAGGCGTGTGCAGTGGATGCGGCTCTGCTGGCCGGCGCCCACACCGATGACCTGGCCATCCTGCACGTAGCAGACGCTGTTGGACTGCGTGTATTTCAGGGTAATCAGGGCGAGCACCAGGTCTCGTTTCTGCGCATCAGTCAGGGACTTGTTCTTCGTCACCATGTTTTCCAGCATGCGGCTGTCGATTTTCAGTTCATTGCGGCCCTGCTCAAAGGTAATGCCGAACACCTGCTTGTGCTCCAGGGATACGGGCACATAGTTGGAGTCAATGCTGACCACGTTGTAGTTACCGCCCTTCTTCGATTTCAGAATCTCCAATGCTTCCGGCTCATAGCCCGGGGCAATGATGCCATCGGTAACCTCAGACTTGATGATTTTTGCCGTGGGTACATCGCACACATCGGAGAGCGCTATCCAGTCACCGAAGCTGCTCATGCGATCGGCGCCGCGGGCGCGCGCGTAAGCACAAGCCAGTGGGGATAGCTGCATGCCTGCTTCGATGTGATACATCTTGCGCAGAACGTCGTTCAGGGGATAGCCGAGCGCGGCACCAGCAGGAGAAACATGTTTAAAGGAGGCTGCCGCAACCATGCCGGTATTTTCTTTGAGCTCTTTCGCCAGTTGCCAGCTGTTTAAGGCATCCAAAAAGTTAATGTAGCCGGGCTTGCCGTTTAATACGTGGGCAGGCAGATTGCTGCCATCCGCCATAAAAATCCGGGCAGGCTTCTGGTTGGGGTTGCAGCCATATTTAAGTGCTATTTCATTCATTCTTATTCCTCCACCGTTTTGTATTTGTTGATGATGACATCTTTGTATGTCTGAGTCGCAAGCTCGATTGTGCGCACAAACAGGCTCACCTTGTTGTCGTCGTTTAAGGCTTTCCACAGTTTGGAGGCGTATTGGTCTTGGTCTTCCTCGTCCATGGTGACGCA
>CAIWCT010000251.1 GCA_903911225.1 uncultured delta proteobacterium
CACTTAAGCAAGCATGAGCAGAAGGAAAAAAAGAAACATGACAAGCAGCCCAAGGCCCTGCTGATGCGCTCTGGAATCTAAAGAACGGACGGCCGAAAAAAAATGACAAAAAGCAAAAAGGGGCGGCGCTTTGCCGCCCCTTTTTTTGCAGTAGAGCATTTTTTTTTACTATAGTCGTTTTTTAATTTTGTCATCTCGACCGCAGGGAGAGATCTTAAACTGCAAGAACAATCAAGGTAATAAGATTTTTCCCTGCGGTCGAAATGGCTACAGCTTTTTGAAAAATGCTCTAATGGGTCTTCACATTTGATTTTGTACCCCTTCACCCCAACCCTCTCCCACAAAAGTCTGTGTCGCAATTAGAATACGACAGACCAACCTTATGTGCCAGATTGCATAATATATTGATATTGCAAAATCTGCAATCATGCCACAGCCACCGCGCGGGATTCACAAATTCTTTCAGCGCATTTTTTTTCACTATCATGTGTTGCAACGAATCCAGCCCACGAGCTTACTGGAGCTTTGGGGATAATTACAAAATAATTTTTTTAAAGAATGAAAATAGTATGAACTTTACGGTTAAACTAAATCAAAATGTAATATTGTTTATCAAATAGATTTTCCAGTTTTTGACCTTATATGACAAAACCGGATGCTATAAAGTTATTAAAACTTCTTTCAATATACAAAAGGGAGAATGAGTTGTGAAAAGCCAAAACACCTTGTGACTCCCGTTAAAAAACAAACTGCTCGACAACCTTGCTAAAACTTGCAATAAACGTCTTGGGCTTCAGACCAGTAATAAGAGTTTAGAATGTTCATACCATTTAAAAAGCAACCAGCAATGAAAGGCTCCTGAGCGTGATAGAAAAAGATTTCGACATCTCGTTCATAGCCGACCTTGCCCTGCGCGAAAAACAGATTCAGCAGAATTACCGGCCCATTATCGCGGTTCACAAGTGGTTTGCCCGAAGACCCGGCACACTGTTCCGCGGTTTGCTGCTTTCCGAATTTCTCGATAAACCCCTTCAAGAAGCGTTTTATTCGGCAAACAGCCTGCAAGGGCTGAAAATTGGCGATCCCTTCATGGGTGGCGGCACCCCGCTCATAGAAGCCAACCGGCTCGGCTGTGATACTTCGGGATTTGACATCAACCCAATGGCCTACTGGATCGTTAAACAGGAAATAGAGCATCTCGATTTACCTAGCTACGTTAAGGCGGCTAATTCTTTACGTGGTCAGTTGGAAAAGGAAATTGGCGATCTGTACCGTACACGCTGTGTTTTTTGCAACAATCAGGAGGCGCATGTTAAGTATTTCCTCTGGGTTAAAACCATAGCCTGCCGCACATGCAGTACCTCAATTGACCTGTTCCCCGGATACCTTGTGGCTTCCGACGCACGGCATCCAAAGAATATTTTTCTCTGTCACAAATGCGGGCAATTGACTGAAACAATCGACCGAAGAAGTCCCGGGGCTTGCCAGCATTGCGGCGCTCTGCTTTCGGTGGAAGGCCCCGCAAAACGTAGTCACTGCCAATGCCCTGACTGCGGCACAACCAATACATTTCCCAACAAGACCCTGGGGCCGCCAAGGCACCGGCTTTTCGCACTTGAATTCTACTGCCCTTTCTGCAAGGGGCACCATAGCGGCAGGTTCTTCAAGGTCCCGGATTCCGAGGATGTAGCCAAAACACGACAGGCGGAAGAACGCTGGTCAAAAACGCGGTCACGGTATGTCCCGGACGATAAAATCCCAACAGGTGACGAGACAAACCGCCTCCATCGCTGGGGGTACAACCACTACCGGGAAATGTTTAATAGCCGGCAACTCCTCGGCCTTGAATTGTCGGCCCGGCTGATAGCGCAAACAACAAACGACCGCGTTCGAAACTCTCTTGCAACCAATCTCTCCGATCTCCTGCGCTATCAGAATATGCTCTGCCGCTACGACACCATGGCGCTGAAATCACTCGATATTTTTTCGGTTCACGGATTTCCCGTAGGGCTTATTCACTGTAAATCCAATTTCCTTGGCATAGTGCAGGAGCACTCGGGCCTCTGTGTGGGCAGCGGCGGCTGGGCCAATATTATCGAAAAGTTTCGTAAGGCAAAGGCGTATTGCGACAGTCCATTTGAAATCAGACATCACCAAGGAAAAAAAGAAATCGTTGCAATCAAGGGTGAATGGATAGGCGACAACCCAAACGGGCAACATCAGTCGGGCCGCCGAAGCGTTGAGTTGCACTGCGATGACGCAGCCCAAGCGGCCCTGGCGCCAGCCTCACTCGATGCGGTCCTGACGGACCCTCCGTATTTCGGCAATGTGCAATACGCGGAATTGATGGATTTCTGTTATGTGTGGCTCCGCCGTCTCATACATACCGAGCCGGAAGCATTTGCCAATCTTTCGACACGTCACCCCCAGGAGTTGACGGGTAATGAAGACATGGGCAGGGGCATTGATCACTTTGCCCAAGGATTGTCAGCTGTCTTTCAGAAGATGGCGATAGCCCTGAAGCCTGGAGCCCCGCTTGCATTTACCTATCACCATAACGATATTGCGGCATACTACCCCATTGCTGTCGCCATTCTCGATGCCGGGCTGACCTGTTCGGCCTCCCTGCCATGCCCGGCGGAAATGGGAGCTTCCATTCATATTAACAATACCGGCTCATCAATCATCGACACTGTTTTTGTATGCCGATCAACCGGCACATTACCCCGAAAGTCGATTGTTGATTCACTGGATAACGTCGCGCAGCTTGTTGCCGAGGATTTGGCAAAACTGCGCTCCGGCAATGTCAAACCAACAGCTGGAGATATGCGCTGCATTGCCTATGGCCATCTCATTCGCCTGGCAATATGGAATCTTCGTACCACCTGGGACAAAAATTTCGATATTAACAAACGCTTGTCAACGGTGGCTGCCTGGATTCTGAGATTTGGCGGATGGCCGGACATTGAAAAACGCCTTCCGAAGCCGGTAAAATCGAACCACAATGCGCCTTTGTACGCCGTGTGCGAAGATCGCAAACACTATGGAGCCACGTATGAAGAAATATCCTTTTTTGACTTTGTACGATTACCTCACACTGAAACAGCTGGAACAAGAATAGCGTTGTGTTAAAAACAAACCACGTGACAAGTTTATTAAAATTTGCAATAAATGCTTCAGGTTATAGCCCTGAAATTATAGATTTCCATATACTGATTTTAGCGGGCAAAAAATGACTATGAGGCGCCATGGCAATTAACCTCGATAAGCCGACGAGATGGAAAGCCGACATTGCAAAGTCGGTGGACATGTATAACGATTGGTTTATGAAGTTCGCGCCGAATGCTTTTCGCACGACCCGGATTCAGACGACGAAGGACGTTGAGGCTGCACTTCACTCAACTGAGAACATGACCAATATCCAACCGGTCATCATGCAGCAGCACCCGGAAATCCTCCCGACGCTTCGCATGTCAACCTGTCCGCCACTTGCGGTGGACCGCCTTATCGGCCTTGCCGGTATCTCGCCGAACCTCGTCAAGAGCATAGAGCTTAAAGCGAAGCTCCCGCCGCGCATGAAATCAAATGACATAGACCGCGAACTCGCCAAGATCGCCACCATAATCGAGAAGATGGCGGACCCCGACATTTTTATCTGGCTGGGGCGCAAAGAACCTCCGACCGAAGCCGAGATTCACCGCGCCGCGACTATCGTTGCTGATCGCCTCTGTGGAGCTGTTGCCAACCCGATTATTCGCAACGCCCAGGAAAAGCGACAACTCGCTGCCATTAAGGCATGGCTCGAAGCGCGCGGCTACAAGCAACTGACCGGTGGCGACGGCACACGATTTGATGCAATGCCGGCGGGAACCTTCTCCTTTCGTATGAACGTCCCCGTGAAGCTCGAAGGTGGCGTGCAGGGCGTAAACATCCCCATTGATGCCGTCATCATGCCGAAGAAAGCAAAAAAGAAGGGGTTTCCGATTTTTTTTGAGGCGAAATCAGCGGGCGACTTCACGAACACGAACAAGCGCCGCAAGGAAGAGGCAGTGAAAAAAGCGCAACTCCGCTCGACGTACAGGAAAAAAGTGCAATTCAATCTCTTTCTGTGCGGCTACTTCGAAAGCGGCTATCTCGGCTACGAAGCCGCCGAGGGCATCGATTGGGTGTGGGAGCACCGCATTGATGACTTGGCCCTCTTCGGGATATAACCATGGACCAAAGAATTGACATTCTTGAAAACCAGCGCCTTAGGCTCCAAACCGAACTCGACTCCGGCAAGACGCAGGCGGAGAGAAACCGTCTTGGCCAATTCGCCACGCCAACTGCTCTGGCCGTCGATATCCTCACGTACGCGGCAACCCTTCTTTCCGTAGATGAGAAGATTCGCTTTCTCGATCCCGCCATCGGGACCGGAGCGTTTTATTCGGCGCTTCGAACAGTCTTCCCAAAACAGCACATCACTGAAGCCCTCGGTTTCGAGATCGACCCCCACTACGAAGAACCCGCTTCGCGACTGTGGGCGAAGCAGGTTCTTGTGATGAAACTCGCCGACTTCACGTACGAGGAGCCCTCGCCCCGCTTCAATCTAGTCATTTGCAATCCGCCGTATGTGCGGCACCACCATGTGCAGAACGGAAACAAGGTTCGCTTGCAGCTGCTCACCTCCAACGCGTGCGGCATGAAGATTAGCGGCCTGGCCGGGCTCTACTGCCACTTTCTCGGGCTCTCGCATGCCTGGATGGCGGAAGGCGGTATAGCCGGATGGCTCATACCAAGCGAGTTCATGGACGTAAACTACGGCCAGGCCGTAAAACGCTATCTTTTGGATAAAGTAACGCTCCTGCACATCCACCGCTTCGACCCCAACGATGTGCAATTTGCCGACGCCCTTGTCTCATCGGCCATTGTCTGGTTCAAGAAAATCATGCCCCCGAAAGACCATGCCGTTAAATTCACCTTCGGCGGCACGCTTTCAGAACCGAAACTCGTGCGCGAAGTATCGGCCAAGGCTCTCGCCCATGAACCGAAATGGACACGCTTTCCCGTTGCCGATGTCCGCGACACAGGCGCTACTCTGACCCTTTCAGATTTCTTTCAGATCAAGCGCGGTCTTGCAACGGGAGATAACAGCTACTTCATCCTCGACGCCGAAAAGATCGCATCGCGCAATCTTCCACTTCAAGCCTTCCGCCCGATCCTTCCCAGTCCGCGCCATTTGCCCGATAATACAATTGCCTCGGACACAAATGGGCTGCCCCTGCTCAGCCGTCAGCTTTTTCTTCTTGATACGCGACTTCCCGAAGACGAAATTCGTGAACGTTTTCCCAGCCTCTTCGCCTATCTCCAGGATGGCAAGTCGCAAGGGGTCCATGAGCGCTACCTCTGCCAGCATCGCACGCCCTGGTACGCGCAGGAAAATCGCCCGCCAGCCCCCATCGTTTGCACCTATCTGGGCCGTGGCGACACAAAGAGCGGCCGTCCGTTTCGCTTCATCCGCAACAATTCGATGGCCACCGTGGCCAACGTCTATCTCGCCATGTATCCCACGCCGCTCCTCGCGCGGGCAATGAAGCGTGACCCCAACCTGATTCGCAAGGTCTGGGAGGTGCTTAACCAAATAACGCCCGGCCAGCTTCTTGCTGAAGGCCGTGTTTATGGTGGTGGCCTTCACAAGCTCGAACCTAAAGAGCTGGCAAACGTATGCGCGACGGCCATCGCCGAGTTACTACCGGACTTCAAGATGTTCCCAAAAGCAAAACAGCCCAGCTTGTTTGGGGATGATAAAAAGCCATCTACTAAACAGATAGCTGGAAATTTTTCTCCCCCAGCCGGTAGGGTTCACATCCTACCCACTGTGCGCGCAGGAAACGCGAATACGAGAAGGGTGCTGAAGGGTGCGCACCGATGACGGACAGTTGAGTCGCGTTCGAAACGAAAAACAGATTTCACCGTAAACGAAACGTGCGATGTAAATGTTGAAGCAGAAAAATGAAAACGGGCAGGGAAAGTTAAAAGCGGTATCCGTGATATTCACACCTTTCACACCGAAACATCCATAAAAGCAGCAATATGAGTGGTCAAGAAACAAATTACAAGCTTCCAAGGAATATTGAGCATTACTTGGCCACTCTGTCAAAACTGTATGCACAGGAAGGCAAAAAGAAGCTTCAGGAAATAATCGTAAACTCTCAGATCAGGGTTCACGAAGAATGGAGTTATGATGATTGGAATGGTGGCACATATGGTCATGCAGTTTATTTAATTTTACCGGAAGTTTTGTTTCTCAATTCAGTTAAACAAAAAGATGTTTTAGAAAATCATATACGGGATGATTTGAACAAAATTCATAATATACAGAATGAATATATAGAAAAAATATTTTTTGAAATGGAAATGATCCCAGTACAAGATTGGAGAAAAGAATCCGGCCTGCTCTTAAGCGGAGAACGCTTTGTTTTGCCTGAAGTTGAAAATCGAATCTGGGGGAGTGAAGGTTATCGGGTTTTTATCAGTCATAAAAGTGAGGTAAAAAAAGAAACGTCTCTATTAAAAGAAAAACTAAGGCTATTTGGTATAACCGGTTTTGTAGCGCATGAAGACATTCATCCCACAAAAGAGTGGCAGGATGAGATTGAGAATGCCATTTGTTCAATGGATGCCCTTTTAGCTTTGATGACCGAAGGATTTCACGATAGTATCTGGACCGATCAAGAAATAGGTTTTGCATTTGGAAGAGGGGTGCCAATTGTTTCTGTCCGTCTCGGGAGAGACCCCTATGGATTTATTGGAAAATTTCAGGCGCTCCCGTGTACTTGGGATACTGCACCAAAAGAACTTGCAAAAATTTTCATAAAGCAAAACCGAGCGGTAAGTGCATATATAAAGGCAATTCAGAATTGTCATAATTTTGATCAAGCTAATATGCTTTCAGAATTACTACCCTTAATTGAGAAAACAACAGCAGAGCAAGTTAGGGAAATTACAAATGCTTTCAGAGAAAACAGCCAAATTTACGAAAGCTTTGGATTTAATGGAAAAAAAGGAAGTAAATACGGACAAGGCTTGCCATATCACCTAAAGAGATTGACTGGGCTAAATTATGAATTAACACGTTTTGATACAATTGAGGTTGTCTCATGACCATTGCCGCCAAAAACGCTATTGGGCAATTTACGGAAGAGTAGAGCGCTGATAGCAGAACATGCATCCTTGAAACTAAGGTTGGGCAAAGTGAAACGTGCCCAACAATTACGCAAACGGTAGATTGAAATGCTGAACCATCTTCCGGCGGTGGAAGTGCACACCATAAGCAACGTAGGCTATATGGCAAAAGAAAAACGCACGGCGTTGAGTAAATGTAAAAGAATGTAAAAGGGGACGGTTCTATTTTTTGCCCATGTTGTAGGCTCCATTGAAACGGGTCTAATGTAAAAGGGGACGGTTCTATTTTTTGCCAATGTTGTAGGCTCCATTGAAACGGGTCTTATTGTTTCGGTTTGCCGGTTCCCCGGCACATGCCCGCTAATCGGCAAAGGCAAGGTTTGAAGTGGCCGCTGATTTTACAGGCTTTACAAGCCGCCATGCGTTTGACTTGTGTGCCGTCTGCCAAAGGTCGTAATTTTTCTGAAGGGCAATCCAGCTTCCCGGCGTAGAAGCAGGGAAGGCGCGGGCAAGGCGCAGGGCCATTTCCGGCATGACGGCCTTATGCCCGTTTACGATATTTGAAACCGCATTGCGCGACACACCCAGTATTTCGGCAAGCTGAGTGTTTGAAATAGACAAAGGCTGCAAATAAAGATTCTTTAATATGCGCCCCGGATGAGCCGGGCATCGTTTTCTTGATTCCATTGCTGAAAGCTCCTTCGATATTAAATTAATGATAATCTGCATAGTCAATATTATACGCGCAGCCGTTTTCATATTTAAAAACGATTCTCCAATTGCCTGAAACACTCACTGCCCATACATTGTCTTTTTTCGGGTTAAGCACATGAAGCCCTGATCCGGGAAAATTCATAACCTCTATGACATCCGCAGCTTCGAGCAAGTCCAGTATATCGCTTATGCGCTCGACATGTTTGGGCTGTATGCCTCTTTTGCTGCCGTCTTCAAATAGTTTTTGAAGCCCTTTATGTTTAAAAGATTTTATCATGTGCTCTCGAGTCTGAAAATTATATTATTTTTATGAATGTAAGCCTAAGGGTTACAGCTGTCAAGGGGAAACTTGACCCCATAGCCTTTGCAAGTTCAACAGGATTATCGGCCTTTTCTTTTAATGTGTTGCTCCGGTTACGTTCGACGCTTGCTTTAGAGCATTTAACTAAATCATGTAGCCGGGTGTCATTTCGAATTCCGCCGCAGGCGGGATGAGTCCGAAGGTTGCGCCCCAGCGCATCAATCTTTAAAGATCTCTCCCTTCGGTCGAGATGACAGCAAAAGAATAGTCTACAGAAAAAAGTTTAAAGCTCTAATAAACTCAGTTCTGCTCTTCATCAAACGCTTTTAGATACTCCCGCCAAAGATGGGCTTTTGTAACCCTGTGCCGGATGAAGTCCCACGGAAAGAGCTCGTCGTGAGCACGCTCGCGGTAAATATAGAAATCAGGGTTTATATCGCTTGTGCGAAATGCTCTGCCCCAGTCGCCGCTTAGCTCATGGGCCTTTAAAAGTATCCGGCCAACCCTGCGGTCGCCCCGGCTTAACAGCGCCTGTATGTAGCCCCATTTGGGAAGATCGCAGCTAACCATGACCTTACGCTCCGTGCGCAGTCCCGAGGTGATGAGCTTCAGTTTATGTTTGAGCCCAGTCACGTCCTCAAATGATGACCACTGAAAAGGCGTCCAGGGCTTGGGCACAAACGGGCTGATGCTGAGCTGTATGTGATTGAGCCACTTGTCGGCATGGGCTTCCTTGTAATAAATATGCTTGATATGGCGCACGAGCTCTACAATGGCGGCTATATCCTCATCGGTCTCCGTCGGCAGGCCGATCATGAAGTAGAGTTTAATGACGGTAACGCGACAGCGCGCCAGCACTCTGACCGCTGCCTCAATCTGTGAGTCTGTCAGACGCTTGCCGATTGCACGGCGCAGGCCTTCAGTTCCTGCCTCTGGCGCTATAGTGAAGGTCTTGTGTCCGCACTGCTGCAGAAGGCTCACCATCTCATCAGTGAGTGCGTCGGCACGCAGTGATGAGACAGACACCAGGGCTTCCTTGTTCATCAGCGTCCGTATAAGATCCGCAAGATTGGGGTAGTCTGAAACCGCCGCGCCCATAAGGCCAACTTTTTTCTGCACGGTAAGCAGCTTGTCAATGGCAGGCAGCAGCGCTTTCTGGCTGCGTGGCCGATAGGGGTGATACACATTGCCCACGGCGCAGAACCGGCAGCGCCGCGCGCAGCCCCGGCTTACCTCAATAAGACCCATATCGCCAAATTCCGTGTTTGGTGACAAAAAGCATGAGGCTGCGGGGAAGCGGTCAACCTCACTGACCTGGCGACAGGTGATTTGTGCGGGGTATCCCGGCAGCGGTTCGAGTGACGCCATGCAGCCATCGTCGCCATAGGCAAGGGCATAGCCCGACGGGATATACATGCCGCCTATATCCCTGTAGGCAGCAAGGTCGCGGCAGGACCTGCTGGTCAAAAATTGTCGAACTGCAGCATCGCAAAACTCAGGCAGCACCTCTTCGGCTTCCCCCAGCATAAAGAGATCAAAGAAATCGGCAAGAGGCTCAGGATTAAGAAATGTTGCAACCCCTCCGGCCATCACCAGCGGCCGGCGCCTGTCGCGGCTTGCCTTCAAAAGTGGCACGCGCCCCAGGCTCAGCATAGTTAGAATATTGAGATAATCATTTTCAAATGACAGCGAAAAGGCAATTATATGGAATGTATCAAGGGCCGCATCCGATTCAAAAGAGCAGAGCGGCTTGCCCGTGCGCTGCAGTTCGGCCAGATCTTTCGCCTCAGGCAGAAAAACCCGCTCGCAGCTTATATCGGCATTTTCAGCCAGCAGCCGGAAAACCGTTTGGTACCCGAGATTTGACATTGCGACATAATAGGTGTTAGGGAAAGCAAGAGCTATGCGCAGGGGGCCGCCGCCCTGCTTTTTGAGCAGGACTGTTTCGGTTTTACATGTAGAAGGTTTTACGCGACTGGACATGGGCAAGATATAACATGTAAAAAAGCAGCCTGCAAGCGCTGTGCCTGCAGGCTGCTGAAGATCATCTGCAGGGCAGCATCACAGGCTCTGCTGACGGCGAACGAACGTGGGGATATCATATTCCCCGTCGTCTGCAAACTCGCTGATGATGGTCCCGATCTTGATCACATTAGCCGGCCTGTTCGACGTATCATTCATGCGTTCCCGCGCAATGGCTTCCTGCACGGGGGCGGGTTTTGGCGGGGTTGCAGGCTTCTGGGTATCGCCGGATGCGCGGTCATGAACAAGCGTTGGCCGCATCTGGCCGGATGCGTTTTTTAGCTTGGCATCGTCCACAAAACCCGTTGCAATGACTGTGATTTGAACCTTTTCGGCCATATTGTCGTCTATTGATGCGCCGAAGATAATATTTGCATCTTCGTGGGCCTCATCGCGGATGACATCGGTGGCCTCGCTCAAATCATGCAGCGTCAGAGCGCTGCTGCCCGTAATGTTAATGAGCATGCCCCGTGCGCCGCGGATTGACATATCATCAAGCAGCGGGTTTGAAATCGCCTTGCGCGCGGCTTCCACAGCGCGGTTTTCACCGCTATGAACGCCGATGCCCATGAAGGCCATGCCCATATCCGCCATGATGGTCTTCACGTCGGCAAAATCAAGGTTCACAAGTCCCGGCACATTGATGAGGTCTGAGATCGATTTAATGGCATGCAGCAGCACCTCGTCAGCTAATTTAAAGCCTTCAAGCAGGGTGGTGCGCTTCTCGGCGATGGCAAACAGCTTTTCATTGGGAATGACAATCAGCGAGTCGACATGCTGTCGCAGCTCGTCAAGTCCGTCATCGGCAAGACGGTTTCTGACCTTGCCCTCAAACCGGAATGGCTTGGTGACGACGCCTACGGTAAGCGCGCCCATGGCCCTTGCCGCCTGGGCAATGACCGGAGCGGCCCCCGTTCCCGTGCCGCCGCCCATGCCGGCCGCCACAAAAACCATGTCGGCGCCTTCCATGATCTTTTTCATTCGGTCGATGTTTTCAAGTGCCGCTTTTTTGCCAACCTCGGGATTGGCGCCTGCGCCAAGGCCCTTGGTAAGGCCGTCTCCGAGCTGAATCTTATGCATGGAGCGGTTGTTTTCAAGAGCCTGCCGGTCGGTATTGGCCACAATGAACTGCACGCTGTCGAGCTTTGAGGCGATCATGGTATTGACCGCATTGCAGCCTGCACCGCCTACGCCGATGACTTTGATGCAAGCGCCCTGATGCTGTTCCTGTTCAAACTGGAATGTCATGATGCGTCCTCCTGTATAGGATTAAGATTTCATTATTTAGAAAGCTTCGACAAACCACTGCTTCATTTTGCCGCCGATGCCCCAGCAGGAACTGCCCGGAACTCCTGCCGCTGCGTTTTTGCCGGCTGATTTTATGCTGCCGTGTTCGCGGGCAGTGAAACACACAAGCCCGACGGCGCCCGCATACCTGGGATGGTGCACATCTCCCAGTTCGCTAACCCCCCTGGGATATCCGACACGCACCGGCACTCCCAGCACCTGCTGTGCAACCTGGCATATGCCTGAGAGCATGGCAGTGCCGCCGGTCAGTACTATGCCCGATGACAGGCTGTCCAGATGACAGCCTGCCTGCACAAGCTCCTTTTTCACCAGTTGAAAGGTTTCTTCCACGCGGGCATTAATAATCCGGCACAGCGTTTCTTTGGAGACGGTGCGGCTGCCGTGCTCACCGATGCTCACTACTTCCATGGTGTCGCTCTGGCGCATCTTGACCATGACTGCCGTGCCGGAATCGCACTTGAGCTCTTCGGCTTCTGCCAGCGGCGTGCGCAGGCCTATGGCTATGTCGGAGGTAATATGATTGCCGCCTATTGGCAGCACTGAGCAAAAACGGACGACGCCGCGTGAAAAAACCGCAATGTCCGTGGTTCCGCCGCCGATATCGACAAGGGCGCACCCAAGCTCTCTTTCATCAGGAGTCAGTACTGCTTCGGCAGCCGCTAAATGCTGCAGAATAATATCCTGAACTTTAAGCCCGCTCCGGTTAAGGCACTGCACCACATTCTGAGCTGTTGCCACGGTGCCGGTTATAATATAAACCCGCGATTCAAGCCGCACGCCCGACATGCCCAGAGGCTTTTTGATTCCAGCCTGATTGTCGACCACAAATTCCTGCGGCACAATCTGGACCACTTCCCGGTCTGTAG
>CAIWCT010000252.1 GCA_903911225.1 uncultured delta proteobacterium
CTCGACCGCAGGGAGAGATCTTTAAAGATTGATGCGCCGGGGCGCAACCTTCGGACTCATCCCGCCTGCTGCGGGATTCGAAATGATACCCGGCTGCATGATTTAGTTAAATGCTCTAATAAAAAAATTTGCCAGAAAAAATTTCATGGATGATATAAAAAAAGTGCCTCCCTTAAGCTGGTCGATGCTCCTGTAACAATCAGCAGCTTCAATCGTTTTGTACGGTGTCGGCTGTTGAAGCGGCCTGGTCGTTTAACTGCTTGAGCCGCACGAGCGCCACGCTTCGCTTGGCCTTTTGCAGAATCGTGCATGCGTAGCCAGCAAAGTCAATTGTTTCGTTGATTTCGGGAATACGGCCAAAGGCATAGTTCATGAGGCCGCCGATGGTGTCGTACTGCTCGCTTTCGGGAAGGGGGCTGGGCAGGTGTTCGTTGGCATCGGTTATGGCTGCGGCGGCGCGCACATTGTATTCAAGCTCGCCCACTTTTTCAACAATAGGCTTCTCTTCATCGAATTCGTCCTGAATCTCTCCTACCAGCTCTTCAAGGATATCTTCAAAGGTGACCATGCCCGACGTGCCGCCGAATTCATCGACCACGATCGCCATATGGTTTCGCTTATGCTGAAACTCCTGCAGCAGCTTATTGATGCGCGTCGTCTCGGGAACAAAGTATGCGGGCCGAAGCAGATCATGCAGGATGATGAGGTTCGGGTTGCGCATGAGAGCGATGAAATCCTTGGCATGCACCACGCCGATGACATTGTCGATGCTGCCCTGGTAGACCGGCACGCGCGAGAAGCCTTCCTCAATGAAAAAATCAATCAGCTTGTCGCCGGGGGTTTTGATGTCAAGGGCAACAATGCGCGTGCGGGGCACCATGATCTGGCGCACCGTGCGCTCGGAGAATTCAAACACATTGGTGATGAGCTCATGCTCTGCAGATTTTATTGCGCCGGACTCTTTGCCCTGATCAAGAATAAGGCGCAGTTCTTCGGTCGAGTATAGCTCATGCTGGCTCAGGGGCTTGACACCAATGAGCTTCAACAGGCCGTTTGCCGTGCTGTTGAGCGCCCAGATGAGCGGGCTGAAGATAAAATGAAACGCGCGCAACGGCAGCGCTATGAACATGGCCGTGCGCTCGGTATACTGCACGGCAAGGGATTTGGGCGCAAGCTCGCCAAGGACGATGTGCAGGGCGGTAATAGTAAAGAACGCCGTCGGAAGCGCCAGTTTGTGTATAATTTCGGGCGAAAGGGAAATATGCAGCCTTCCGAAGACCGTGATGAATATCTCGGCAACCACGCTTTCGCCAATCCAGCCCAGGCCAAGGCTCGCAAATGTTATGCCCAGCTGCGTCGCCGAAAGATAGACATCAAGGTGATTGACAATATGCTCGGTCACCCGTGCGACATTGCTGCCCGACTGCCCCCGCAGCTGAATCTGGGAAAGGCGCACCTTGACAATGGCGAATTCCGCGGCAACAAAAAATGCGTTGAGCAGAACAAGCAGAATGGTCAGCAGTATGTTGTATGCTATCATCAGGGTAAGCTGCTTAATTCACATGGATTTTTATTACCTGTCAGCATATAATGCCTCCCAGCGTTTGTCAAGGTGCAGTAGGGTAATGCGATGGACGATACAACAGTATATGATTTTGA
>CAIWCT010000253.1 GCA_903911225.1 uncultured delta proteobacterium
GGGCAGCCCGGCGGGAATATGTCCATCACCTCGCCGCGAATGGAGATATCGCCCCGGTCCTCCACAACGCTCACGCGGGTGTAGCCGCACTGTATAAGCTCTGCGCACAGCCTGTCGCGGTCCAGCTCCTCGCCCTGCTTGACCGTGCGGCAGCCGCTGATGAGCGTTTCAACAGGCAGAATTTTTTGCAGCACAGCCCGCGCCGTGGTGACGATGATGCAGGGCTCACTGGAGTCGCAGAGGCGGAAAAGAGTCCAGAGCCGCTGGGCATTCACCCCGCAGTGGCTGAGCACTTCTTCATAGGCCTGCGTTTCAAGAGGCGGAAACAGCAGCACCTCGGATGCGCGCATGTCATCGGGGTTGCCCGCGCGGTTGCGGTAGAAAAGCAGCTCGTCGAAAAGCTCCTGCGCCTGCTCCACCGTTGCCGTGACAAAAAGAATGTGTTTTTTTAGCAGATCAAACAGCAGCGACGTGACAAGCGCCGGGGCCGAGCCTTTGAGCCCCACAGCATACACCTCGCCTGCGCCCGACTGAATGGCATCAACCAAAAGCCTGCCGGGCTGGTTCGCGCTGAAAAATTTTGAAAAGAGAAGGGACATAGCTGTTTTAGATTTCAGGGCTAACAACCAAATTCGACCCTGCAGGTTATTTAAACACGAAAAAAAACACCAAGAAAAAAGCGACTAAAGAATTGCTTCTTTAGCCGCTTTTTAGTTATTGTGCAAAAAAAACGCTGATGACTCTAAACGATACGAGAGAGAAAAAAGTGGTACCGCTTATCTGCTGTCGCATTGGCATAAAGTATTTGGGTCTTGTTTACTAGAAACCCATTTTTCTTTTGTTCTTGCGTGCAGCAGCCTGTTTCCGTTTCTTTTTCACAGACGGTTTTTCGTAAAACTTTCTGTTGCGCATTTCTCTAAAAAGGCCGTCTCTGCTAAGATTTCGCTTCAGGATTTTCAGTGCTTTTTCAACATCATTCCCGATGACATCTACTTTCAATCTACTTATCTCCCCCCTCTCCCAGGCCCGCGTCCTCCGCGGCCTCTGTCAAAACCGCCCCGGTCGCCCCGGTCTCCACCAAAACCACCCCTGTTGCCACCAAACCCACGGCTTTCCCTGGGCTTTTCCGGCTGTGCTTCGGCCACGGTTATTGTTCTTTCCATAAAGGACGTGCCGTTCAGTTCGGCTATAGCCTTCTGAGATGCTTCTTCAGAGCCCATTGCTACAAAACCGAATCCCTTTGGACGTCCTGTTTCCCTGTCGGTTATCAGTTTAACAGATTCAACATCCCCATACTGTGAAAACAGCTGCTTGAGGTCATCCTCTGTTGTGTTATACGAAAGATTGCCTACGTAAAGTTTTTTCTCCACCTTCTACTCTCCTTTAATTAAAATAGATATTGGTTGTATGGGGATTCCATTCGGCCAGAAGCATGGGCAAGACAGCAGCCATCTTACAATCGACTTTCAGGAATGTTCCCACGTGGGACGCTTTTTCAAACATATACTTAACTGAAGTCCGCAGGTTGCGGCATAACGGACAATGCCAAAAGAAACACTAAATCGCTCTCAATATCTATTGCGAAACATTCAGATCGCCGGGTACTCACAAGCAGAGTTGCTCTCTTATTTAAGCGACCCGGGAAATCCCGAGATCGCCATTACGAGCCCGAA
This sequence comes from uncultured delta proteobacterium, assembly GCA_903911225.1. Lineage (GTDB taxonomy): Bacteria > Desulfobacterota > WTBG01 > CAIYCZ01 > CAIRTM01 > CAIWCT01. The sequence goes on from CAIWCT010000253.1 coordinate 1,674, forward strand.
CGATCAAGTCAAGCCTACCATAATTCGTCCCATAACATATATATATATTTTATTATACTATGATTGTCAATTTTATATTTAGGGTCCCGCTTGTGTTTTTATGGGCCGCACAACAGGGTTTTTTGGCTATTTTGCGGCAATCCCAGAGTCTATAGAGGCAAAAATGCATTATTTTGTAAAATTATTTCAGTCAACACGCTGTTTGAAGCTCAAAAAAACCTGTTGTAACCCCATGATGCCCTGCTGACAGCATGGCATCACTCATAACAATCATCGCCAATCGGCTCTTTTGCAAGGTTGTAAATAACGCTGGATGAAAAACCCCGCGAACGAAGAAAGGCAGCCTTTTTAGCAGCAGGGGGCTCCACGTTTGTGTTGCCAAAACGCTTGTGCAAAGCCCGCCCTGCAATATCAGGCTCGTCAAATTCCTGCCAGACACGGCGCTGCACCTGATCAATAAGGTCGCGGCCCAAGCCTTTCTGCATGAGATAGACGGCAACTTTCAGCGGACCCCATAACCTGTCGCGCACCAGAGACTGCGCCCACCGTAGCGCCATGTCATCTTCATCAATATAGCCCTTGCGCGTCAACTCTTCGAGTACCTGCACGATGATTTCGGCGCCGGCGCCTTTACGGGCAAGCTTGCGTTTGATTTCCGCCCGCGTGTGCGGACGACCGGCCAGCAGCCTGTAGGCTGTATCAAGAGCTTTTTGAAGGGTAAGAGGATTTTCCATGTGGCTGAATGGAGCTATGAATAAAAGCGATGAACGTATGTTAATAACCTCATCAGGTACTGTCTCAAACTATATAGTATATTGTTTCAGGTTCAAACATATTTTTCAGCGCGCATAGACGACAGGCATACATTCAAGTCGATGCCTTGTTTTAATGCTTTTTAATATTTGTCGGGCTGCCTTTGTATAATAGCGCAAGCGTGAAATTACCTGCTATGCAGATGGCTGCTGACTTGACAGTATCTTAAATATTAAAATAAATTTTTTAGGCCAGAGTTTGGATATTACAGAGTGCCAAATAAAATATGAGCCACAGGAAAGGAAGAATTCATAATGAGATCAAAGAGGTTTCTGTGGGTGTTAAAACTGACCGGAATATTTCAAATATCATGCGTCCAGAATTGAACCCGGGATATACTGCCAGAGACGAAAAAAATGAGCAGCAGGTAAATTCTTGAACGAGACGCTTACAGCCGAACACGAGTTGCAAAGCTTGGTGTTTGAATAAGTTAAGGCACTGCATTGCAAAAAGCAGACGAATGTTTTACTATGAGTCAGGGGAGGGTGAATTGAAAGGGCTTCTTAGCTCGCCGAGGGGTTAAAAAATGACCGCATTTACTGTTGATTATGGTAGCACCGGTTCCGGCAGCATTGCAGCAGCAGGTGATAGCTTTTTGCCCCCCGAATATAATTTCTCGCTTTTTTTCTCGCTGCCCTTCTACGCCCGTTCAAAAATCTACAAAAAGTCTTTACTGACCTACGGCCACCTGACGCTGGCTCTTGGCAGCACCGCTTATCAGCTCCATGATCCGGCGCGGCTGAGCTCAAGCTTTCTGGTGTCGCGCATGCCGCTTGCCAATTGGCTGTTTTCAGACGGCGCCTGGTTTGACTGGGATCCCGCCTCACCAACATACAGGCATGTGCATCTTTATGAAAAATCGGAAGTGAGCCGGACGGTGGTTTTTTTTGTCGCGGCCAGGAACTTTCCCGCCGAAAAACTGATATTCTATCAGCGCTACATTGAAAGCATCGAGCGGCGCTTTCAAAACGGCGGCTTCCGGTTTCATTTGCTGTGCAATAACTGCACGCAGCTCATCAACCGCATCTGCTACCGGGAGGGCTGGTTCAAGCGGGGCCCTTTTGATTTTATCCCGGTTGTGGCATTCAAGCGACTCGTTGCCGCGTGGAAGGAGCTTGACACTACCTTTGTCGCAGGGCATTTTCAGGCAAGCGATCCGGCGCTGTTCAGACCGCACTCGTATTGTCTGGGGCTTTTTACGCACAGGCCAGCACGTGAATTGGCAGGCTTCGTTGCCCGAAAACCGTAAATTTTGCCGCATGCCGCGGCACGTGGAGCACTACATGAATAGACCCTCTGGTTTCATAACGCCCCGCCGGGTCATCGGCGCACAACTTTTGTTTGCCATCTATGACAGCCTGGTGCTCGGGTTCTCGAACCGCTTTGTCTGGAAATGCCCAACCCGGCGTCTGCTGGCGCAGTACGACGACATGGCCTCGGCAAATCATCTTGAGGTGGGAGTGGGCACTGGTTTTTTTCTCGACCGGTGCCGTTTCAGAACTGCCCCGTCACGGCTGGTCATACTCGATCAGAACGCCTATACACTGGCACACGCCGCATTCCGCCTCAGGAGGTATAGCGCGCAGGCCTATCAGCGTTCAATTCTTGAGCCTCTTAAACTGGGCGACCCGGGCTTTGACTCGGTTGGGATCAATTATGTTTTGCATTGTCTGCCCGGCGACATAGCAGGCAAGGCCGTTGTTTTTGAGCATCTTGCACGGGTCATGAATCCGAACGCCGTGCTCTTTGGCTCAACAACGCTCTATCATGGCGTTGAAAAAAATCCGCTTGCCCGCCTGTGCCTTGCCGCCTACAACCGGCTGGGCATTTTCTGCAATCTCGATGACAGCCTGGATGGCCTTAAAAAAATGCTTGCGCAGTATTTTTCTGAAACCCGTGTCGAAGTTATCGGGTGCTCGGGCATATTCGTCTGCAGGGGGTAGGGGTTGTAGCGGCTTCTAGGCTCCAGCGGCGAGGGCCTGCTTCAACTCCGATCTGGCCTCGGTAAACTCTATTCCCATGCCGGGTTTGGCGAGCCGTGCATAGCGGGCGTCCATTTTTAAGGCGTTGCGGACAAGCCCTGTGGCCTGATAAATCGTGCCGCCTATGTCGATATCCATGACGATTCTAGAACCCACGGGATAGACTATCATGTTGGTGGCGATAAAGAGGCCATCTTCGGATAGCCGACGGGCATAGGCCTGATGCTCAGGGGCCTCCAGGCCGTACTTGACCCGGTAGCTTCTGTAGCCTCTGATTTGACGACGTTTTTTTCGACCGCCCTGCACGGTAGCGCTGCCCATTGTTTTGCCCTCCCTGAGTTGTAAGGCTAAAGCTGAATATTCAATAGGCTAATAAAAAAAGTTTTGCAACCAGTTTCCAAAAAAAATCGGCCTGTCGGCCTGGCGCAGTCAGAGCTCTTTATTTTTATTGACACGCAACCTTCATCCGCCTATATAGTGTGCGGGCTCACCTGATTCATAGCAAGCATTCGATTTTCCCTATCACGGTTTGGTTGAAGACTATCTCGTAATCCTCAAAGGCAACGGACACATCTAACTGCCGCATGTTTTTTCTGGTTCTGGCTACCTTGATTCTGGGGCACAGATGTTTTTTGTGTGTTTAGGTATAGTCACCTCGCTGGATAAAGCGACTAAGCTATAACATTTTATATTGACTTAAATTGCCGATAAGCGTACATCTAGCCTAAAACTGGCTATAATTTATAGATTTTTGTATTGCTGGAATTCCAAATGACAAATTAAAATTGAAAATGAAAAATATTATATACAGAAAAATTGCCGAAGAGAGGGCGGACATAAAAAACCGTCAATAAACTTTTCCTGCCCACATCCCTTCAAACAGGGGGGGGGGAGACATCTAATAAAGGAGGTTTTAGCTATGGCTACATTTATTTATCTAATTATTATTGGTACTTCAATATGGGTTCTTATTGATGCGGAAATGATTGGTGCTAAAAGAGGCTTAATTAAGGGGCTGGGTAATTTAGAACCCGTAGAATGGTTTATTGCTTCCCTTTTAATATGGATTATTGCATTTCCATTTTATTTAACAAAAAGAGATTCTTTGAAAAAAATTAATTTTGAAAACAAAAATGCTATTTCTAAAATACAGTTTAATTTTATAAATTGGAATATAGGTGGCAAAATTATTTGTATTTGCACTTTTATAGCTATTATATCTATGTTCCTCAAGTGGGCAGATATTTTATATGCCCAAAATAGTTTTTCTCAGAGAACTTTTTTTTATCTTGTATTTTATGTTTATCCTATTTTGGCAGTTCTGCAAAACAGGCCCTATTATAAAAAGTGGGGTCTAGTATTTCCAGTTATCGCCATTGTGTTTTCTGTTTTTTATATCGCAACAACAAAAGGAATATCTTTAATTTATGGGATTGAAATATTTGCTGCTTCTACGGGGGCTTATGTATTCATGCTTTCTTCAATAGGCCTTCTTATTGGTGTAATTAAATATAGAACAATTGATTGTAATGATGAACAAATAAGCTCATCAGATACTGTTGAAGCTGTAACTAAAGCCGCTTTCGATGGAGTAAAAAATATTGCAACCAGTGTTTCCAAAACATTTACTCAATATGCTGGAGCAGAATCGCCTGAAGAAAAAATTACAAAATTGAAAAAAATGCTGGAGCAGGGTTTAATTACAGAGGACGACTTTATTAATAAAAAAAAGGATATCTTGTCAAAGATGTAAATTTTTTACAAACAATCCTAGACAGTCGTCCTCATTGGTAAGAGACCATACAGCATCAAAGGCAACGGGCAACCCCTGCTTCCCTATAAGCAGCTTGCCACGGTCTTACTTCGTGGCTGTCAGAAGTCGTTCAAGTTTTTGATTTATTTTCTTCAATGGCTCCAACTTTGACTTCAAACCTGAACAAAAGGAGGGTCATATGCAATGTCCGTATTGCAAGGAAGAAATCATGGATGGTGCTATCAAATGCAAGCACTGCGGCTCAAACATCGGCACAATACCGAAACAACCTGAAACTGTAGCTCAGATTAACTCCGAAAAAAAGTTAATAAACGATATATCTGGAGTAACATTTATCGAATCCCTTAAAGCCCCCAACGCCCCATGTTTATGGGTGTCTTTGGATTATTGGAATTTATATCTTTTTGAAGATAAAATAGTGGCACTAAGGTGCTATAGGGGATGGTATGGAATAATTGGTTTTATTGTCGGATTTTTCTTTGCTTTTATTGGTTCCTTAATTGTCGGAGCACTTGGAATTTTATTGGATAAACAACAAGGCGAAGCTAAATGCGCTATAATGAAAAACAGGCTCAATGAAGCACTGAGCAATAGAAAAAAATATAAACTTATTGAATCCACGTGGAAAGAAGTAAATGGACCAGATGTCTCGGATTTGTGTCTTGGTAGTTTTTGGCTTAAATACAAAATTCGATTTGGTGGACAATCTTTTTTCTTTGAGGATTCGAGATACGAACAAATAGATGCCATCATTAAAAAATATAAAAATATTAATATATAGAGTCAATAATTTATTAACAAAATGGCCCTGCCATCGGATTCCCGAAAGATGTCTAAAAATTGGCACATGGCATATGCCAGTTTGTTCGAGATGTCTTGGAATAATACTATCGTTTCCACTAGGTGTCATAGTTGGATGTAGCAGTGCGTTTTCTTCAAGAGTATATGTTTTTTCATTTTGTATTCCCTTGCTTTTAGATGCGGGATTGCAGCAAACAGGCTCTCACAAAAGCAATAATTATTTTCGTCTTATTACGGGTTTGCTAGCAGGTTTTGGGGCTGGGATTTTTCTATTATTGGGCCTTAAACAGGACATAAATTATTTTTTTTAAGAGGTCATAATATGAGAAAAATATTTTTCCCCAATTTTTTATTTTCTTTCCTTTTAATTGTTCTGATTGGATGTGGCGACAAACCAGAAAAAAACAGTGAGTTAAGTTACTCTGACAAAACCGTAATTAATGCTGCTAAAGCATCTTGTGAATCAATAAGAGGTGCTATGGCAGGTTTTGCTGTTGGAGCACCAGGGTTCTTATTCCCTCAACAAGTTCCAGATTGGGCAACTCTTGTAAGAATTTGCAATGCGAATGGAGCAACTTTAAGGTCCGCCGAGGAAGAGCAAGGACTTTCCTTAATATCCTACGAAGCAATAAAGGGGGGGGGGAGTTATATCCTTATTCTCTCTGTTGATAAGCTCCTAGATGATTCCTCAAATAAATATAATAATATGAATAAATCGAATAAGTTTATTCAAGTTACACCCGATGGAGTAATAACAGGGGTAAAACCCAAAGCAAATTCAGCATCACAACCCAATAATGTAAATTCAATCGAGGGGGAGTATAAAATAGCAAGTAATGAAGGTGGTGGTTTTTTAAAAATAAAAAAAATAGCGAATGAAAAAATTCAATTTCAGCTTTTTGTATCTACCAATAGTGGTAATACGGGTGAGTTATCTGGAATTGTTTCGCTAAATAGTAATAATGCAATCTACAATGACCAAGACGTAAAAGATTGTACAATAGGTATGGCATTTGAAAAAGATAAAGCAACTATTACTCAAAACCAAAGTGAGTGCGGTGCTGGAGTGGGAGTTTATTTCGGGGGTGTTTATAATAGGCTAAAGTAAAAATTCGTTTCTGCGATGGTTTGTTCCTTTAGGGTCGGTTTGCTGTGTGGTGCTTATGGTTATGGGAATCATCAATGCCGCAAAGGGTGAAATTAAGGAACTCCCTGTGATCGGGGGAATTAACATCATCAAATAAACCAGCCGCAAGCTGTAAAGTATAAAAAAGAGCAGGGGGCATTGTGCCCCGTGCTCTTTTTTGTGTCATATTTGCGCAGCGGCATATACACAAGGGAGCCCTTTTCCTGTCATATCTAAAAGTAACACTGAGATACCGCATCACATATTTCGGCCCGGGTTACTGCGACAGGGCCGGGAATAGCAAGACCGCCACTCTAGCTCCGCAAACGACGAAGCAACCGGATTGCCTTTTCTCCCCGTGAATCTCCAAGGCAGAGCCGTAGCGCTGCCTTGGCAAAGCTGCAACACATGCCTGTTAAGCTGAAGAGCTTATTTCGTGTTGCCCGTGGCCAGGCCGCGATCCATTCCTCACACCACATATAGGCGTTTTGTGCAGCTACAAAGCGCAAGCCGGCATCCGCCAGCAGTTGCCTGCGAAAATAAAACATCGCTTCAGCACAGGTTTCGCGCCGCCTGGTCCATAAGGGATTTGCAACACCAGCCCAGTGTATAACGGTGGGATCGGTCACGTGAGCAGGGGGCGCTGAACCAAACTTGAGCCTTGTCTCTTCCCGGCTGTGATCACAGACTATGTACTGCAGGTTTTTTTGGTCAACCCGCAGCAGGCCTGTTTGTTTACCGTAATGAATGATAAAATTGAACCAGCCCTGGTCCCGGCACCGAAACAGGTGGAGCTCGCTTTCTTTTTCAATGAATCGCTGAAACTCTTCGATTGGGATCAGGCCCCGGGCGCCGAAAAAAACGCCATTGCAAAAGTAATTCTGGCCGGCATGGTTGAAATCCGGCTGGTAGATTTCGATGAGCTTCGGATCAAAGATGTACAGATTCATGATATCAGGCGTGGATTGGTTTCCTGTGTCGACAACATAGTCGAACTTTGTGAAGTCGGCCAGCCCGCGAATGTCCCCCCAGAGCACCGTATCGGAATCCAGCAGGAGAAAATGTTCGTAGGGGCTTTCCCAAAGTGCAATCATCTTGGTCAGACCCGCACCATGAGCGTGAGCCTTCAGGAAGCTATCACGAATAAGCGGTTTGTTAATGATGTCCAGACCATACCGTTTAACAAAGCTTTTGGGGTTGAAGGGGCCGTCAATAAGCAGGCAAATCGGCACACCCGGCATGAAGCGCCTGACGCTGGCGACGGTGCCCTTAGCGTAGGAGAAATCCGCTCTACAGCATACAATGATTACTCCAAAATTGTTTCCCATCTCATCCTGCATCCTTTTGCAATAAAGCGTTGTACCTTTTCGCGCCAGCCAGCCCGTAGGGAAGTTATTTCAAGGGGCTTGAGGAAAATTCGTTTGTATATGATTTGAATATATGGCCGGGTCAATTGTGTGTCAAGGCAAATGAAGGCCCATTGCATCGGGCCTCTCATCTGTGCGGTTGTAGAGTCCTGCGACTGTCAAGAGGTTTGACCCATGACTGAAACTACCGGAATCATGCATCATGCAGCCGGCGTCCAACTGATTTGCAGGAACCGATTCATCTGGAATGATTGTTGTTTAACCCGGCGCGACAGGGTAGGCCGGATCAATCTAAAAGATTGCGCACGCCGAAAAAAAATCCGGTGGCAGTACCGGCATTTTCGTGGTCTTTTTCGCCCTCGAGCTGTATGGTTCCTACGATGCCCACATCGATTATATTCACCGCTTTGATCTCATAGCTCAGATACAGCTTTTTTTCATAATCCGAGGCAGCGCATGAAGCATGGATTCTTTCAAGGCCCAGTTCCTCATCTTCGATGGAATATATGCCTGAGGCGTCATTGAGCCCCTCGATGGTAATGACCCCAACGGATAAAAATGTCGAGCTGAAAGAAAATTTGTCCATAATTGGGCGCAGAACCGGCACGTAGCCGTTCACCATTCCTATCATCACGCCGACGCAGAAATATTGGTTATCCTCGATCGAACCCGTCTTTGCCGCCTGTGTACCCGTTTGAAACGATAGAAGCAGCAATACTGCAAATCCTATGATAATAATAGTCCGTTTCATGTAATTGCCTTTCCGGTCAATGTTGTAGTTCACAATAATTGTTCATAATAGCAGAAACATACCAGTGAAGGAGAAATAAATTCATCATGACGAGAAAAAAATAATGCCCTATATAGATAACTCGCATGGGAACATCTGGGCCCTGTCGAAAAATTTTACAGCACTGCTACTGCACTACCGTCTTCGCGGGCAATCCGGGCATGCCGTGGCGCAGCTGTGCTTTTCAGTTCCCCGCGCCCCTGTTACCGAGCATAAATGCGCTGAAAAGAAACCAAAAAGCCATAATTTTAATAGTATCTTGAGTTTGCTTCATACAACTTCTTGACTATAGTATCTTTTTATTTTAAATATCTTCTATTATGTTCCAGCAGTTTTTTTCCTACACCATAAGAAAATGAATTGCATATTGCAATCGCATTAATTTTTTTCAATTGACGAGTCAGAAATTGCTTTAATTTTTGACCCGTAATATTATAGTATAATTAAATAATGAATCTGGATTTGCCAGTCAAGTCGAGTGTATCGGCAATTCGTCTTGTTTGGATGAAATTTTTTTAACGTGTAATTAACTCATTTTTAATATAACTTCGTTACATTGATGCATAGCGGCGGTTACTGCCGAACCTTTTATTTCATAAGGAGCCTTCTGTGGCTTTAAAGTTTTTCTTTGATGCAAAGCCGTCTTCAACACAGGCAGACAGTATCTGCAATGACGGGCACCTGGTTTTGAACGGCACGGGTACGGGAACGCTGTTTCTCATCCACGGCCTAACCGGAACGCCCAATGAAATGAAATATCTGGCAAACTTTTTCCATAAGAAAAAAGGCTATACAGTTGTGTGCCCACGGCTTGCTAATCATGGAGCGCCAATCAGCATATTGAGGAAGACGCGCTGGCCGGAATTTTATAAATCCGTGCGTGAGGCTTTTCTGCAGGTGCGCCATGAATTTGACGGTCCGGTCTTTGCAGCGGGCCTTTCCATGGGAGCGCTGCTTTCCCTGATGCTTGCAGAAGAATTTCAAGGGCAGATTGCAGGCGTGAGTTGCCTGTCTCCAACGCTTTTTTATGATGGCTGGAATGTGCCGTGGATTTCCAAGATTTTACTCCCTCTTCTTTATGCAACACCCCTTAAGCATATTTCTTATTATAAAGAAGAGCCCCCCTATGGTATAAAAAATAAAGCGCTCCAAAAGCGCATTCATAAATACTACAATAATGCGACATTTCAGGACCAGCAGGGCGTTGCCGAATATGGCTACCCGTACTTTCCTATGAGCCTGCTGCAACAGCTGCAGAAACTCATACGACATCTGACCGGCAAGCTGCCCGCCATCAACGTACCGGTTCAGCTTATTCAGGCGCGCGAAGATGATATGACCAGTATGCGCAACTCAACCTTTATCTATGAGAGTGTCGGATCGAAGCTGAAGGAAATTGTGCTGTTGGAAGACTCCTATCATGTGATTACCGCCGATCAGGAGCGGGCAACAGTTGCCCGCAGCATGGATAGCTTTTTCAGCAAAATCACGGGCGGCACACTGCTTGCCACACACGAGGGATAATATATGACCCCATACCGGATAGCTGCAACACAACCGCTGCATGACGAGCCATCTGAAGGGCTTGCGGCGCAATCGCTAAAGCTTGAAAACTGCCACGTCTTCTTCGATTTTGACAATACCATTACAGCCTTTGACGTACTGGACGGCATCATCGAACAATTCTCGGTGAACCGCGACTGGGTTGCCTACGAAGAGGCTTGGAAAAAAGGTAAAATCGGTTCGCGCCAGTGCCTCGATGGTCAGCTTCGCTCCATTCGGGTCGAACGCGCTCAGCTGCATGCCTATCTCAGAACCGTGGGCATCGACCCGGCATTCGGCAGGCTGCTGGCGCTGCTGCGCAGGCATGGTGTGGAGCCCGTTATTGTTAGCGACAGTTTCTCGCAGATTATCCGCTACATACTTGAACATAACGGCATCAGCGGTATTACCGTGCATGCAAATACATTGCGCATGCACGGCGATTGTCTGCAACCGTCATTCCCGCACGCAGGCAGCCAGTGCCTTCGCTGCGGCCACTGCAAGACGGAAACGCTTGCCAGAGCCGAATTTGCAGGCAAACGCGCCGTGTATATCGGCGATGGGCTCTCAGACCTTTGCCCGGCGCGCCGTTCAGACCTGGTGTTTGCAAAACGGGGCTGCTCCCTGCAGCGCCATCTGCTGGAAACAGGCGGACATTGCCAGCCTTTTGACGACCTCAGCGACATTTACAACTACTTCAAGGAGTACACTGATGACACCGACCCGCACCGCCGCCTGCACGAAAGCACAAGACCGGCAACTATCTGAAGAGGAACTGCTCGAACTCGAGGCGCGCTACTGCTCATGGGGCGACACGGTTCATTACGCGGAAAAACTCGATATTTTCACTAAAGCTGCCGGCAACTGCCTGTATGACGCACAGGGCACGGAATTTTTTGATCTGCAGATGTGGTACTCAGCCGTTAACTTCGGCTACGGTAACCCGAGATTAAACGAAGCACTCAAGCGTCAGATCGACACCCTGCCCCAGCTCGCCTGCCAGTATCTGCACCGGGAAAAAATCGAGCTTGCGGCAGCTCTTGCCAGGCGCATTGAGAACACCTTCGGCAGCAAGGGACGCATTCATTTCAACGTGGGAGGCGCTGCAGCTGTTGAGGATTCAATGAAGGTGGTGCGCAACCGCACAGGCAAAAATTTTGTGTTTGCCTTTATGGGAGGCTATCACGGCAGGACACTGGGCGCCTCTGCCATTACCTCAAGTTACCGCTATCGCGAACGGTATGGCCATTTTTCAGACCGGGCATGGTTTGTCCCCTATCCGTACTGCTTTCGCTGCCATTACGAAAAAAAGCGTGAAGATTGCGGTATGTTCTGCCTGCGGCAGTTTGAAAAGCTTTTTGAGACAGAATATCAGTCCGTACTCAACACCAAGACCAACACAGCCGAATATGCGGCATTTTACATCGAAGCCATACAGGGCACGGGCGGCTACGTGATTCCGCCGAAAGATTATTTCAAAAAGCTCAAAGAGATTCTTGACCGTTACAATATCATGCTTGTTGACGACGAGATCCAAATGGGATTCTGCCGCACGGGCAAATTCTGCGCCATCGAGCATTTCGACGTTACGCCCGATATCATTGTTTTCGGCAAGGCACTCACCAACGGCCTCAATCCGCTCTCGGGCATTTGGGCGCGTGAAGAGCTTATCGAGCCTAAGGTATTCCCACCGGGCTGCACACATGCGACCTTCTCGTCTAATTCGCTGGGTACCGCTGTGGGGCTTGAAACCATGAAGCTGATCCAGGAGTCGGATTTCGAGCACAGCGTCCCGCGCAAAGGCGCTTATTTCGTGGAGCAGCTCAAAGCGCTGCAGAAAAAATATACACAGATCGGCGATGTGGACGGCATCGGCCTTGCCCTGCGCGTTGAGATATGCGAAGCCGACGGGTACACCCCCAACAAAAAGCTTACCGATGCCATTGCCAATATCGGGTTAAAAGGCAACCTCACTGCCGGCGGCAAAAAACGCGGCCTTATCCTTGACGTGGGCGGCTACTGCAAAAACGTTTTTACGCTGGCGCCTTCGCTCTATATTACGGAGAGCGAAATCGACCTGTCGATGCAGCTTTTCGAAGAGGCTCTGCAGCTGGGCATCAAGCAGACTGCCTAGATTAGCTGTTTCTGTACCAGATTACAGATTATTTATATGTAGGGGCAGGTTTAAAACCTGCCCCTACATTTGTCAATAAAGGATACACTATGGCAAATAATAAGGGCAAACTCACGGTTTCTGTCCTTACGCTGATCATCATGACAGATATCATCGAATCTGTTGCCGAGCTTTTTTTTAAAAAAGGTACGCTGTCAACCGGCATCGACAATGTCACCGTCGACAATGCGGTTTTATTCATGTCAAAGCTGCTTGCGAGCTCCGGTTTTTGGACCGGCCTGGGGCTGCATGCAACCAATTTTTTCCTGTGGGCCGCCGTGCTGTCTAAAGTCGATCTGAGCGTGGCGTTTCCCACGGGCAGCATGAGCTATATCCTCGTGGCGCTGCTTTCCGTGGTCTTTTTGGGCGAGCATATCTCCGCGTACCGCTGGGGCGGCATCGTTCTCATCATCATCGGCATTTGGTTCGTCTCCCGCTCCACCAGACATGAGGAAGCACGGTAATGACACTCAAGATATTAATCCTTGTTCTTATCGCCGAAATCTGTAATGCAAGCATGCATACGCTGTTTAAGCGCGGCATTAATGATATTGACATCGAGCATATCCGCGGCTTCAGAAACTACCTGCATTTCATGAAGCGCGTGGTCACGTCGCCCCCGGTCTTGCTGGGCCTGCTGATGATCATCGCAGGCATGGGCGTATGGCAGTTGGTTCTGGCGCATGCCGAGCTGAGCATGGCATTCCCGCTGGACAGCATTCAGTACATCATTATCCTGTTTTCTTCCTATCTGTTCCTCGGAGAGCGGATCAACCGCGATAGAATTATCGGCACGGCTTTCATCATTGGCGGCATTGTGCTGGTGGCCCTGTAGGTAGCATCGTTTATCGCATCAGGGAATGCCTGCAGGAAAGCAGGAGATTTTTTCGCATGTCCCGAATCACCTGTAGGGCATTGTTCAGCAACTTCCCCATCCTCTAAAATACACTTAAAAGAATACCTTATACGGCAGGCTCTCAGTAGAGAATCCAGGGTTGCGGCAGAAAAATTTTTTCATAGGCGCTGAAGGCATAGCGGTCGGTCATGCCGGAGATGAAGTCGCAGACATCGGTTGGAAGGCTTCCGAAGTTGTAGTTTTTGCCGGCTTGCTTGTAGAAATAATCAGGCTTTTCAAGATAATAAGAATACAGCTCGGTGAGTATTTTTGATGCTTTTCTGAAATCATCATAGATGGCGTTTATATTGTAGACGCGCTCGTCAAGAAACCGCCGCAATTTTTGTGCGGCATCAAGAATATCGGGGCTTGCCGAAATTTTTTCAAGGCCGCAGTCCATGGTGGCATAGATGACATCGTGCACCATTTTTCCGATGCGCTTTGAATGACTCGATCCGAGCTTCAGCATGAACTCAACGCCGGCGCCCTGCAGTTCTTTTGCCGCTATGATGCGGGCCCGCAGGGCATCGTCAAGATCATGATTGAGATAAGCGATGGAATCGGCAATACGCACGATCTGGCCCTCAAGCGTTTCAGGCATGAGCGAAAGATCGTCGGGCAGTATGGGGCCACCGCGCTTTGAATGCTTGAGAATGCCGTCGCGCACTTCATGGGTAAGGTTGAGCTTTTCCAGTACGTCTACTACACGCAGGCTTTGCTCGGGATGCCGGAACCCGCCCGGAACGATTCTGTTGAGCACATCCTCGCCGGCATGCCCGAATGGCGTATGCCCCAGATCATGCCCCAGCGCTATTGCCTCTGTCAGGTCTTCGTTCAGAAACAGCGACTTTGCGATGGTGCGGCCGATCTGCGCCACCTCCAGCGTATGGGTGAGGCGCGTGCGGTAGTGGTCGCCGGAGGGGGTCAGGAATACCTGCGTTTTGTGCTTGAGGCGGCGGAAGGCCTTGGAGTGGATAATGCGGTCGCGGTCGTGCTGGAATGCGGGCCGCAGGTCGCATTCTTTTTCCCGCTGCAGCCTGCCCCTGCTGCGGCAGCTGAGCATTGCCCTGGGCGAGAGCGTGTTGCGTTCTATTTCTTCAAGCCTTTCGCGAATCAGCATGGACCCCGTCCCTGCAAAAATAATCTTAGAGGCATGTTAAAACAATATGGGCCAGGATGTAAATGCATTTTTCAAAAAAATGCTTGTGGCGGTTCAATCGATAAAATAGTAATATATAAGACAGACTATTGTAAGGAGTTTTGCAAAATGGCAAAGAATGTTTTTATCCTGTCCGCCTGTGCCGTAATGCTGTGCACAGCGGGGTGCTCGATCAATCCCGTAACGCTTGAAAGCGAATTCAATGTGGTGAGCGAGTCAAAAGAGGTTAGCATCGGTCGCGGCGCTGATCCTCAGATCATCCAGCGCTTCGGCTATTACCGCAACCCGGCTCTGCAAAACTATGTTGACGGTGTAGGGCAGAAACTGGCGCGCGTATGCCGGCGCAATGACATTACCTACCACTTCACCGTTCTTGATACGGAAATGGAAAACGCTTTTGCCGTTCCCGGAGGCTATATTTATATAACCCGCGGGCTGTTGGCGCTTATGAACAACGAAGCCGAGCTTGCCGGGGTGCTTGGCCATGAGGTCGGCCATGTTGTGGGGCGTGACAGCGCCACGCTTATGAGCCAGAGCATGATCGCCCAGATTGCCACGCTTGCCGGTGTTGCAGGCGCTGCAGCCGGGGGCGGATCTCCGGAGCTTGCCGCAGCCACCAACCAGCTTTTTAATTCGGTCATGCTCGGCTACAGCCGCGAAAAGGAGAACCGGGCGGATGAACAGTCTGTGGATTATGTGATGAAAGCAGGCTATGACCCCCTGCAAATGGCGGCTTTTTTGCGCACGCTTTCCTTCTCAAGCCAGGGGTACACGGGCACGCAGCAGTACCTGACCACCCACCCCTATATTTTCGACCGCATTTCCCGTGTTCAGGCAAAGGCAAAAGTCACCCATGCCATGGACAACGCCATGGGGCAGCTGCAGAATCGCCCGGAGAAAGCAGACATCCGCGGCGAAGTGCTTGGCGAAAAGTATTTGAGCATGATCGACGGCCTTGCCTACGGGCCCAAAGATGGTCTCCGCCATATCAAGATATACACGGTGGCTCAGGGCGATACCTTTGAAACAATA
>CAIWCT010000254.1 GCA_903911225.1 uncultured delta proteobacterium
AAAAAGATCTGGTGGTGAGGGATGGATTCGAACCATCGTAGGCATCGCCAGCAGATTTACAGTCTGCCCCCTTTGGCCACTCGGGTACCTCACCAAAATTTGTATTAGCCAATAGCAAGCTGGCGATGGGATTTGAACCCGCAACCTGCTGATTACAAATCAGCTGCTCTGCCGTTGAGCTACGCCAGCATAATCTTATTATATTATCAGGACTTGAAGCTTAGTTCAACAGAAAAATACAATTCATTTCAGTATGCTACCTAGACGGAGCAAAGGCAAGTTTGCCTTTCGGCTAAAGCGTTTTCCCTTTTTCCCAACAAATTGATAGAATACTGCGTGCAAGAAGAAAGATCGGCACGAACCCGCTGCAGAAATTATGAATGGTTTTCAATGCTCTCAACGCTCATGAAGTATTGAAATTCTGCGGGCTGTCTACTATCAGCTCTCCTTCAAGAGTCACGCCACTAATGGCAAAAAATAAAAATATTATACTTTGAGAAATTCGTCAATATTTTTTTATAGGTTGCATCAAAAAAAACCTCAGTCATGTTCACATGACATTAATGATTAATCATGCATAATTTTATTTAATTAAAATTAATAATAGAAAAATATTGCCTGTTTATTCAGAGATAGCAGCTTTTATTTAAAAAATAATTCTGAAAAAACCTCTTGGTCAGTTGCTTTGTATCTTTACATCATGGCCTGTCAACCATTTGTGAGCCGGCCTCCGGATGCGATCCACTACGGGATGAAAGCGGAAATGATAAAAAACCCTCGCATGATGGGGCGTAAAATTTACGAAATTTTAAATGCTCAATTTTCAATAGCCGACATTAGCTCTCGGCATTCATTGCATGTTTTTGCAGCAAAAATTCTGTTTTGAATTCGTGTCGACGCAAAACGAGCAGGAACCCCGACACCGAAAAAAAGCTTTAAGGGCGCATAATCAAAAAAAAGAGGGGCTAAAGTGCTGCACAAAAAAAGTCGTATGCTCCATCTTGAGTGCATAATTAAGCTTCCGGTGAGCAACATTTTTTTGCACGATTCGCGGTTTTATAGTACATTACAGCTATGCGAAAGCAAGGCTACAGCGGGCTGAACGCTACACTCTCGGCATAAAGGCATGTAATGGAAGATCTGATCGAAGTCATTATCAAGGAATGCACACCTGACTTCAATGCCGGTCAATACCGGGTCGTGCTGGTTGATCGTGAAACAAGCCGCGTGCTCACCATATGGGTCGGGCAGTTCGAAGGAGGCTCCATAACCCTGGGCCTTGAACAGACATGGACCCCAAGGCCCCTCACCCACGATCTCATGGCGGGCATTATCACGCAGCTCAACGCCACTGTGGACCGGATTGTGATAACCGATCTGCGCGATAATACTTTTTTTGCCATTATTTATCTTGCCCTAGACGGCACGATATATGAAATAGACTCTCGCCCCAGTGATGCCATGGCACTTGCAGTGCGCATGAAATGCCCGGTCTTTGTAAACAGGGCTATTGCAGATAAAATGGTTGACGAGTTGGACGATATTTTCGAACGCATGGAACCCAATGCAACAACTCACTGAGCAGGAGCAAGCGCCATGAAAAAAATTACCATTCTCGACATTCAGCGTTTTAAAAATGAGGGCAGAAAAATCAGCATGCTCACAGCCTATGACTGCCAGATCTCGCGCATACTAGACGGCTGCAATGTCGACATTCTGCTGGTGGGCGATTCAGTAGGCAATGCGGTTATGGGCCTTGAAAACACCCTTCCGGTGACCATGGCCGACATGCTCCACCATGTGCAGGCAGTCACGCGCGGCCGCAAGCAGGCGCTGGTGGTTGCAGATATGCCTTTCATGTCCTACCAGGTCTCGATTGAAGAAGCGCGGCGCAATGCCGGCAGCTTAGTTAAAGATGGCGGCGCAGAAGCGGTCAAGGTCGAAGGCGGAGAAAACGCCGAAGACGTAATCAGCGCGCTCACACGCATCGACATTCCCGTTATGGGCCATATCGGACTTACTCCCCAGTCTATCCATCGCATGGGCGGCTACAAGGTGCAGGGCAAAGAGGAGCATCAGCGCCAGAGGTTGCTGGCCGACGCGCAGGCTGTTGAGAGGGCCGGTGCTTTTGCCGTGGTGCTTGAGGGTGTGCCCGCAAGCCTTGCCCGCGAAATTACTTCTACGCTTACAATCCCCACCATCGGCATCGGGGCAGGCCCTGACTGCGATGGCCAGGTGCTGGTGATAAATGATGTGCTTGGGCTCTCAGGCAAATTCAGGCCCAAATTCGTGAAGCAGTATGTGCAGCTTGAAGAACTCATAAAAAAAGCGGTTTGCGAATATGTCGAAGAGGTCCAGTCGGGCAAATTCCCATCCGATGAATATTCTTTTAAGTGAGGCCTTATGCAGATCATCAATTCAGCTAAAGACATGCAGCGCTACTCCGATGCCCTGCGCCAGCAAAATAAACGCGTAGCGGTTGTTCCCACCATGGGCTATCTCCATGAGGGGCATTTAAGCCTCGTGCGCATCGCCAGAGAGCATGCCGATACGGTGATCGTTACAATTTTTGTCAACCCCACGCAGTTCGGCCCAAACGAGGATTATAAATCCTATCCCCGTGACTGGGACCGCGATGTGAAACTTGTAACCTCATCTGGCGCCGACTGCATATATGCGCCCGAGCCTGTTGAAATGTACCCTGAAGGATATCAGACATCGGTGCGGGTCGACAAGCTCACGCAGCATCTGTGCGGCATTGTGCGGCCCACGCATTTTGAAGGCGTTACCACTGTTGTGACCAAGCTTTTCAATGCAACAAAACCTCATGTTGCTGTATTCGGGGAGAAGGATTTTCAGCAGCTTCAAGTCATCCGTCGCATGGTTCGCGATCTAGACATGGATATAGAAATCATTGGCGCGCCCATTGTCCGCGAGCCCGACGGGCTTGCCATGAGCTCACGCAATAAATACTTAAGCGCGGAGGAGCGCAAAGCCGCACAGGTGCTTTCCCGGGCGCTTTTTGAAATTCGAGACATGTGCGCACAAGGCGAACATGATGCGCTCAAGCTCAGCCAGCATGTCTGGCAGAACATCAGCACAGAGCCGCTTGCAAAAATCGATTATATCAAAATCTGTGATCTTGAAACGCTTGAAGACGTCACCCGGATACGGCGGAATGCGGTCGTAGCCCTTGCCGTGTTTTTCGGCAAAACACGGCTTATCGACAATATCATTCTAAAAACCGCCTGATCCCCCAGCTCTTCCCAACATACTTTTTAGCGGCTGTGCCCGCAGGCAGATCGGTAATGCCGGCGGGGCGGCAATCAATATAGCAGTCAAATATTCCTGGCGCCTCCCACAACAACCCGCAGTTTTTTTTCCTTAACAGGCTCTGCGGGTGAAGTGTAAAAAGACACATACTGTCCCAGTGTTTTTCTTATATGCTCTTTTCCACCGTGCTTAACCATTTCTTCAAATTTGCGGATCATTTCTTCGATATCTTCCAAACTGAACAGAGAGTGTTGACGCGCTACAAATATTTTTTCATGATAGGTCTTATCCGTGCCTTCCTCGGCGGTCAGCAGCTCTTCAAAAAGCTTTTCACCCGGTCGCAGCCCTGTAAAAACAATATCAATATCAATATACGGCTCAAGATGATTCAACTTGATTAGATCCTCGGCCAGCGTTACGATTTTAACCGGTTCGCCCATGTCAAGGACAAACACTTCGCCACCCTTGCCCATTGTTGCAGCCTGGAGAACCAGAGTGACCGCTTCCGGAATGGTCATAAAATAACGTGTCATTTCGGGATGCGTAACGGTAACCGGCCCGCCTTTATTAATTTGTTCGATAAACAAAGGAATGACACTTCCCCTGCTTCCCAGGACATTCCCGAACCTTACGGACATATATTTGGTTCTATTTCGACCATTGAGCACGATGCCGGCATATTCCGCCATGCGTTTTGATGCGCCCATAATACTTGTAGGGTTCACAGCCTTATCGGTTGATATATTGATAAAGCTTTCAACATTGGCCTCCATGCATAGTTTAGCAAAGTGCCAGGTGCCGATGATGTTGGTTTTAACAGCTTCTTCCGGAAAATACTCCATCAGATGGATATGCTTGTAGGCTGCCGTATGAAAAACAATATCTACCCGGTGATCGAACAAAAGGCGCTTCAACTTATCAACATCACGTATATCTCCGATCATGGGAACAATTTCGGTGTCTGTTGCGGTGTTACATTCTTCAAGTTCCAGCAGCAGGTTATTGATCTCAGTCTCATCTATTTCATATATAATGATGGTTTTAGGATTAAAGGATCTGAGCTGCCTGACAATTTCAGATCCTATTGATCCGGCAGCGCCCGTAACAAGAATTGTTTTGTTGCTTAAGAGTTTGCCGAGCGAACTCGGGTCAATTTTCACCAACTCTCTGCAGAGAAGATCTTCCACATTGATATCCCGAAGCGACTTCACGGAAACCGCTTCATGGGGAAGACGATTGATGCTTGGCACTATCTTGACATCAGTGATACCGGACTGGCGCAGCATTTCATAGAGCCCGCTTATCTGGCGGTGAGAAAGATTAGCTATGGTAATAATTGCAGCCTTCACGTTTTTGTGCTTAAGAATCCTCGGCATGTCCTGAAGCGCCCCCAAAACCCTCACTCCCTGTATCGTGGATCCAATTTTTCTCACACTATCATCAACAAAACCTATGGGGTCATAAATGATTTTATTATTTCGAAACATTTCACGAACAATGCGCTCACCGGTGCCTCCGGCGCCTATTATAAGCGTGCGCTTCCCACCGATGTGGGAACGGCTGAATATATCAAGCATAACCCTGCGGGAAACACGAAAAGCCAGAATAAGGAAGGTGGCGAACATAAACACATTTACAGGAGTGGATCGGGGCAGTGCATATGCGGCATAATACTCCTGCACAAAAACATCTGTCGCAAACAAAACAAGCAGGCATGCAATTAAGGCTCTGCACACCAGGTAGCCTTCGGGCAGTCCAAAAAAACGCCAGTTGAATCTGTAGACGCCATTTAAATACATGGACACACACGGCAGCAGGATATACGCCGGAAGCCAGAAAAGCCCATTGCGTATAATGTTATGGGGCAAAGTAAGATCATAGCGGTGCAGCAAGGCAAAATAAAAGCTTACCGTCATGATAATTATATCACCACATAAAAACATTAAAGCCCGTGAGGTTGGTGAATGCATGGAAAACGCCAAAAAAGAATTTGGGGGTTTTTTCTCGTTAACCGTCATACAGTTCTCCTGCTCATGCTTGAATTTCATCAAATATTTACGATAAATATTTGGTCATATTAAACGTAATTTTTTTCATGGTGGAGATTTTCCCGCAACCTGTGAATAAGCATATTGGCAATATGAAAACAGATGAAAGCAGTACAAAGAAAACAGAGAAGGACCGGAACCCCCTCCGTTCGAATCGAAACAATGATGCCGATAAATACAAGCTGCGCCACAGCATATCCCAGGGATACCAGCCAATGTGCATAGCCGCACTGATTAACCATAAGCTGATACAAATGCCGTCTATGCGGCTTGAGCAGGCTCTGACCGGCTCGGATTCTAATGATCATCGTGCTCAATTCATCAGCATAAAAGGGAAATAAAAAACCCGCCAGACACAAACGGTCAGCCCAGCTTCCGGCAATGGAGAGGCAAAGCGCAGCATAGACAAAACCTAAAAAAATACTGCCTGCATCGCCCATAAAAACTCGGGCGCTGGGCATGTTTAGGGGCAAAAACCCAAGACATGCGCATGTAAGGCATAGCGACAGGATTGCCACGGGCCTATCCGGAATAATAATATAGGCAAAAAAGGCTAAAGAACCAAAAGCCACAAAACCAGTCATGCCGGCTATACCGTTAATTCCATCCATGAAGTTGTAGAAATTTGCGGTCCCGACGATAATAACAGCAAAAAAGGCAATAAGAGGCAAGCTTGATATATCAAGCCACCAGTAAATAGTCGCAAAAGCTGCCGAAAATTGGATCACAAGACGGGCTTTCGGGGATATGTCAATGAAATCACCAGTAAAACTTATGACAGCAAGCAGAGATGCCGGAACCCAGATCTCCCAGGAAATGTTTAGAACTATGGAAGCAAAAACAAAGGCGGCCACTATTCCCATGCCGCCGCCTTTCGGCGTAGGGATGCTATGAGAACTGCGCTCATTGGGGAGGTCAATAGCTCCAAATTTACTAATAAGCAGCGCACCACAATATCCACACGCCATGCTTACTGCACACAATCCAATAATTTTATTTTCCATGTATGCCCGTGTCCGCGCAGTATTATTTTACAATCCATTCTGTTTGCATCATTAGGAAGTTTCTAATAATTCAAACCCCCGTCACTTTCGAGCATGCGGCAAGTCAGCATTTTTATAGGTTATTAATTCCTGTTTGAGCATACTCTGCGTAGGCTGGCAAGAATAACCTTTTTGGAATTTGCCATTAGCTGTTATAATTCTACCGAACATATCAGTCAACGACAGTATGAACCAAGATATCTTTTACACGTATAGACTAGTGTAGTGTTTCATAAATAGTTATGCAGCATTGACTTTCCGTTGTCGAGTTGGAGGTTGAGTGCAGCCAGGTTTGATTTTCTCGAGTTTCTTTCTCGCACGATCAATCTTTGCTAAAATATCGCTGACCTTGGCGGTCC
>CAIWCT010000255.1 GCA_903911225.1 uncultured delta proteobacterium
ACGCATGCCCTCATTCAGGAAGCCGTAGAATTCAACCGCCTCGGCCTTGCCGTCATCGATGAGCAGCACCGCTTCGGCGTGCTGCAGCGGGGGCTCATAAAAAAGAAGGGCTTATCGCCTGATATCCTTGTCATGACCGCAACGCCTATTCCGCGCACCCTGGGGCTCACGGTTTACGGCGACCTTGATATCTCCATCATCGATGAGCTGCCGCCGGGCCGCAAGCCCATAGTCACCAAACTGTTTCACGAGCATAAGCGGGAGGATGTCTACAAGCTCGTGCGCACGGCTTTAGACAAAGGCAATCAGGCATTCATTGTCTATCCACTGGTTGATGAGTCGGACAAAATCGACCTCAAAGACGCCACCACCATGACCGCCCATCTTCAGCAGGATATTTTCCCCAGCCACAGGGTAGGCCTTGTGCATGGAAAAATGTCACAGCAAGATAAAGACGCTATTATGAGCGATTTCAAGGCAGGCAACATCAAAATACTTGTAGCAACCACCGTCATCGAGGTTGGTATCGACGTGCCCAATGCCTCGCTCATGATTATCGAGCATGCCGAGCGGTTCGGCCTGTCGCAGCTGCATCAGCTCAGGGGACGCGTGGGCAGAGGCACAGCGCAGTCCATGTGCATACTGCTTGCCCAGTACAGCAAGTCAGACGATGCCCGCCAGCGCCTTGAGGTGATGGTGAAGACCAACGACGGTTTTAAGATTGCCGAAGAGGATTTCAATATCCGCGGGCCGGGCGAATTTCTCGGCACCCGCCAGTCGGGCATCCCCGATTTCCGGGTCGCCCATATCGGCCGCGATATAAAAATACTCACCGAAGCCCGCGAAGCCGCATTCTCACTTATTGCAACTGACCCGGAGCTAAAAAAACCCGCGCACAAAATGCTCCTCCAGGTGCTGCTCGAACGCTGGCGCGGCCGGTTTGAGCTGGCAGGGATAGGATGATTGTGAATGCTCATTTGCGATTGCAGAATTATTTGCTAGGATCAAAAGACAAAACAAATGGCTGTCATGTTTTCCTATGTGCGCTTGGCTGAACTGCGTTTGGCGTGATACGGTGCAGCTGCCTCGGCGGCATGCAATCCGGTTTCTTTTTTTTACCCGCTCGAACACGATACGCACACGGGTATGCAGAACATCTGCGACGCGGCGCAGCATACTGAAAGAGTGCCCCTCATGGCACGGTGACTCAAGCCTTCCTACCTGCTGCTGGGATGTTTTGAGGGCTTCGGCAAAATCTTTTTTGTGAAGTCGGCAGCACTGCCGCTTCCCAGCCAGCGATTCTACCGAATACAAGGGCATCACCCACCGATATTCCGCTGCCGGGATAATTGTGGGCAATAACACCGGAGCTTGCGTTTCTGCCTGCGGCATACAGTCCTGCTATCGGCTCACCGCTGACAGTTAGCACCTGCGCCTTTTTATTAATTTTGAGCCCGCCGGTCGTGAAGAACGAGACTGCTGCTGCTGAGAAATTAAGTCCGTAAAACGGCGGAGTGTTCAGCCGGGCAAGATACTCGGGGGCTTTCTGGAATTCAGTGTCGTCACCTGTTTCGGTAAAGGTATTATACAGCTCAACCGTGTCTGCAAAAACAGCCGAGGGTATCTTGAGCGCGGTTGCCAGAGCCGCGATACTGTCGGCCTTTTTGGCAAGCGTCTTGACCAGCCCCTGTGCCCAGGAGGCTGCGTCCTGCAGCATCTTTTCATCGATAATAAGGTAGGCGACCGGGTTGCTGCTCATGATGGCCTCTCCCACCCATTCACCGTAATTGTCCTCGCCAATGAAGCGACGGCCCTTATTATTAACATAGATGCCTTTTACAAAACCGGGATCATACACATATGCCGCTGCATATGTGAACCCCTCATTCATTAAACGCACATCAGCTCCGATTTTCTGACCCATGCGAATCCCAGCGCCGTCATCGCCCTGAGTGCCCAGCCGCACTTTTGAGGGCAAATATTCAGGACAGTACTGACGAACCATGCCTTTATTGAACGCAAAGCCACCGGAGCACAGGATGACAGCCCTTGCTGCCTTCACGTACCGAGTGATGCCGCCTGATTGAGTCTTAACGCCTATGACCCGGTCTTCAGCGTTGAGCATCAGCATTTCCGCTGCCATGCCGTAAAGTGTCTGGGCGCCTGTATTGTTTGCGGCAGCCTCAAGGTACTGCCACAGCTGGTAGCCGGTGCTCCCCTCACCCTGCACATGGTGCCCACGCGGCGCCGGAGTGGCAACTGTCCGGTAATATGCTTGAAGCTCGTTACCCGAATATATAAGGCCGTCATCGGTTGGCGGCTCAGCATATTTGCCGGGAAGAAACGACTGCTTAAAGGGCATCTCCTGCTGCACCAGCCAGTCATACAAGTCAAGGCTTGTATCGCAATATAGGCCGATCATATCAGGGTCAGCGCCGTCTCCCGCAGCAGCAAGCAGATAGTTGAACATATCATCGCGGGTATCAGTGAAGCCTGCTGCCTGCTGCACGGCGGTGCCGCCGCCCATATAAATGATGCCGCCGCACATTTTTGTGCTTCCACCGCCGGCGCTCATCTTCTCAATGATGATCACGCTCGCGCCGATTTTGCGAGCCTCAATGGCTGCGGCCGCGCCGGCAGCACCAAAGCCGACAATGACCACATCTGCCTGCTGGTCCCATGAAACGGGTGTGTAATGCGGATCGTCAACGGTGTCACAACCTGTCATGCTGCCAGCAGCAGCAATTGCTGCAGCGCCTACCGACAGGGACGCAAACTTCACAAATTCTCTGCGCGTTATGAGCTTTTCTTTTTTGTCTGTTCCGTCCATAGCAGCAGACTCCTTTTATGCATTTGTTCCAAACAAAGGCGGTATGGAAAGAAAAGGGGGCTTTTTCCTGAAAACTTGAATTCACCTTTTGACGGGAACTCTCTTTGGGACGGGGTGAATATAGGCTGAGGGCGATTTTGTGTCAATATAAAACGCGCCCCAAGATGTTGAAATTCTGACGCCACGCAGGTTTGTTGATGCTTTCTTATGCAAGCCCTAAAAGCACCCCCCCCGCTTTTGTTTTATAAAAGATGCGTTATAAAAAAATTTAATCCCATAATACGTGAATTGTTATTATGCTTGACGATTAGCGTAAGGCGTTATACTTGTTCAATATGATTAAATCATTCCATTGCAGGCATACCCTGGCGCTTTTTGAAGGCAGGGACCCTCGCCGGTTTCAGGCAATTGTTGCCATTGCGGAGCGCAAACCGCACATGCTGGACAATGCATTTCCCATTGAAGATCTCCGTGTTCCGCCCGGCAACAGATTGGAAGCCCTGCATGGTGACCGCAAAGGACAATGGAGCATTCGTATCAACGACAGGTGGCGCGTATGCTTCAAATTTAAAGATGGCAATGCTTTTGATGTCGAAATCGTTGATTACCACTAAGGAGGCCCCATGGAGCCCATTAATAAAATAAGACCTATTCATCCTGGAGAGATTTTGAGCGAAGAATTTCTCGCACAGCTGGGAATGACCGCCCATGCGCTGGCCCTTGAGCTTAAGGTGCCCGCGCCACGGATCAATGACATTGTACGGGAGCGTCGGGCCATCTCGCCCGATACGGCGCTAAGGCTAGCCCGCTACTTCGGCACCCCCCCGCAGTTCTGGATGAACCTGCAGGCAAGCTATGATCTTAAAATCACCGAACGCGCGAAAGGATCAGCAATAGTTCGTCAGGTTCATGCGCGTCTGGTGGCTTAAAGCCGCAGAGCGAGGCTTTCAGACAGCAGGGCTCTGAGCCAAGCCGCGCAAACAATAAGTGCCTGCCGCTCTTTTATCTAACTTAATCTGACAGAAAAAATATTACTTCTGATAATGTGAAATAATTACGTAATGGTCCGCAGTCCATATTAAGAGCCGTAATGTGGAATTTTTAACTGGCATGCACTGACACAAGATGTTGCGATATAGCTTTCAGTGTCAGGAATCCCGCTGCACCTCCGCCCAGCTTCGCCTTATCCGCTGCCCCATATCTTTCGCCGATATATGTATGCCGATATATGTATTGACACACAACCACCCGGCGTCTATACTTATTTAATTCAAAGCGAGTTCTTGGTATCAAAAAAATATTAAAAGATGCGAATTTTAGTGTTGATTGTTATATCCGGCAGCACTCTTCTTCTAACACAGTCTAAAATAATGCAGCTAATTTCAAAACGGGAAAGTTAGCATAGGTTATTTAGGCTATCTAGCTTAGGTGAAAACTAATGTCTTCTCTGGCTGTGTTTATCTGGATTGTCAATATCGTATGCGACACTATGGGGCATATTGCCCTAAAGTATGCGGCAATCTTAGATCATGAAACCGAATTGGGACGCTGGAAGGCCATGCTCGCATCATTCCCGCTCTGGATTGGGGTCGTCTGTTTTTGTCTGGAGTTCGTCGTCTGGCTGGCCTTTTTGTCGGTACTATC
>CAIWCT010000256.1 GCA_903911225.1 uncultured delta proteobacterium
ATTTCAATCTTGAATATTTAATCATGAATTATTTTTTCCAACCGTAGGGGAGGGGTTTATCCCCTCCCGCAGGCGGGCATAAAGCCCGCCACTACATTAAAAATCATGCATCGATTCAATCTTGAATTTTGAATTCAGAATCTTGAATTTGTTTCCCCGGCAGACTAAACCAAAAGCATGCGCCTTTGCCCAGCCCTTCGGATTCAGCCCGGATTTTGCCGCCATGAACTTCAATAATACGCTTCACCAGGGCAAGACCCAGGCCCGTTCCCTCCGCGTTAGCATTGAGTTTCTCAAACATGCCGAAAAGTTTGTTAATGTGCCGCGGGTCGATACCTATGCCATTATCGCGCACAAAGCAGACGATCATGCCCGATTTTATTTCAGCGCCAATTTCAATAAGAGGCTTGCTTTGATCGCCCATGAACTTAACGGCATTATCCACCAGATTCTGAAACACTTCCACCATGCGTGGGCGGTCGCCGTAGAGCATAATGGGCGCCTGCGTAACAACAACCTGAACGCCACGCCCGGCAATCCGGCCCGCAACCAAAGCCAAAGCCTCGTGCACAATGTCCTTCAGAGGCGCTTCGACGGGTGGATTGACCACGCGCCCGATCCTCGACAAATCAAGCAGCTCTTCGAGCAGGGCATTCATCTTGTCGGCTGCCGTATGGATGAAGCCCAAATCCTGCTCCACATGTGCCGCATCGCCCTTTGCCATATCATGCTCCAGATAGCCGAGAAAAGTTTTGATTGTTACCAGCGGGCTTTTAAGGTCATGGGAGACCGTATAATTAAAATGGATAAGCTCTGCGTTTTTTTTCTGCAATTCATCTTCGGCTTGTTTGCGCTGGGTTATATCCTGATGATGCCATATGCGTCCGCAACTCCGCCCATCCACATTCAACGGTATAAAGTCAATCATAAATAACCGCCCATCCCGCATGGCGACTTCTTCACCCCTCACGGGCTTTCCCTCTGCGACGATTTCACCAATGCGGGCGGCTAACTCGGCGGGAGAGGCGTAGGCAGGCAGTATTTTTTTTATCATTTCATCTGACGACAATCCCCGCAAATCGGCAGGTGTTTCGCAGAGGTTGAACAAATCGCAGAATGCCTGGTTGACGTACTCGACTGTACCGTCATCGGAAGCGGACAAAAATCCTGCGTAAAGGTTCGAGATAAGAAAGTCGAGCCGCTGTTGCATGTTGCGCAGCTGCTCCTCGGCCTGTTTGCGCTGAGTGATGTCATTGCCGATACCTAAAATTTCTCTGATAGTGCCGGCTGCATCGAAGATCGCTTTATTCGTCCAGCTTATCCATACGCGGGAGCCGTCTTTGCGCATATTTTCATTTTCGTTTTGCCTGTACTTTTTAGGGTTGCAGGCAATATCAAAAACCATGGCGCGCAAATCGCTGTTTGCGCTGTCCTGTTCGGGCACGATGGTTCCCAACACGGACTGACCCAGTATTTCTTCTTTTGAAAAGCCGAAAAACTTTTCCGCAAATTCATTAAAAAAAGTTATCGTGCCGCCGGGCTCCCAGCGAAGAATTATGCTGTTGGCCTTCTCAACCAGCTCGCGGTAGTTTTTTTCGCTTTCGTTAAGCACTGATTTGCTTTTTTCATTTTCTTCCTGAGTGATAAAAAGCCTGCAGATGAGCATCGTTGCAACCGGATACACCAGCAGAACCGGCAGGCTTATCTGGCGCAGAACGGCAGAGCTTGAATCGCCCGGCAGCAGCAGCATCAGAACCAGCATGACTGCATGCACAAGAATGCCGAAGCCCAGCAGCGGAAAGTTTTTCATAAGGCCTGGATACCGTTGCCGAAGATAATAAAATACTACCCCCAGTGCGGCAGCCTCGCAGATGATACTGGTTCCAACCAGAGCGCCCGCGCCGCCCAGCCACAGGCGATATGCCCCGCACAGGCTTGCGGCAATAGCAGCAACCAGAGGGCCGCCGAACAACCCCACCACAGAAAGTATGATAGAGCGGCCGTCAAAAATGATGCCCGGCGCAAAGTGCAGCGGTGTCATCATGCCGACAATGCCCACACAGCCGAAAACCATCCCTGACAGAACCGGCGCTATGAGTGGGAAGCGGTTCAGCCTGCGGATGGTCCTGCTGTTTGCAAGCATCTGCTGCGTCATGACCAGAGCCATAAGCAGTGCCGTGTTCTGGATGAGATTAAGGATGATCATTGATGACAAGCCTTTTAAGAATGATTCAAGATTCCGGATTCATGATGCAAGAATTATTTTTTCACCCGTAGGGGAGGGGTTTATCCCCTCCTGCAGGCGGGCATAAAGCCCGCCACTACATTAAGAATCATACAACGATTCAATCTTAAATTTATAATCATGAATTATTTTTTCAACCGTAGGGGAGGGGTTTATCCCCTCCCGCAGGCGGGCATAAAGCCCGCCACTACATTAAGAATCATACAACGATTCAATCTTGAATTATGAATCAGTTGCAGGGTGGGTGAAACCCACCATTTCCCTTGCGACATTACGTCCGATATTGGTGGGTTTCACCCACCCTACTTCTTCAATCTTGAATCTTGAATTTATATTTCTTCTCCGTCTTCCCTCCCCTTGTGGGAGGGACCGAGGGAGGGGGCCTAATAATCTGTTGTAACGCTCATCCCAAACACCGGTCTTTGGGCAGACACACAGGTCTGCCCCTACAACCTGCCCACCGGGCCTCCACCGCAGCGGACAAAATTTAAGATTTAAATCCCCCTCCCTTTAATCCCTCC
>CAIWCT010000257.1 GCA_903911225.1 uncultured delta proteobacterium
GTTGTGCGCAGGTTGCCTGCAGCCTCGGGCTGACGGGCGGTACCCTCAAGAGCGGACGAAACTGCACGGCCGATGCCGGCGCCGCCGCCAAGAGCGGCAAGACCGATACCCATACAAATTCCTAAACCGATGAGACCGAAATAAATCATGCTGTAACCTCCTTAAAACGTTTTGGTTTGTTTATGTATTTCTCGTTCACTTAATTTATTGCAGACTATCAATGATGATCATCGCCCTGCGCGCCAATGGCTTCGCTGAGATAGATCGTTGAGAGCAAAGTAAAAATGGTTGCCTGAATCGTGCTGAACAGCAGCGCCATAAAAACCATAATCAAATGCACCGGCACCGGTATGAAGCCAAATAGAAACGGCGTCATGATAACCAAGAGAGCTATGGTCAGATCCTCCCCCGTAAGATTGCCGAAAAGACGGACGGACAGGGAGATGGGGCGCACAAGCTCGCCGATGAGATGAATCGGCAGCATGAGCGGCGCCATGAACAACGGATCAATAAAATGCTTGAAATACTTTAGGCCCCTGATGCGGATGCCTTCGAAATTATAGAAAACAAAAACAGGCAGGGCCATGCTGAGCGTTACATTTATTCTATTGGTAGGAGAATGCAGCAGGGGAATAAGCCCCATGAGATTCATGAGAAGAATATAGAGAAACAGGGTGCCGAGAAATCCAAAATAGCGCCGCGTATACGGCCCGAGCATTTCTCCGAGAAAATTATACAGCCCCTCGACAAGGATTTCCGCAAATGCCTGGGAGCCCCGGGGGATTTTTTCCATGCGGCGCGTGGCCCAAAGCGAAAAACTGATCAGAACAAAACCGACCAGGATGCACATTATAGTCGGAATCCACTCTTCAAGCGATATGCCCAAAAAAGGATCACGGTAATGCTCAAGAAATTCTTTTGGGTGGGCACCGCCGAAAAGGTGAAAAATGGACGGAAGTTCAAGCTCTTGAGGCTCTGATGCAGGAGTCGGGTTCTTGCTCATCTGGTAGGAAAGAACAAACGAGCCAATAACCACAATCCATGCCAGCCCAGAGGTTATTTTCGATCCAAGAGAACCCTTCATTGAAACATCCTTGAAAAAACTTGATTAACCGTCAATGCTTTTTAAAAAGCTTGTTAACTGCTGCCGTCAGTATTGCGAGCTGCGTAATGCCGATGCCGAGTATAAGCGCCGAGGGCCTTATTTCCATATACTTAAAAGCAAACCACAGACCCAAGCCCAGGACAGGGAACTTCAAAACAAACACATGGAGCGCAATGACCGCCATGATGGGATTGGTCTTATCCTTGCGCTTGTCCTTGACAATGACGCTTACGCACCACCATGCAACAAGGAAAAAAGAGATACCGGCAAGAGAACCGACGATAAGACCGTTGGTGACAGCCCTGTCCCCGTCAAAAAAAGAAACGGCGATCAGGGCCAGAGCGATGAGGATAGATAAAAAAAAACTCTTCTTGGGGTATCTAAAACCACTTTTATCTTTCCGTAGAGGCTTTTCAATTATGACTCACATCACCTTTTTTCCCGGCTTGATTATCACTTACAGCCTTGGTTTCCTGAACAAACTTAAAGAAAGCGCCCGCCATAAACAGCAAAACCAGAACCACCATGAACCAGGGAGCGGTACCAAGCTTACCGTCGATGTAGGTACCCAGATAATAACCCATCAGGATACAGGCACCCATCGTGAGGCCGAAACTCCCGATGTGGGAAACCGACTTGATGACATTAGAAAGATCTTTTTTTGTATCAGGTTTCATACCTAATTTCTTAGCATACTAATGAAAAATCCATGGATAGTCAAGAAATTTTACATTGTCAAATTGTCACTTTGTGAGAGCAAATTTTTTAAATAAAAATATTTTAAGAAAAAATTTTATGCAAAAAACTAGAAACTAATTCTGGGCTTGCGGCGGTTTCGCAGGCTTTGCAGCCACATGCCAATAATGAAACCGCACAAAACCGCTACAGCGCCGAAAATAAACCACATAAGCCGCGTGTTTTGCGCAAGCTCTTCATTCTCTTTTGTCAGCTGGGCTGTTATCTCCTGATTGGAACGAAGCTCCTGCTGAACTTTTTCAATCTCTGCGCGCAGTTTGATAAAATCGGCGCAGCCGCCTTTTAAATTTTCTAAAGCCGCCTCTGATTCTTTAATCTTCAATATCTGCTGGTCACGCAGTTGTTCAAGCCCTGTTTTTTCATCCCGCAGTTTTGTTAATTCATCCTGAGGGCTTTTATCAATTGAGCCGGGCAAAGGGGTTTTGGGGGGAGTTGCTGTCAGGTAGCGCGTATGCAGCCAGCCTTCCGTGCCGTTTGTAAGCCTGACGCGCGCATATTCTCCATCTGTTTCAAGCACCTCCACCTTATCATTGGTACGCACAACCCCCAGATACTTTGACCCGGTGGCCAGCCCCTTGCCCGAGCGTACGGACGCCTCGATCCGGTCGGTTATGTACATCATTTCAGCATAGGCATATGCTGGCAGTATGAGCAAAACAGCTAGGAGTCTGTCGGACTTAAAATTGACATCCAAGTGAACAGCTAAAATCCGTGGGACAAGCTGATCAAATTTCGA
>CAIWCT010000258.1 GCA_903911225.1 uncultured delta proteobacterium
CTCAGCCTTGCTTCCACAGCATCAACTTTAATATCAACATGCATAACTGAATTCTCCAATGAATCCATGCGCTGCTCGAAGCGATCCATTCGCTCAGCCAGCATCTCTTGGCCTTCGGCCACGATGCCTAATTTATGCTGAAAATCCTCTGACAAAACTCCCAAATGCCGCTTGAGCATTTCTTCCATTTTTTGCAAATCATCACCGCTCATGGTAAATCCCTTTTTTAATAATTACTCAAATGATGCTGCATGATTGCCATGATCAAATACTATCTTCTGCAATAGCATCCAACTTTTCCCCCCATAGCCCTCAGACGAAATGTGTTCATATCAATTTTTTCACCCAACTCCTGCCGGGTTTCCTGAATCTCATGCAGTATAATATCAATTCCAGCAAGAACAAGATCAAACTTCCCCTTCATTTCTTCGAGCAGTACTTCAAGATGATCTTTTTCCATAAATTATGTCCTCTCGTAAAACAGAAACAATGCAGCGGTGCGGCAATTCCCATCCAAAAAAATTTTTTTAAATATATGACTGATTATTGTATTATGCAACAGATATTATCTCAGTACTTCGATCTGTTTATAAACGCACCTTTAGGGCGAACGCCGTTCGCCCCTACGAGAAAACCATATCCCGTATCCTTCAATCCGAACCTTCATGCTAAAAGGGCTTCAGCAGCGAATAATATCATCAGCCGCGGCTGATGCCTAAAGGGTGTGCATCAAAGCGCCGCGCACTCGGACGGGTCGCCTTTGATTTTTTCTACGGCATGGGGAATGGCTTTGAGGATAAACTGAAGATTTTCGGTGGCGCCTTTAGGGCTGCCGGGCAGATTTATAATGAGGGTCTGTTTGCGGATGCCCGCGATAGCACGGGAGATAACAGCATGCGGGGTCTTTTTGAAGCTTTCCATACGCATGGCCTCAGCCATGCCCGGCACATCGCGGTCAATGACCATGCGGGTCGCCTCAGGGGTCAAGTCGCGGGGCGCAACACCTGTGCCGCCGGTAGTGATGACAAGGTCAAGCCCGAGAATATCAGCATACTCAATGAGCTTGCCTGCAATCGATTCGACCTCATCGGGCACGATCTCATATTTTTCAATCACGGCGCCGATGGTCTTTAAAACCTCGGCTACCGCAGGGCCGCTTGTGTCCTGCCGCTGGCCAATTGATCCCTTATCGCTGATAGTAAGTACTGCAGCTCTCATACACCACTGGCATAATAAAATCGCCGGCAAACCATCGTTGTCTGCCGGCGATTCGGATTTCACATCACTTGGCTGCTCTTTGCGTAATTATCCTTCGAGCGGCTGCAACTATAACACTGGAAACAGCTTTGCTCTTTGCCACATTGCGCACATCTTTTTCCATGAGAAACGGTAGAAGCTTAATGGCTGTAGGAACGGCGGTTTTTGGATTATTCACCAGAGCCACCTTTACAGCATAGCTTTTAAGAAATTCCTTCCTGTTGGCAATAATGTTAGCCACATCTTTGGACAGGTTCTTATTGCCCGCAAAACCGACAATCTCATCATCTGTCAGCTTGGGACTGTTGAGCACGGAATGTATCACAAGGCGGTTGGGATCTTTGATCAGCAGGTTGCGAGCCTCCTTGTTGCCGAGTGTTGCCAGCCTGATCTTTTCATTGACCGCCATATTCAGCAGGCGCTGATACAAAGACTCGAATAGCTTTTCGGTCTGGGGCTGCTCTGCTTCCTCAATCAACTCTTTGGGAAACTCCGTATCTTCCATGACTGCACCTGCACTTTTATTCTTCTTCTTCGTCTTCTCCATGCTTGGAGGCGGCGATAATCTTCTGCACCAGATGCTGCGGCACCTCTTCGTAATGGTCGAACTCCATGGTGAACATGCCCCGCCCGCTGGTCATGGAGGTAAGTTCAACAGAGTAGCGCTGCATCTCTGACAGGGGAACCATGGCCTTGATGAGCTGGCCACCCACACTCTGCTCCATGCCGAGCACGCGGCCGCGACGGCTGTTCATATCGCCCATGATATCGCCGGTCATATCCTCGGGCACTGTCACCTCAACGGTCATAATTGGTTCAAGCAAAATCGGACTGCATTCAACAAAACCCTTTTTAAAACCCTTGGACCCTGCGATCTGGAAAGCCATATCTGATGAATCAACATCATGGTAGCCGCCGTCGTCAAGAAGAACGCGCACGTCGACGATCGGGTAGCCCGCGATAATGCCCTTTTTCATCTGATTGACAATACCCTTCTCAACAGCGGGTATGTAGTTACGCGGAATGGCGCCCCCGACGATCTTATCAACAAACTCGAACCCTCCTCCTCGGGTATTGGGCTCAATCTGAATCCAGGTGTCAGCGAACTGCCCGCGGCCGCCGGTCTGTTTTTTATGCTTACCCTGGACCCTTGTTTTGCCTTTAATTGTTTCCTGGTAGGCAATACGGGGCAGCTGCATGTCGATTTCGACACCAAATTTACGCTTCATCTTGGCAACGGTCACATCAAGATGCGACTGCCCGACACCGGAAAGAATAAACTCATATGTCTGATCGTCGCGCTTCATGACAAGCGTGGGGTCTTCCTCTAAAAGGCGGGCAAATGCCCCTGCCATCTTGTCTTCATCACTGCGGCTCCTGGGCACGATGGCATATGAAGTAACGGGCCTGACATGCTCGATGCACTTAAAATTCAGTTCTTTGCCCTCGACGCCGAAGGTATCTCCAGTGGTGGTTTCACGCAATTTTGCCAGCGCCACGATATCGCCCGCCACGGCAACATCAATGGGCTTCTGCGCTTTGCCTTCAAGCTGCAGGATTGAGCCGATCTTTTCCTTTACCCGCTTCTTTGCATTGTACACGGTAGAATCGGCTGTAAGGGAGCCGGAAAAAACGCGGAAGATTGTAAGCTTGCCGGCATAGGGGTCGGCAATGGTCTTGAACACATAGGCAAACAGGGGTCCGTCCTCGGAGGGAGCAATTTCTTTCACGTCGCCCGACTTAGCGTCAATGGCCTGAATGGCGGGCCGCTCAAGCGGGGAAGGGAAAAACTGCACGACAAAATCCATAAGCTGTTTGGCGCCATAATTTTTTATTCCCGCAGCGCACAGCACACCAACAAAACTTCCCGACTGCACACCCGCCTTGATGCCGCCTGCTATTTCATCATCAGAGAGTTCCTGGCCATCGAGGTATTTCTCCATGAGTTCCTCGCTTGACTCAGCCACATCTTCGATAAGCTGCATGCGCAACTCCTCTGCTTTCGCCTGAAGATCAGCAGGTATATCGCAGTCTGTGGTGTTGCCTGAATCATCGGCGGCATAGGCATAGCCCTTCAGCTTCACAAGATCGACAAAACCCTTGAGGTTTGCCTGACTGCCGATTGGGATCTGAAGCGGCGTGACCCTTGCCTTAAGCCCGGTTTTTATATTTTCAAAAACTTTGTAAAAATCGGTATGCTCGCGGTCAAGCTTATTGATGACGATGATGGAGGGAATTTTGTTCTCACGCAGGCGCTGCCATACTTTTTCGGTGATAAGCTGAACGCCCGAGGAGGCATCTACAACCAAAACCGCGCCATCAACGACCTGAAGGCTATTGTAGGTATCGGCAACGAAATTAGCGTCGCCGGGTGTGTCGATAATATTAATGGTCGCCTTCTTCCATGATACATGATGGAAGGCGCTCATGATGGTCATGTGACGGTCTTTTTCTTCGGGCTCAAAGTCAAGCACTGATTCGCCATTGTCGACCTTGCACAGCCGATCGGTAGACTTGCCGCTATAGAGAAGGGCTTCAGACAGGGATGTTTTTCCCGATTTACCATGGCCGGTAATGGCAATATTTCTAATCTGCTTTGACTCGTTTTTTTTCATGCCTTTATCCTTCCTTAAATCGTAATGTGATATGATTGAAAAAACTCGCGCTCAAGCATCCGCCGAAGGTTTCAAATGGATATGGCTGCGAATAGATTTATAACTATATGAAAATATGTGTTATTGTGTCAATGAAAATGTATTTCCACAGAGCGCATCACCTGTTTTTATTGACACACGGCAGGCTTTTGGATATTTTTTTGTTATGATTATTCTTGTATCAAATGACGACGGCATTCATTCCGAGGGTATACATGCCCTTGAGGCAGCCATGCAAAGCCTTGGCCAGGTCTGGACCGTAGCTCCCGAGCAGGGCATGAGCGCTGTTGGGCGCGCACTTACGCTGCACCGGCCGCTCAGGGCAACCCAGATTGCAGATCGCCGCATCATGGTCAACGGCACGCCCTCTGATTGCGTCAACCTTGCAGTCAACGGCCTGCTACCGGAAAAACCGGGGCTGGTGGTGTCCGGCATCAACAATGGCGCCAATATGGCAGATGATATCCCTTACTCCGGCACTGTGGCAGCGGCTTTTGAAGCCACCATTTGGGGCATACCGGCCATTGCCGTATCGCTTGCCTGCCGCAAAAATTGCGATTTCGGCCCGGCGGCCCGGTTTGCAGCCCGCGTGGCCGGTGCGGTACTTGCACGAGGGCTCCCGCCGGACACATTCCTGAACATTAACATCCCCAACACGCAGGGCCGCCCGATAGATAGCTACCGCTTTACGCATCAGGGCAAAAGCATCTACGAGGGGAAAATAGAAAAACGCCTGAACCCGCGAGGCGAAACCTATTACTGGATCGGAGGCGACGGCGAGCAGCACCACGACATCCCCGGCTGTGATGCCGAAGCGGTGTCAAATTCATGCGCATCCATAACACCGATTCAAACAGATCACACAAACTACAAAGCACTTGAGCTTTTAAAAACATGGCCGATATAATAAGAAAAGTGCATATTGGCGTGATAGGCGCCGCAGACTGCTCGGATACGGCAGCCCGGCTTGCCTGCGAGGTCGGACGGCATATAGCTATCAACAAAGCCGTACTGTTCTGCGGGGGCCTGGGCGGCGTCATGGAAATGGCTGCAAAAGGGGCTCGTGAGGAGGGAGGCCTTACCGTTGGGCTGCTGCCTGGTTTTAATTTCAGCGATGCCAACCCGTATATCGACATCGCAATACCATCAGGGCTCAGCCATGCGCGCAATATGCTGGTGGTACGCGCGTCTATGGCGATCATCGCTGTTGAGGGTTCATTCGGCACGCTTTCAGAAATCGCCCTGGCGCTAAAAATTGGCAGGCCCGTCATAGGGCTTCAGACATGGGACATCGGCCCGGAAATAATCAAGGCACAGACTGCCCGGGAGGCGGTTGAAAAAGCCCTGCATATGGTTAATAGACAATGAAACTTTCAAAAAAACTGTTGCTTGTTTTTTGTACGTTTTTGCTGTTGCAGGGTTGCGCCATGTTCGGCAAGGCGAAATCACCGATTCTTCCAGATACAAAACAGTCAGTACCAGGCTCCTACCATACAGTACAGAAAAAAGACAGCCTGTGGAAAATCTGCAGGGCCTATGGCATAAGCCTGCAGGAGGTGGCAGAGCTCAACAATATCAAAGATACATCCCAAATCAAAGTCGGGGACAAAATTTTTATTCCCGGCGCCGGCAAGGCCCTCAGCGTTTCGCCAGCTGAGGCGGCTGCCGATAAAACCCCTCCCGAAAAAATCATCAACAGGCCGGGGCTTTTCATCTGGCCCGTGCGCGGCAAGGTAGTTGAGGAGTATGGCATTTACGGCGGCATGAAACATGACGGCATAAATATCAAAGCGGCCTGCGGCACGCCGGTAAAAGCAGCCAAGGAAGGCATTGTGGCGTTTTCAGGTGTTCTGGAAGGCTACGGTAATACCATCATCATCGAACATAAAGAAAATTACGCCACGGTATATGCCAATAATCAGAAGAATCTTGTCGAAAAGGGGCAGACAGTCGCCAAAGGGCAGAAAATAGCGGAAGTCGGCGCTCTATCAGAGCCCAAATCCTCAACCTATCTGCATTTTCAAATCCGCTGCGATAACAAACCCCGCAATCCGCGATTTTACCTGCCCAGGGGATAATAAAAAGCCTATATGTCGGCCTCTCATTTTTCAACATCCATGCGTCCGTCCGGAATAACAGAAGGAAAACCAAACACCCTATAAAACGTACTGTCAGCGTGTATCGTTTTGATTATGCGTCCCTGCGTGAGAAGCTGCGTAAGATACTCATGAACCAGATCAGCGGTAAGACCAAGGGCGGCACAGATATCATCTGCCGTGCTGGGATGCCGCCCGACAAGCTGCACTATGCGGTCTGCAATATTCTCCTGCTCATGAAGCGAGCGCTCCTTCAGAAAGCCGCCGATAATTTCGGCATTCGGCCCGAAAAGCTTCCGGGCATGCTCAAGTATCACAGGATTTACGGCCCACACGCCATCTTCTGCCGCAGGCCGGATAACGGTATTAATCTGAATACGGTCCGCCCCAAATTCAGGCAGTATTTCGGCAAAAGCGGCAAGCTCCTGCGGGGAGTCATTGATGCCGCGGGCAAGCATCACTTCAAGATATATTTTCCCCAAAAACTTCTGCCGGAATGACTTCAGGCCCTGTATCATTAAATCAAGGGTTAGGCTGTCATGCGGCCGATTGATGCGTCTGAAGGCTGCATCAGTTGCAGCATCAAAGGACGGGCAAACAATATCTGCCTGCATGAGCCCGGCACGAACCTCGGGCAGATTCAGCAGCGTCCCGTTTGTAAGAACCGTTACCGGTATGGAGCACATTTTTTTGATGCCGGTGATTATATCCCCCAGGCAGCTATTAAGCGTCGGCTCGCCTGAGCCGGAAAACGTGATGCAGTCTATCTGTACTTTGTTAGCAAGAATTTCTTCAAGCTCGGCAAGAACTGGCCCGGCCTCGACATAGGGCTTGCGTTCCATGGTCTTGAGTGTAGTGGGCCCAATCTGGCAGTACAAACAGTCAAGCGTGCAGACCTTATGCGGGATGATGTCAACACCAAGTGAATAACCAAGCCGTCGTGAGGCTACAGGTCCAAAGAGATAGCGCATTTATTGTCCTTTTCTGACATGCGCCATAAAGCGCTCTTTGATTTCGACAGGAGAAAGAGAAACGGCCGGCACGTCCTGATTGCCAGGCTCGGCATCGGCGACAATAACCGCTGCATGCCCTGCATGCTCATCAAGCGCTCGCGCCAGTGCATCCAGTGTGCTCACGCGTATCACATTTACATTGCCTGCAGCGCAGGCCACAGCTGCTATATCGGTCTTGCCGCGGGTATAGGTGGGCTGACCTCCCGTGCTGCCATAGGCCTTGTTGTCGACGATAACGAGGCAGAAATTATCAGGGGCATGGTGGGCAATAGTTGCCAGGGAGCCAAGATTCATAAGGACCGATCCGTCGCCGTCAATAGCACAGACCCTCTGGGGCTGACTGACGGCAAGCCCGAGGCCAATAGAGCTTGCAAGGCCCATAGACCCGAGCATATAAAAATTCCCCGGACGGTCTGCAGCGGCAAACAGTTCACGTGCCGGATAGCCGATATTTGCCACAATCAGCCAGTCGCGCAGGGCGATTTCCTGTATGATGTCACTTCTGCGCATGCCACAGCTCCCGCGATAAAAGCGCTGCTCCAATAGCGCTGCTCTCATAAGTCCGGCGCATGAAAGATGAAAGGCAATGAAAATCGGCTGGCGTTTCGACTTTGATATTGGCAATACCCAGTGAATCAAGCAGCCTGAACACAGCCTGCCCCATGGGAATCTGTGCCGCAATCTGCTCAGCCGGGCCGCCCCGATGGCTCATGAGCAAAAACAGCGGTAGCCGATAAAAACCGGCAAGCGATGCAAGGGCATTAATGCAGTTGCCAAGGCCGGAATTCTGCATGACAAGAATCGGTCGTCTGCCTGCAAGCGCTGCACCTGCAGCAATGCCAACGCCCTCTTCCTCCCGGCAGACGGGAATTCGCATAATCGCCCGCCGGTCGATTTCATCAAGCACACCCGAGAGCATATTGCAGGGAAGGCTCAAAGCAATATCAACCGATGCAGCCTGCATGCAATCAACAATAAGCCTGTCAATCATAGGAATCCCTTTTTGCCGGCACGACTTCAAAACCTTACGCTCACATGCCCGCTTTTCTGATCACCGCACCGTCATAGACCGGTACGATGTCAAAAACACTCACCCGTGCGATGAACTCAACATCCTGAGCGTAACCGATACCGCAGAGATGCTGCGCAGCGCTTGATTCTTTTATAAAAGACTTAATACAGCCGGTATCCATATGCACGCCCGAAAGGATACCGGCAAGGGCCAGGGCTGTGCCCAAATCCTCTGCAATGCCGCGCCTGCCGCCTGATGCCAGTATAAGGCAATCCTTACCATCAAGGAAGCGGGCAACAGCTGCAAGATTAAGTGTCGAGCATACCACGGCACGGGGCAGCGATACAAGAATAGGAATAAAATTTGATGTTTTAAGGACAAGGTTTAAAAAAGGAGACTGCCGGTAGGTTTTGATGAGTTCAACGGGCGAATTGCCGATGTCATAGCCAGCAATCTTCACGCCGCAGGCTTCGCCGGAAATGACAGTTGAATCACCTTTGAGGGAAAAGGCCTGCTCATCATCAAGAACAGGAACAACTGTCTCAATGCCCAGTGAGATGGCTGTTACAATGGTGCTGGAGGCACGCAGCGTATCGATAAGGACAATAACTTCATCGTCCAGAAGCTCAGGAAACGGGCCAGGTCCGGTCGCTATGCGGTACTTTGCCAAACGTATCACCTCGTATGCCTCGACGCAGCGTCTCAAGGGATGTCACATCCTCAGGTCGAATGTTGCCGAGGTTTACATCTCTGCCGAAAAGAAGGATCAGCTCGGCCTGCTGGCTTTTTGCCGGCGCCTCAAACATAATATTTTCGATGCCGATTTCTTCTGCGAGATAGCGCGCCATATCCTCCTTGAGACCGCCGGATTCGTCATAGACACCAAGGTTTTTTCCGCTTTCACGGGCCTCGATAATCACATACTGTGCTCCGGCGTCAAGATCGCGCCTGGCCTCGGTCACGCGGTCGGGAAGCGACAGCCTTCTGTCCTCGGCTGGTTCTTTTTTGCCGATCTCTGATATGACTGAAAACCCCATAGAACAGGCTTTGCGTATGATACCCGCTTTTTCACTGGCATTGATAGGCACCACGCCGTTTGAAACCTCAATAAGCTCTAACCCCAGTTTTCTGCAATACATGAGGAACTGGTCGACTTTGCCCTGCTGATAGGCAATTTCCAGAAGCGTCCCGCCATTGCCGACTATGATGCCGTGATCGCGGTACAGCTTCACCTTTTCCTGAATAAATGCTTCAGAAAAAAGACGGGGTGTCGCCCACCCAAGCTTTACAATATCAATAAACTGAGCTGCTGCAGTCATGTCCTTGGCAAGATTAAGACCCAGGCCCTTATCAAGCATCATCACAAGGCCCTGCTTGCGTGGTTTTTCAGACCGCTGCAGAATTTCTATAAATTCAAAAGCTTTCTTGACTTCCCTGGGTTCCATGTCCGCTCTTCATTGGCAGGCTGTACAGGCAACCGCAGTAGTTCTGCCGATACAGACCATATTGTCTACTCAATTCACAGCTTTTCCGGTATCCATCCTGCTTCTTGAAATCACGATCTAAAAACGTAATTCCAGTGCCTTGCGCCGCATTCCAACCAATGTCATTGATAAGACAGGCATTTTTGTGGGGGCTCACCGATAGCGTTGTGGCAACTGTTTCAATGCCCATGGCTTGTGCGGCTTCCACAGTGCGGACAAGCCGAATCTTAAAACAGACACTGCAACGGCTGCCTCCTTCGGGCTCATGCTCAAACCCGGTCGTTTGCCCTAGCCAGAACACGTCATCATAATCAGCTATGACGAGCGCGATATCCTGCATCCGGCAAAGCCTTTGTAGATGCTCAAGGCGCTTTTGATATTCCGTGTCCGGGTGGATGTTGGGATTGTAGAAAAAAGCTGTTACCGTAAATTCTTTTACCAATGCTTCAAAAACAGCTGTTGCGCAGGGAGCGCAACAAACATGAAGCAGCAAATCTCTTTTATCGTGCAACACGCTGAACTATCTTCTTTTCCCTCGACCGATTCTTTTAACTTTCCGTTTTCTTTTCTTTCTTTTCGCGGACTGCTGACGGCTTATTTTACCCATTAATCCTCCTTACTGTTCATGCAAAGGCCAAAATTATTTCAGGTATACCTGAATCCAAAACCAAAACGTTTTTAGAATTAGTTAGCACAATAACTTATTCAACTTGTAATTTCAAGGCAATTATAGCCCATGTACAGGAAAAGGTCCCCGGTATGCTGGAGACCTTTTCTTATGGCGCAAATTTCCTGATTCACATAAGGCATAGTGAGGGAAAAAGAATCTAAGAGAAAATTATGCGATTTTTTTCGTTCCCACTCTGGCGATTTCGTCAATAACCTGTCTGTTGTATCGCCATGAACTGCCAATTCTGAAACCTGGTATTTCACCCTTCTGGGTGAGTTTGTAAACAGTGATTTTTGAAAGCTTCAGGTAGTCAGCAACTTCATCGACGGTCATAATTATTGAATCATTTGTTTCCTTTTTCATTTCCAAAATTCTCCTTTCACTTTTTTTTTGCATGCTGCGAATTGTGCAGCATAAGTATTCTCATATAAACAATATATAACACGTTTATTATTAAAGTCAATACTGAGAAAAAATATTATTTTTTAATTCTTTAATCCTTTAAAACATTAAAAAAGCTTGACAACATATTACAATCTTTTTTTATTTACATGTATCATTAATTGAGGCAATGGCGATACATATAGGCTATAAAACAAACTGGCCCTGCTTTGATGAACGCGCAAACATTGAATGGTCGCAGAAGTTGCTTGAAGAGGGCGCAAAGATCATTCACGGGCAGACAGGTCGTAAAGTGCATGCAAAGCTGCTGCTCATCAAGCGCAGGGAGGGCAAAAAGGATGTGAGCTATTCAAACATCGGCACCGGAAATTTCAACGAGGAAAGCGCCAGGATATTTGCCGACGACAGCCTCTTCACATGCAATCCCGACATTGCTTCGGATGTTGAAAAAGTGTTCAGTCTGTTCGTCAATAATTATGAGCCGATGTCTTTCAAATCGCTCATCGTTTCGCCTTTCTACATGCGGCAGCATTTCACACGCATGCTCGAAACCGAGATCAGCAATGCCCGCGCGGGTAAAAAAGCATGGGTTATTCTCAAACTCAACAGCCTGGTTGACGAAAATATTGCAAGGAAACTTTACGAGGCAAGTGAGGCCGGGGTGAACATCAAGATCATCGTGCGTGGCTCATGCATCCTCAAGGCGGGCAAAGGTTCTTTCAGCGATAAAATTGAAGCCATCAGCATCGTTGATAAATTTCTCGAACATTCAAGGGTTTTGATATTCTACAATGGCGGCGATGAAAAATATTTTATTTC
>CAIWCT010000259.1 GCA_903911225.1 uncultured delta proteobacterium
CCAAAATAGGGGCATGCTGGAGTTGCAAACAGATAAAATAAAAACACCGACAAAACTATTGGTCGAAATTTGATCAGCTTGTCCCACGGATTTTAGCTGTTCACTTGGATGTCAATTTTAAGTCCGACAGACTCCTAGTAATAATTATGCCCACACCAAAATTGATGCCAGAGGCATACTATGTGGCTATGCTTCATCGCGAAACTTCTGCTACTAACGATGCCTTGACACGCATAATCACATTGGAAAAAAGTATTGGTGATGATGGACTGCCATTCACATGCCTTTGCGAATGGGGGAGAAATCGATCGCATTTTTTATATGGACGCGGTCCAGAACCCTCTCTGGATAACTTTATGAATTCGGTTAAATTATTGCTGGCTAAGTTACCCCTAGAAAAAAAGGGTTAATTAATACAGGAAGAGGTAATCTATAATAAGCACTTGAATTTTGAGGTCAAATCTATATTGTGATATTTGATAGCCCGGATAGACTTGAAAACATGTCGGACAAGTAAGAGAAAATATTTATAAGCTTAATACTTAATGGCTATGAGCGAAGCGACTAATACAAATATCCTAATCATTGTTCCAGTTGTTTCAGGGCTTTTTGCTCTTCTTGGCGGCTTTTTCGGTACTTGGCTTGCTCGCCGCACGGAATATGAAAAGTGGTTGCGTCAAGAACGAAGCGCCGCTTTTGCCGAATTTTTGAAACAACTTCACACGGTAAGGGAAAAGGCCATTGATGCCACATATGCCCCTGACCTTTCGGAACAGCAGCGCGACATG
The DNA here is from genome assembly GCA_903911225.1 of uncultured delta proteobacterium. Lineage (GTDB taxonomy): Bacteria > Desulfobacterota > WTBG01 > CAIYCZ01 > CAIRTM01 > CAIWCT01. The sequence continues at coordinate 789 of CAIWCT010000259.1, forward strand.
AAGGTAACAGAACTTTTTGTTGGGCTTAATGGACAGGAAAATATTGTCCGCCTCTATTTGAAACCAACAGATCGAGAGAAGTTTTCAAAACTCAAACATGACCTTTGGCTCTTACATGGTCCACGCGCTGAGCAGTCTCAAAGAATCCAGAAGGTTGACAGTTTGTTGTCGGAAATCCAATCAATTTTTGAGAAAACAATTCATGATTGAAAACTTATAGGATGAGCGTATGTTTAAGATTATTCAGGCAAAGGCTTTAGAGAATTACAGGCTTTGGCTGAAATATTCCGATGGTACGGAAGGGGAAGTTGACCTCTCACATCTTGCAGGCAAAGGAGTATTTGCAGCTTGGAAGGACTATGCTGTTTTTAAAAAAGTCAGCATAGGCACATCTGGTGAATTGCTATGGGATAATGCCCTTGATCTCTGCCCGGATGCTCTGTATCTGCAGTTGACAGGAAAAGCACCAGAAGAGCTTTTAGCAAAAGAAAAGCAAATGCACTATAGTAATATGTACAAAGAAATATGGGGGTACAACCATGATATCGTCCGACATTGAAAAAACGATAAAAGATTGCGCGCGCGCATTTGATGTTCGTGCTGTGTGGCTTTTCGGGTCGGCTATGGAGGAAGGCGCTGAAGCCCGAGATATTGATCTGGCGGTGGACGGTATCGCGCCCGAAAAATTTTTTAAGTTTTACGCCGAGCTTTATATGGCTCTTCCCAAGCCGGTTGATCTTGTGGATTTGTCTCAAGGTATGCCAATAGCAGCGCTTGTGCGTGAAAAGGGGGTCTGTATTTATGAGCGCTAAAACCTCATTTTTATCTGAAGAGCGAAAAAACGTAGAGCAGGCCCTTGCTTTGATAGAGGAGTTACTGGCAAAAACCGTCTTGTCGCAATATGAAGTCATTGCGCTTGGGACGCTGCTGCAAAACGTTTATCAAGGTCTTGAAGGTATATTGCGATATCGCCTGCAAGATGCCGGCATAAAATTTCAAAAGACGGAAAGCTGGCATAAAGAGTTGCTGAAAAAATCACTCGATCATGGTTTTATAACGCAAATACAGTTTAAAGGCTTTCTTGAACTTCTTCTTTTTCGTCACATGCATGTGCATGGCTATGGATATATGCTTAATGAAAAGCGGCTTCGGGAAATAGCATCGCCGATAACCGGCCCCTGTAGAGACTTTCTTGAGACAACAGAATAATCCGCATGCTCACCTACTCACCCGCACTTATTTTATCCTGGCAGATCGGCGTATCTGAGGCGATTTCAGGTCATTCGCAGTTTGTTGAAAGCTCGCATGTGCTTATCGGGTTGCTGCGGGCTCTTGATTTGTTGGAGCCCGGCAACAAGCAAGGGTTTGAAAAAGACGCTTTGGCTTCGCTGCAAAAAGATCTTGCACCTGTGCAGGAGGTGCTCTCAACATGTGAGCTTGACCGGGTAAAGCTGCGCAGAAGAATTCGGGGGCTTGCGGGCGAGGGGGGCTATGAGCACACTGAGGATGAGGTGATGCATCGAAGCCAAAACTGTAAAGAGTGCTTTACCCGTGCAGAAGAACTCGCCCGGCAGCTGGGGGCTGCAACCGTGGTGCCTGTGCATTTTCTTTCAGCACTGCTGGAAAGCGAGATAATCACGAAGGCGCTTGATTCGTTTAAAATAAGCGTTCCGGATTTTAAAGAGATCGTCGGCAAGGCAGTTCGTGGAGAGGCGATTCCTGTTCAAAAGAAAAAGGAAGCAGCCCCGGCATCATTTCTTGCCGCCTATGGCATTGACCTTACCGCTCTTGCGCATGATGGAAAGCTTGAGCCCATGATAGGGCGGCGCGAAGAGCTTTTGCGTGTGATCAGGTCGTTGAACCGTAAAACCAAAAGCAATCCAGTGCTCATTGGCGAGGCGGGTGTGGGAAAGACCACCATTGTGCATGGCCTTGCGCTGCGCATAGCCGAAGGCAATATTGCCCCCGCTCTTCAGAATAAACGGATTATTGAAATTCAAATGGGCAGCATCATAGCCGGCACAAAATACCGGGGCGAGTTTGAGGAAAAACTTACCGGCATTCTGCATGAGGCGGCAGCAGATAAAAACATCATTCTCTTTATTGATGAACTGCATACCATAATAGGCGCGGGCAAAACCGACGGCACTTCTCTTGATGCCGCCAACATTTTGAAACCCGCCCTTGCCCGAGGCGATATTGCCTGCATCGGCGCCACCACCATTGATGAATACCGCAAATATATTGAAAAAGACCCGGCCCTTGAGCGGCGTTTTCAGCCCATTGTGGTTGAAGAGCCCATCGTGGAAGATACGGTAAAGATTTTGAAGGGGCTTAAAAGCCGCTATGAAGATCACCACGGGGTGCATATCAGTGCATCGGCACTGAGAGCGGCGGTGGAGCTGTCGGTCAGATATTTGCCTGATCGCCGTCTGCCGGACAAGGCCCTTGATATTCTTGACGAGGCCTGTGTGCGGGCCGGGGTGACATCGCTCAGTTTCCATGGCAACGTGCAAGACTTAAAAGGCGTGGCCTTGAAAGTAACAGATGATGCTATTGCCGCGGTTGTTGCCGACTGGTCGGGCTGCCCGGTGGAGAATCTTAAAAGTGCCGAAAGAGCGCGGCTTGGCCAATTGGAAGAAATATTACAGAAAAAAGTTATCGGGCAGGATGAAGCGATTGCAAAAGTGGCTCAGGTTGTGCGGATGGCGCGGGCAGCTGTGAAAAATCCGAACCGGCCTGCCGGGGTGTTTCTATTTCTTGGCCCGACGGGCGTAGGGAAAACAGAGCTTGCAAAGGCGCTGTCAGAGTTCCTGTTCGGGGCTGATGATCAGCTCATCAGGCTTGATATGTCAGAATATAAAGAAAAGCATAGTACAGCAAAATTGATCGGCGCGCCGCCGGGCTATGTGGGGTATGAAGAAGAGGGGCAACTTACCGGCAAGCTGCGGCGCAAGCCCTACAGCGTGGTGCTTTTTGATGAGATAGAGAAAGCGCACCCCGAAGTACAGGACCTTTTTTTGCAGCTCTTTGACGAAGGGCGGCTGACCGATGCAAAAGGCAAAACAGTTGACGGAAAAAATGCTATATTTATTATGACATCTAATCTTGGCAATGATGGAGCAGGGCAAAAGCATATCGGTTTCGGCAAGGCAGAGGATTGCGGGCATATCCACAATAATAATATCGACGAACTTAAGCAGTACTTTCGGCCTGAGTTTCTGAACCGTATTGATGAAATCATACGTTTTAATAAGCTTCCTGACGAAGCGCTGAAAGCAATTGCCAAAAAAATGCTTGCCGAGCTAGAAGATCGGCTAAAGGCGCAAGGCATAAAGCTTATAATAAACCATGAAGCCCTTGAGCTGCTATGCACTGAAGGGTTCAGCGATGAGTTCGGTGCGCGGCCTCTTGCGCGTGCTATTGAGCGATTGATTGCAAAACCGCTTGCAGATAAAATTATTGCCCGGGAAATTGAGGAGGGAGATAGTGTGGCGGTCAGTAAAAATGGCGGCACTATTTGTTTAGTCAAAAAATGATTATAGGCATCACTTGATAAAATTTCCCACCGTGGAAAGGATATCGCCTTATGCGCCGACCGGTCAAATATCTCATTTCCATAACGGCAGCGGTGCTTTTTCTTGCAGGGTTTTTTGCCTTCGGCCTGCCTGCCATTCTCAGGGGCGTTCTGGCCTCGCAGCTTACAAAAAATCTGCACCGCCCTGCAAGCATCGAGGCGGTGTCGTTCAATCCGTTTAAGCTGTGTTTGACCGTGCAGGGCCTGTCGGTCCGGGAGCCAGGCTCGGATGCGGTCTTTGTCTCTTTTGACCTGCTGCGCGTGAATGCCGAAATCGTTTCCGTTTTCGAGGGCGGCATAGACTTGAGCGAGGTTACTCTTGTAAAGCCCTATGTGCGCATTGTCCGGACAGAGGCAAACAGCTATAATTTTTCCGACCTGCTCACGGGTGAGGAAAAGAAGCCCGATGCGCAGCCGTCAAAACCCCTGCTGTTTTCCGTTGCCAATATACAGATAACAGGCGGCTCGGTCGAGTTTGACGACCGCCCGAAAAAGGCCGGCCACAAGATAACGTCACTTGAGCTTGCCCTGCCGCTGATCTCAAATTTTAAGCATCAGGTTGATGTGTTTGTGCAGCCTGCCTTTTCCGCTACAATCAATGGCAAGCCCTTTAAAATGACAGGTCAGAGCAAGCCTTTTGCCGACTCTCTGGAAACAAGTGTTGAAATAAACATTACCGACTTGAGCCTGGCACAGTATCTCCCCTATGTGCCTGCGACATTGAATTTCAAGATGCTTTCTGGCCGCTTGAACACACGCCTGGTTATAAACTATATCCAGAGCGCAAAAAAAACCGCGGAAATTAAGGTGCAGGGAAAGCTGGGGCTGGCAGAGCTTGAAATCGTCAGCCTTAACGATAAACCCATACTTAAGCTTCCAGCGCTTGCCGTTTCCGGTATCGCCTGCACAGTGAACAACCGCACTCTTGTTATTGATGAGGTTGCCCTTGATGGGCTTCATGTAGCGCTTGCCCGTGAAAAGGACGGCAGCATCTCGCTGCAGAAACTTGTTGGCGCTGACAACAAGACCATCGAGAAACCAGCGCCAGCTCAACACGAGCCGCCAGCCGAAAAGGCATGGTCGGTAACAATTAGCACCTTCAGACTCTCAGGTGCTGCTGTTGCCTTTGACGACCTTGTCCCGGCCCGACCGGTGCAGTTCAGCATCGATCCCCTTGACGTAAAACTTTCACATATCTCAACCGCGAAAGATTCCCGGGCGGATCTTGATCTTCGCTGCCGTATAAACGGAGAAAGCCAGTTCAGCCTTCTTGGTGGTTTTACGATTGCGCCGCTTGCGGCAAATCTGAATCTTGATCTTGCAAACCTTGATATCAAATTTGCACAGAGCTATCTGCCTGACACGCTTCAGCTTTCACTTACCGGCGGCAGCCTGTCGGTCAAGGGCAGCGCAGATTTCAAACAGGATGCAAAAGCTGCCCCGATAATTATATGGCAGGGCGACATACGCCTTGCAAATTTTGCGGCAGGCAATAAAAATGATGCTGAGGACCTGCTCAAATTCTCATCCCTTGAGCTCCTGTCTATGCACGCCGGAACGAGCCCTGTTTCCCTCGATATCAAGACCGTGAAACTTGCAGGTCTTTTCATGCGCCCGGTTGTGGAAGCAGACGGAACCGTAAACCTTAAAGAACTTGCCGGTGCTCCAGCTTCGCCGCCGCCGACACAGGCGCCTGCTCCGGCAGCCCGGAAAAAAGAGCCCCTGCCGGCCATAAATATCGGCAGTATTATTCTTGAAAAAGGCCGCGTGCAGTTTGTCGATAAAAGCATCAAGCCCCGTTACAGCGCAGATCTTGCCGATATTCAGGGCCGTATTTCGGGTATCTCGACGAAGCCCGATTCGCAGGCAACTATTGACCTGAAGGCTAAGCTCAACCGGTATGCCCCGTTCTCGGTCACCGGCACAATAAGCCCGCTGCGGGAAAAGCTCACGGCCGATATTAAAATTCTATTTGAAAATATCGACCTGAGCCCCTTTTCTCCCTATTCAGGCAAATATATCGGCCGCATGGTTGAAAAAGGCAGGCTTTCCTTTGATCTTGCCTACACTATAAAAGACAATACGCTCACGTCACAGAACAAAGTTTTCCTCGACCAGTTTACGCTCGGCAAAAGCGTTGCAAGCAAGGATGCCACAAGCCTTCCCGTGGGGCTTGCCATATCCCTTTTGAAAGACCCCAAAGGAGGTATTCATCTTGATCTGCCCGTATCCGGCAGCCTTGACGACCCGAGCTTCAAAGTCGGCAGGGTTATTCTGCAGATGCTGGTGAACCTGCTTGAAAAAGCCGCCCTGTCTCCCTTTTCCCTTGTCGGCGCGCTGATACCCGGCGGGGCGGATATAAGCAACATACCCTTCACCTGCGGCACTGCCGAGCTGGGTGATGAGGCGACAAAAAAGCTTGATGCGGTTGCCGGGCTGCTTGCTGAAAAATCCGATCTGCAGCTTGAAATACAGGCTGTTGGCGAGGCGGATCAGGATCGCGACGGCCTGCGGGATGAGATGGTAATGCGCAAGCTGCGGGCGCTCAAGCTTAAGGACCTTTCCAAAAAAGAGCGTGAAGGGCTTAGCCCCGACAAAATAGTCATTTCAACAAATGAGTATGAAGACTATCTCCGGCAGGCATACAAGGCTGAAAAATTTCAAAAGCCGGAAGGAATGCTGGGCCTGAACAAGCGCCTGCCTGCAGATGAGATGAAGAAGCTTATGATTGAGCATACGGCGGTTGATGATGAAGATATGAAGGAACTGCTGCAGCAGCGCGGCCTTAAAATTAAGCAGTATCTGACCGATACAGCCAAAGTGCCTCCTGAGCGGCTTTTCATTATCGATTCACGGCTCGACTCGGGCAAAGGCCCGGCAGGCTGCTGCGTTGAGTTCAAGCTGAAATAAGCCGGACGTATCACGGCCCTGCCTCTGTCGAGAATAAAAGGATTTGATGCATTTCTCCTCACGATGCGGGGAAAATTATTATGAATGAAAGAGGCTTGACACGCTTCGAAAACGCGGCTTTCCCCATATGAACTAAAAATACCTAAAATAATAAATTCCTTGACAATATCTATAAAATTTGAAATAAGCGTGGCAGACTAGGTTCAGATGTTTGATAGTTCCATATAATAATATATGTGGGCAGGAGCTTGTTAATCTGCCGACGACAGCTGCCCTTTACGCATATCATCTTCAGGAAAGCAGCACGTCTCCGAGGTCAAGTTCCTTTCTCTCTACAGCTATGGTGGCAAGGTGGCAAAACCAAATTATCAATATGAAAAGCGCCAGCGGGATTTGGCAAAAAAAAAGAAGCAGGATGAAAAAAGACGCATCAAGCTGGAAAAAAAGAATCTGCCGCCAAAAACCGATGAATAACTTCATTTCGCATTAAAATACGCTGCCCCTTGCCCCCAGTAGCCTTCAGGAAAATCGAGCCATTGCTCACTTCACGCATCAAGACGCAACAGCCGGCCTTGTGACACGTGGCCGGACCGTCACAGTCTTGAATCCGCGCGGGGCGCGACCCACTCAACGCC
>CAIWCT010000260.1 GCA_903911225.1 uncultured delta proteobacterium
AGGTCGTTTTTCTCTGCAACATATTGATATTAAATTCGTTTTCCAGTTTTTTTAAGAAAACGTTGGGACACTACTGATGTTTTATACCATATTTTCCGGCGATTTGTAACAATGGTAGGACAATCCCATCGATCATCGATTTTTATGACGCTGTAAACACGAAGGGCGACAAACAGACGTCCATAAATTAAAGGTAAAGGCCTGCTGTCTCAGGCGCCTTCTGTGCTCTCATCCAGCTCTTTTTTCCACTGGGCAAGTTTTGTGAGGGCGTCAAGAGGGGTCATGCTGTTGGTGTCGAGGCTGCGCAGTTGCTCAAGCAGGGGATGCTTTTCATAGACCGTGGGCACAGCAGTCTGCTGATGGCCGGCTTCGGTTTTAAACGGCTTAAACAGCGGCAGATCGTAAAGAGAGGTGCCGCCTTTTTTCTTTTTAAGAATCTGGGTGATCGAATCCTCTGATATTTTTTCTTCCTCAAGGCATAAAAGCACCTCTTCGGCGCGCTCGATAATCTCGCCGGGAAGTCCGGCAAGCTTGCCGACATGGATGCCGTAGCTGCGGTCTGCCCCACCAGGCACCACTTTGCGCAGAAACAGTATGCTGTCCTCAATTTCCTTGACCGTAACATTGAAATTTTTAATGCCCGTGCGGTGATCGGCAAGTTCGGTCAGCTCATGATAGTGGGTGGCAAAAAGGCATTTGGGCTTGAATTTTTTCTGGTTGAGATATTCGCAGACCGACCAGGCAATAGAGAGGCCGTCGAAGGTGGACGTGCCACGGCCGATTTCGTCGAACACAAGAAGGCTGCGGGAGGTGGCATTGTGCAGAATGTTGGCCGTCTCGATCATCTCAACCATGAAGGTGCTCTCCCCGCGGGCCAGGTTGTCTGAGGCGCCGATACGGGAGAAGACCCTGTCGACCACGCCGATGCGCGCCACGCGCGCGGGAACAAAAGAGCCCATCTGCGCCATGAGCACGATGATGCCAACCTGGCGGATATAGGTTGATTTGCCCGCCATGTTGGGGCCGGTGATGATGAGCAGCTGGTTGTCGTCGCTGTTGAGCAGCACGTCATTGTCGACAAAGGACTCTCCCTCGAGCATCTGCTCAACCACGGGGTGCCGGCCGCCGGCAATATAGATCGTGTCGCTGCCCGAGACCTCCGGTTTTGAGAAATGATTGGTTATCGCTACAGCGGCAAGCGATGCCAGCACGTCGAGCGCTGCCACGGCAGAGGCCGTGCGCTGTATGTCGGCAATATGAGTAAGCACGAGCTGCCTTACCTGCTCGAACAGCTCATACTCAAGCTCATGTGCCTTTTCTTCGGCGCCCAGAATTTTTTCCTCATACTCTTTCAGCTCTGGAATTATAAAGCGCTCGGAATTAACCAGCGTCTGCTTGCGCACATACGTGATCGGCACCTGGGAGAGATTGGCATTGGTGATGTCAATGTAATAACCAAAAACTCTGTTGTATTTTATTTTTAGGGACTTGATGCCGGTTGCCTCAATTTCGCGGCGCTGCAGGTCGGCGATAAAGTCCTTGGCATGGGTGGATATGCTGCGCAGCTCATCAAGCTCCGGGCTGTAGCCATCGCGCACAAAGCCCCCATCGCGCACGCCAAAGGGCGGCATATCGACAAATGCGCGCTCGATAGTCTCGACAAGGCCGGTAAGCTCAAAAAGATTTTCATGCTGGGCTTTGACTAAATCGGCATGCCAGGCGGCAATGCCCGCTTTCAGAAGCGGCACTGCCTTAAGCGAGCTTCCGAGAGCTGTGATGTCGCGGGCCGAGGGCGTGCCGCAGTTCAGGCGCGCCAGCAGCCGCTCAAGGTCACGAACTGGCTGCATATGCTGCCGCAGCAGGTGAAGCCCGTCTTTGGCTGCGCTCATTTCTTCGACAGCATGCAGGCGCTCGTTAATAAGTTTCGGGTCAAGCAGCGGCCGCGTAATCCACTGCGTGAGAAGCCGTGCGCCCATGGGTGTTATCGTCCGGTCAAGGATGCTGTACAGGGTTGCATGCCGGTCTCCGGAGGCGGAGCTGACCAGCTCAAGGTTGCGTATGGTCTGCTTGTCCAGGCCCATGAAGCGTGTTTGCTGCAGCGGGATGGGAGTGCGCAGATGCTCCAGGGACTTAAGCAGGTTGTCCTTAAGATAATAGAGCAGGGCGCCGGCTGCCGCCGTACCGGCGGGCAGGCTCTCGATGCCGAAGCTTGCAAGCGAGGAAACGCGAAACTGGTCAAGAATGCGCTTTTGCGCCTCCGTGTGGTCAAATATCCAGTCCTCGTATTCGTTGAGCACCGGATTCTGAGCTTTCAAGAAAAGCCGCAGCGGGTTTTTGTCGAACTTTGCCGGGATAACACACTCTCTGGGGCTGAGCCGGATTAGCTCGTCTTCAAGCTCCTTTGCGCCGTCAAACTCCCCCACGCGGAACTCGCCCGTGCCAAGGTCAAGATAGGAAAGGCCAAGTGTTTTTTTATTCTGGCAGATGGCGGCTATGTAGTTGAACTGCCCGGCCTCGGCAGTATCATCCTCAAGATTGGTGGCGGGGGTTATCATGCGTACTATTTCGCGCTTGACGATCCCCTTGGCAAGCCTGGGGTCTTCCACCTGGTCGCACACGGCAACCTTGAGCCCTGCGCGGGTGAGGCGGTTGATATAGCCCTGAGCCGCATGGTAGGGAACCCCGCACATGGGAATGCGGCTATCCTGCCCGCCGTCGCGTCCCGTGAGCGTTATGTCCAGAAGCGCCGAGGCGGTCTTTGCATCCTCAAAAAACATTTCATAGAAATCCCCAAGGCGGAAAAACAGTATGCTGTCCTGCGGAAGAGTCTGGCGGATGGCCTGGTACTGCTGCAGCATGGGGGTGAGGGACATAGATGGCTCCATGAAGACAATTAAGAGCGTATTTTAAAAAAGTTGCCTGCCCCAGAGGGGGGATCTCAGTCCTGATGGCTGCTTTTAAAAATGTCATGCCTGCCGGTTCGGCAATGACGAAATATTTAGCCATGCTCTTATATATTAAAAGAAGCCAGACCGCCGCAGGGGATTGAATCTTTTTGTCTTTAACCTTGAATTTTGAATCCGGAATCTTGAAACTCATTACTCCGAACTCCGATCTTGGGGCAGGCACGGGGGCCTGCCCCTACTGGATTCTACCTTCTTGTGCTTACTGCCCGGTATCAACTTCTTCGATGTTCACAAGCAGGATGCGATTACAGTTGGGGCAGAAGACGATTTTTTCACCGAGCATAACCTCATTGTAAATCTGTGCCGGAATTTTCATGCTGCAGCCCATGCACTGCTCATATGACACGACCGCAACAGCCCGGCCGTTTTTGGCCTTCATCTGCCGCTGATACTCGGCATAAATATCTGGCGCCAGCTGCTGCATCTGTCCGGTAAGTCCGTCGCGCTCCTGGCGCTGCCTGTCCACATCGTCAAGATAGGCTTTGAGTTCAACTTCAATCTGCCGCTTTTTTTCCTCAAATACGCCCCGGGCCCGGCTAAGCTCGGCCTCTGATTTTTTCTGCTCGGCCTTTGCTCCCTCCATGGCGTCCATGCTCTCAAGGATCAAATCCTCCTTGTCCTTGATAAGAGCCTTTATGGTTTCGATCTCGTGCAGAGCGGCCTGATATTCCTTGTTGGTTTTTATCAGCATCAAACGCTCTTCAACCTTTTTTTTCTGGCTTTGTGCTTCAGCCAGATCCCGCTCGCGGTCGCGGCGCTGCTTTTCAAAAGATGCGACATGATCCTGAACCGCCTGATGCTGAGCCTCGGCTTTCCGGTATGACGCTTCAGCTGTTTGCATTTCTTCAGCCGAGCGCTTCTTGAGCTCTTCCGAGCTTTTGATGACCGTATCTATCTTTTGGATTTTGTAGAGAATATCGATCTGCCTTTTCACGGGGGTCTCCTTTGCAGAATAGCATTCATATTCGGGCAATAAAAAATGCACCCCTTGCCGGGGTGCATTTTTTGTCAAACGCACGCGTTCTGTTCAGCTACAATTGTATGAAGTCTTCTTTTATGCATCATGCGCTTTATAAAAAAAATGGTGGGCTCACCACCCATCGTATTAATATTTTAAAGACCTGAAAAAACTTAGCTTTTCAAGCCTTACCTTTTAGAGATACCCCCAAAAATACCCCTGTTTTGATATCCCTAGTGGGTCAATTCCCGCAACAAAAACAGCCCGGTACTATCGCTCTTTATAGTTCTATATTTTGTTGCAAATACTCAAGTAGCATAACTTTTTTCAGGAGGTATTGCAATGTTTTTAAGAATCTCTCAAATTTGCGGGGATAAACGCCGGGGGCTGAAACCAATGGTGCCAGTGTCACGCTCCACCTGGTGGCTTGGGGTGAAAGAGGGCAAATTCCCGAAACCAATAAAATTGGGCGAAAGGACAACCGTCTGGCGCGAAGAAGATGTCCGCGCCCTGCTGAACGGGCCGTTAGGGTGTGCACATACTGAATACAAAAAATTTGGAGGGGGTAAATAATGGCTATTCAACATACTATCCGAAAAGATGGTAAGGGAAACACTGTGTCAGTAAACCTGACCGCTATCAAAGCCATCCGGCACCACTGCCTTGTGTGCTACGGGTTTTCCTCATTTGAGGTTAAGGACTGTTCAAGCCCTCTCTGTCCGCTCTATCCGTTCAGGTTGGGCACCATACCAGGCAAGAAGTCCAATAATCCATCAGGGGCAGGCTCACCGTTTCTAAAATTTAGTGTTCCCGAACAGGTGAAATCGGCTAATAAACGACAATCGGCAATAAAGCCATAGGTGTGCATATGGGCAAATGGAAACGGCCTAAAAAGCGCTCCGGCGAACGCGTCATGCTTACTGAAAAAGACGGCCTGTTATATACTGCCGCATTTAAGGCTTTGTCGGGAAGCGCTTTCAAGCTCTATTGCGTTTTACGGGCAAAAACTTATGGAACCTTGCCGGGGGCCTGTGATGAAGATATAAAGCTTCCTTACAGCATCCTTGTGAAGGATACGGGCCTATCAATTCAAACGGTCAGTAGTGGCTTGATTGAACTTGAAAACATGGGTTTCATTGAACTGATAGACCGGGGCGGATTGAGAAGCGGCGGGAAGCATACAAGCGTTTACAAACTTTCAATGCGTTTCAGGGATTATGGTTCTGATAAATTTCAACCTGGGAATATGAAGAAGCTCAAGGGAGCAAAAAGTTATTGTGGGTTTGCAGCCATGCACAAAAAACAGAAGGCACCTATGAAAACTAGAGCGGAGTCACTCCAGTGATTAGAGCGGACGGCAGCATTTTAAAAAGTCTCCGTTCTAAAAATTAGAGTTGTAGGGCTTTTTTTCTTTGGTTCTCCGCTCTAAAAACTAGAGACTCTACAGTATGCCATACATAGTGAGTTAAAAAGAATCCGAACATGCAGGTGCAACAGAACAAACCAGAAAGCGGCAAACTTAATTCTCGATAACGCTCGATCGAAAGCCCACCCATTCTTTCGCCAGTTCCACACACATTTTTTTTTTGTACCTCTGTCGGCGGAAGTTCCCCAGCAGTTTGATTTTTTCCAAAGCAAATATAAACTATTTCGATACTACGTACTTTATACGTACTCATGATATTTGATTGTTCGGATTCGTCAGGAGTGATGTTGCACCCTGCTGCACAAGATGCCGTTCGTCCGCTACCTGTCCGCCTTCAGGTGAGGTTATTTCGCCTTCATCCATGCACACAAGGGGCATAAAAAAAGATGTCTTAAAAGGCCACTTGTGCGCCTTCAGGGGCTTCACTTCGGAAATCCGAAGTGGTTTTGGTTTTGGTATGCCGTGAAGCGACCTATTCATTAAGCAGCTTCGTATAAAAAGTGGCCCCCCCGGTCATGCCAAACTGGCTAGCAAAAGATCAAAGGATAATGAATGCAGCACGCAACGAGTACTTACTCAGTTGAATCAACCTCATCCGGACGGCTGCTTGCCCTTCGGGCGGCGACAGCCGTCGCAATGGTTCTGTGCCCGTCTGAATGCGCGTCCGCCTGCTTTGCGCCTGGTCGCTGCGCTTCGCTCCGTTCGACAGCTGGTTCTTCTGCATCCTGAGGCTTCAGCTGCTGCGCGTCTTTCGCAGTCTGTTCGGCCTTCAGCGCCACTTCCGCCCTTTTCTTGGCAATAAAGTTCTTCGGAGCAGGTGTTTCAGTAGGTGCCGCCGCTTCCTTGTTTGCCGCCCGTCTTGCTACAATGAAATTTTTAAACTGTTTGCCTGTTGGTTGCATTTAAGGCCTCCTTGCTACCTGCTATTGTAGCAGCATCTTTAAATTTTTCAATCTCTACCTACGCTCCTGCCGTAATTTGCACTACGCAACCTTTTATTCTGAAACTCTACTGAAGCCCTCAGCCGGCGGCTGCTTGCCCTTCGGGCTGGCGACAGCCGCCGCCTTAACACCGTGCCCGTCCGAATATGCGTTCGCCATGCTTGCGCCTGCTCCATCCGCTTCGCTCCACTCAACAGGCGTATTCATTTGACCGCTCCGCTCCGGCCTCCAGGCGGACAAGCTGTTTTGCCCTACCCATGAACCCCTTTGTTTCTAACTGTGCAGCTAGACCGCCTGCAGGCCTCCGCTGCGCTGCACCGTGGCTTGCCCGAGTCCAGTGGCCGGCACCCTGCTAGTCGCTATCGCTCCGGCGACAGGGGCCGCAGGTGTCACGGGGTTTGCCACACGCCTTCGCCCGTTTTGCGCCTGCTACTCAGGGCACTGTCTTGTTCGTCGTCCCTCCTCACATCTTATGCCCTTCGGGCGACAGGTGAGGTCATCGGGATTTGAATTCATGCATTGCTGCGCTCCTCACCAGATCGCACCCACGAACTGATGAAGGGCGCAGGAATAAAGGCATTTGATGCAATACATATTCTTTCTTCGCCCTTTCGCAGATCGCTGTCGCGAACTGCTGCAGGGCTCAGGCTTCATACAGATTTGACGCAGTACACTTGCTTGCTGTCTGAGTGCTCGGGCTGCGGCCACAGCAAAAGGCCGCTGTGTCCTTCGCTTCCTGCGCTCCCAGCCAGAAATCAAATGTTTTTTATTCCCCCGCCCGCCCACGCTGTTTGTTCTTTGTCGTCCTGGGCACGCAAGCGAATAGTGGAACGCGGCAAGAACGGCTGATAACGCGACATTATGAAATCAGGGAACAAAAGCTCATGCCAGCGATAAAGCCGCTGTCATGCCTTTTGCGTTCTTTCATAATGGGTCGTTATCATCCATTTTGCCGCTTTATTTTTACGCTTGCTGAATTATCCTCTATGGTTTGCTGCCCGTCCGCCCCTCGGGGCTCCCATTTTTGCTAAGAGTTTCCTGTGTTTTTTACTTTAAATTTTTGTTTGACACAATTTTTTTAAAATCGCATGATACTTTTTAAGAAAAAAATTTTGTACAGGAGATAATATAGAATTTAAATTTTGATTTTGAGATAAAGAATTGCGTTCTTGCAGTATCGTTCCGACTGAAAACCGCCAAATTTTTTGCATAGGATTCGACACTGACAGGGGCGCGCCAGAAATGGCGCGTCTCCTTGTCTTGTGTTTCCTATGCGGGTACTTGGCGGTACCTCAGTCGGCGCACGGGCTCGGAGCGCGCCTTTTTTTTTGGGGTAAAACACAAAGGGTGGTAATCAAAATGGCCGATAAAACCGAAGCTCAGATGAAATATATAAAGCACATGAAGGGGCTTGAAAAACAAAACCCTCCAACGGAGGCGGTCAGCAAGCAAGAAGCGGGGGAATTATGGTCCTATTTTAGCTTTCAAGGCAGATTGTCCCGCAAGCAGTACTGGAGTGTGTTTGCCGGGCTTATATTTGTCGCATTTATAATAAGACTGATTGGCTATTCAATTAATATAGCTTTTCCTAATTCGTTGCTCGTAACGGCTTTGATGGCATTTATTGGTGTCTTGTTTTTGATATGCCAAGTGGCCGCACTAGCTAAGCGTTGCCGGGATGCAGGTATCAATCCATTGTTTACTGCTGCAATAGCTGTTCCTATTATAGGGATATTCGTTTTTGCTGCTATTGTTTCACTACCCACTATAAAAGCGCCATCTGCAGAAGCTAACGAGGTATCTGCTGGTTATATGAAGCACATAAAAAATATAATCACGCTTAAAAAACCTGAAACGCAAGTTAAGTCGGGCTTGAGTTTGAACGCTGGGATGAAATCGACTGCGCCCATATCTACCTCTGTGGCCGGAGTTAAAGCAGGCTTGAATTTGCA
The DNA here is from genome assembly GCA_903911225.1 of uncultured delta proteobacterium. GTDB lineage: Bacteria > Desulfobacterota > WTBG01 > CAIYCZ01 > CAIRTM01 > CAIWCT01. Next base: position 8,244 of record CAIWCT010000260.1, read on the forward strand.
TGCTAGGTTGGAGCCCTATTTCACCGTTTCTGTAATCGCTCGGGCGGTCGCTGTCGTTCTCTTGTTTTGGGGGCTGACTCGTCACCACTCTGACTACTATACTGTACTCCGATGGGTGGTCTGTGGCGCTTGCGCTTACTCAGCATTTGTCGCATTCTCTTTGAAAAAGCATACATGGGTATGGGGTCTTGGTTTTATTGCTTTATTTTTCAATCCTTTGATTCCGGTCCGCTTGGATAGGGATTCATGGGAAGTCATCTATGTCTTAATTGCTGGAACACTGATAATTTCAATATTCTTCGCCCGTGAGGTGTTGACGAAAACCTCATCTGTACATAAGGACTAATTGATATGGATATGGATACAAGTAATATTTGCAAATCAAATGCAACAATCAATTGTTCAGTTTTAAGCAAACTAAAATGCTTTTTGGCATCAGCAATATTAGCGTTCTGTGTTTTAGGGGATGCAGTTGTGAAGTATTTTGCAAAATTAGACCAAAAAGGGCTTTTAGGTCTTGGTGGTGACTTTCAAGAAAACGGTTATATGATTTGGGGCGATAGAATATGGCCGAATATTTTACATATTTTAATTTTAGCCTTTGCCGCTAGTTGCTTTGGTTTTATTTTTGGCTACTTGTCTCGCAGAATAAGTCTAACAGAAAAAATCATATTCACCTCTTTCTATGTTTTTTATCCTTTTGTTTCTCTCACAGTGTATATTCTTTTTAGTGGCGAAACTATTAGTGATTTTGTGCCGCCTGTATCTATTGCAACCTTTATAATCATTGGCTATGTCGCAATGTTTGTATCTGCTATGTGCTTTATGAATTTTGGAAGTAAAGTAATTAATGACCCTTACTATACCATCGATAAAAGTGTAAGCGGCACCTTGCTGGACATAAAGTGGTATCACTATTTTTGGCTGTCTATACCGATTTCAGTTTATATCCAAATTATCCTTAATCTTATTTACCAAACCGGACACATAGCAGTAACACTAATACAAAATTTTAAATGGACAACAATTTTTGGTTTTAGTGATGGGGGCAAAGGGAATGCTCTTGACGTAGCTTATTACAGTTTCTTTTTTCTATTAATTGTTGCATCAATCGTAATTTATCTAATGGTATATTTGAGAAAAGTATTAATTGGCGAAACCTCGCAACATTGGGCTGTAAAAACTTTAATTGCTATTGGCGTTGGGGTAGTTACTCCGGTTCTAATTTTTTGGTTTACAGCCCTCGCGGGATAAAATTAACAGTTGTTAAAGGGGGTCATCATGAAATGGATTCTTGGTGCTGTTTTAATTGCTATTATCGTGTTGGAGGCCTTTCGCTCGTATCGCAAACATTATGGGTTATGGCCAGGCGAGCAAGAAGTTATGGAGCTCTACTCATCGATGTACCAGTCCAGTCTAGGCTTCTCTCAATCCCAAGCTCGCACAATGGTTCGTGGGTTGATTAAGCAGGGCAAAAAAGAAGCAAAAAAAGAAGGTACAGCTCAACAAACGCCAAATTTTGGTGATCGCATTTTGTCGATTGAAAGCAAAGATGATAGTGTTAGGGGGGTATTAGGAGCATTGCGGGCCGAAGGCGTCCGTGACGAGGATATAAGGTGGTGGTGGAATATGCATGAAATAGAACGGCGTATGATGGTGGCCGATGATAACCTTCACAGGGGGGCGGCCTTTATAAAGTATCAAAAGGAAGGGTTGTCTCCTGACCAAGCTGCCGCACGGCTTCGGCGGGCTTTTGTGATGTACGGCGAACCAACTGATACCACGAATTCCTCTGGCGAAGATCGCCCCCTTCCTTTTCAACTCAAGGACCGTGTCAATATTTTTCTGCGGCGTATAGGAGAGCGCGGTGACGTGGGGCAAATGGCATTAAAAAAAGAGATGGACGCAGCTTCAAGTTTCAACGCTCTTATTCGTCAAAAAATACTTGATGGCAGCCTATAGTTAGAATAGCTAAATCTGATTTTTTTGTTACCAAATTTTCAAACCGGTTTCACCTTTGGGGCTTTGACGGTAATACGTCCCATAAGTTCTTTTTTTTCCTCTGGTGGTAAAGCATCCGTGCAACGGTCTAACATCTTTCTGGCTCGCGTATTGCTGCGCTTGATGTCTTCTATATTGGTGCCTTTATCTAAGGCTATAATCTCGCGCGCTAAAAGGTACGTGTCTTCAAACTGGTTATCATCTTTAACATGAGCGTCAACGGTTTCTTTAAGACTGTCCTGCATAATTCCAGGGTAATACCTCCGGAGGGCCTTATAAACTTGTGTATTGCTGAATTGTTTTTTTTCCATTTCATGCAGCTTTTCAAGCAAATTTTTATACTCCTCGGCATGGAATAGGCTGCGATTAGGCTTTAATGTCTTCAGTGAGATTTTCGTGATGTCCTCAAGCTTGAGCTTGCCGATTGTATCGAATAAAAAATTCTTTAATTCCCCATACAATTCATCCTCAATTTCTTCTACCGTTGATAACTCTTCAGCATTTAAAGATTCTATCCTTGCAGATAACCCCTGTTTTATTTGTTGCACAGCCTCAAGTCTAAGCGTTTCCCAGTATTTGTCTATTCGATCAAAGAGTATTTTTTGAATTGTTCTTTTGGGATCATTTTTTATTAACTGGTGGGCACGATCAAGGTACAGCAGCCGACTTATTTCCACGATTGCCTCAAACTCATAGTCTGGGGGGTTCTTTTCGTGTGCTGGCTTCTTAAGAATATCCACCATGAAACTTGTTATCCGCATAGCTTTATTTATCGCATGTTTTTTTTGTTCTATCTCGTTCATGCCTGTTTCCTCAGCGGTATAACCTCGGCGCCGGCTTTCAGGCCATCCAAATAATCAGCCCAAAGCTGCATCATTGTCCGGCGCGCTTCAAGGTGCGCTGTCCGGTTGTAGGCGCGCCCGTTCGGGTCTTGTACGGCATGGGCGAGCTGGTGTTCTATTATATCGAAACGCTGCTGCAATACTTCATCCAGGATGGTGCGCGCTGTTGCCCTGAAACCATGCCCGGTCATGATATCTTTACCAAAGCCCATATATCGCAATGCCGCCAGCACAGCATTTTCGCTCATTGGTCTGGCAAATGAACGCTCATTAGGGAATACGTATTTGCTTTTACCCGTCAATGGCTCCAGTTCCTTCAGGATGGCAACGGCCTGAACCGATAGCGGCACTATGTGAGGTTCGCCCATTTTCATTTTCTCACCCGGAATATTTATCTGGGCATTTTCAAGATCGACTTCAGCCCATTCCAGATGGCGGAGTTCACCCGGGCGCAACAATGTCAACGGCTGAAGCCAAAGGGCACACTTCACGACAAAGCCGCCCACATAGCCATCTATGGCCTTTAAGAGTGGTTCAAGTTTTTTTGGATCTGTAATAGCGGCAAAATGTTTGACTTGATTGGGTGTTAAAGCTCCTTTTAAATCTGCCGTATGGTCTCGGTTTGCGCGGCCTGTTGCTACTGCATACCGGAAAACCTGACCGCACAATGTTTTGATTCTATGCGCGCTTTCAATTGCGCCGCGGCCTTCAACACGCCGCAGGGTACGCAGAACTTCTTGTGCATCAATTTCAATAATGGGCCTGTTGCCCATCCACGGGAACACGTCACGTTCAAGGCGGGAAAGAACGGTTCTGCTATAACCGGGTGCCCATGGCGGTGAGAATTTGTTGTACCATTCCCGGGCCACAACCTCAAAAGTGTTTACCTTGTCTGTGTCTGCTTGTTTCTGAGCTTTGCGCTGCTGCCCGGGGTCGATGCCATTGGCAAGAGTTTTGCGTGCTTCCAGGTGGCTGCTGCGCGCTCCTAAAAGGCTGATTTCCGGGTAAACGCCTAAGGCGAGTGTCTTTTCCTTATCGGCAAAACGATATTTGCACCGCCAGTATTTTGAGCCATTGGGCATGACCTGCAGAAAGAGGCCATCGCCATCAAACACCTTATACTGTTTTCCTTTGGGCTTTGCGTTGCGAACCTTGACATCTGTCAATTTCATGGCATTGCTCCATTTTGGGGGTACAGGTTTGCGTTTAGGGGTATAACTGCTTTAAATATAACCCCGATACCCCCGCATGTCAACGCCTTATATCGTCTTAAAAAACATCATGGAAAAAGAAAAACCCCTGATTTCTCAGGGGCTTTCTTGTTGTATCGTCTTGCATGATTCTAAAATGTGATGGGCTCACCAGGGTTCGAACCTGGGACCACCCGGTTATGAGCCGGAGGCTCTACCAGCTGAGCTATGAGCCCGCACCATAAACTTAGTATTCAACAAAACTTTTCAGTTTCTTATTGCGGATCGGATGCCGCAGTTTGCGCAGGGCCTTGGCTTCGATCTGGCGTATCCGCTCGCGTGTTACATCAAAATCCTTGCCGACCTCTTCAAGCGTATGGTCGGCCCTCTCGCCGATGCCGAACCGCAGCCGCAGCACCTTTTCCTCTCGCGGGGTAAGTGTCGAGAGTACCGATTGGGTCTGCTCGGAGAGATTCTGATACGTCACGCTCTCCATCGGGTTGAGAATCTTTTTATCCTCGATAAAATCACCAAGATGGCTGTCTTCCTCTTCGCCGATAGGCGTCTCAAGAGAAATGGGCTCCTTGGCTATTTTTAGAACCTTGCGAACCTTTTCAATGGGCAGCTCCATTTTTTCGGCGATCTCTTCGGGCATGGGCTCACGCCCATTTTCCTGCACCAGGAACCGTGATGTCCGGATCAGCTTGTTGATCGTCTCAATCATGTGGACCGGGATGCGGATCGTCCGGGCCTGATCGGCAATGGCCCGTGTTATGGCCTGCCGTATCCACCACGTGGCATAGGTGCTGAACTTATAGCCACGCTGGTATTCAAATTTCTCTACGGCCTTGATAAGGCCGATATTGCCCTCCTGGATAAGATCTAAAAACTGCAGGCCGCGGTTGGTGTACTTTTTTGCCAGGCTCACTACCAGGCGCAGGTTTGAGCGCACCAGCTCGTCTTTTGCCGTCTTTGCCTTGAATTCCCCGCGGTCAATCTTCTCGATGGCCTCCTTGAGCCCGTCGATAGTAAGATTGGCCTGTTTTTCAATATCCCGTATCTGCCTGGCGCTGCCCCTTATTTCCTTGTCAAGCTCCTGCAGCTCAATCACGTTCACGCCCGTCTTGCGCTTGATCTTGCGCTGCTCATCCTTGCTGTCTTTGCCCAAACGGATGAAGCGGCGTATGTCCTTTGCGTCAAGGCCGACTTTTTTGCAGCAGAGGATAATCTGGGATTCCAGTATGTCGATCTGCGCCAGAAATTCCCGAAGACGCCCAACGGTTTTCTCAAGATATTTTTTCTTGAGATTCACCTCATGCAGGATAGTAAATATCGATTCCCTGTTTTTGTCAATCTTTTGCCGAAGATTTTTTTTGCGTGTTTCCGTCAGGTCTTTTTTTGTTGCAATGGCGTTTTCATGCCGCAGGTTTTCATCATAGATTTTTCTGATGCGCTCGACCTGCTCAAGGAATACTGTGCTGTAGCTTTCCTCGTCGATTTCATTTTCATCATCGTCAAGATCGGCCACGATGTCGCGGATTGAGCGGGCGCCCTTTTTCAGCATATCGCCAAGTCCGAGCACGACCTGAATGATGATAGGTGAATTAAAGACAACGCTCAGCACTTCGTTTTTGCCATCTTCAATGCGCTTGGCGATTTCGACTTCTTCTTCACGAGACAGAAGCGATACTGAGCCCATTTCTTTAAGATACATGCGCACCGGGTCGTTGATTTTGCCGTACAGGTCTTTTTCTTCGCTGGGCATTTCTTCGCCCTGAACGATTTTACCGACCTTTCGCTGCTGCAGGCGCACCTTCCGGTTGGAATCAACGATTTCGATATCCATTTCGCCGAACATGAGCATAAGCTCATCGATTTGATCGGGGGATACCATATCGGGGGGCAGTACGTCATTGACTTCATCATAGGTCAGGAAGCCCTTTTCCTTGCCTATGTCGATGAGCTGTTTTACCTGCTCAATCTTGGGTTTTCTTCCCATTAAATCGTCTCCTTATCAGCTTTGAAGAAAATGCAAAGCGCCTTTGTTTATTTTTTTCTGTTCTTCAACAAGCTGTACGTATTGCTGCTGGTATTGAACGGATGCCGACTCATCACGAGCCGCTTCAGCCTGCTTCAGCAACAGGCCAACCCGTTTTTTCTCACCGGCCAGCTTCTGCAGGCGAACGGCCCGCATGCAGTCGTCAAGTTCCTTGGCCGGGTCATTCGACGGATTTTCAAAAAAAGCCATCTCTGCTAAAAGCTTCTGCAGGGGCTGCCCGTCCAGACTTTCGACAAGATGGGGAATGTCGAGCCCGCCCGCTTTTCGGCAGGACTCTGTTATGAACAGCCCCAGCTTTTTCAGATCCGGATGCGTAAAACCTTCAAAAACATCTTCACTGATGCGCATGATATAATCAGGATGCGCTATGAGTATCTTTAGTATTAATACTTCGGCATTTTTAGCCGGACCTGTAGCACTTTCTTGTTTTGCGGGAGCTGTCTGAGCCCCTGTTTTTTGTGCCGGGAGCCCCGCGCCCCGGGAGCGAATCTGAGCCTGGCTCACGCCGATGCGACGGGCGATTTTCTGTTCATACAGATCGCGCTCCATCGGGTCGGTAATCTGCCCCAGCAGCACCGCTGCTTCATCGCAAACAGCAACCTGGCCGCGCGGTGAGGCGATGTCGTGCCGGGCAATGATCCGTTCAATGACAAAATCCAGCAGGAACCCTGCTCCGGCAATTTTTTTCTGAAAGGCCTCTCCACCCTGGCTGCGTACAAAGCTATCCGGGTCTTCGCCCTTGGGCAGCACGATCACGCGGGGTGAAATGCCGTTGTGAAGAAACGGCTCAAGACTTCGCGCCATGGCCTTTTCGCCTGCCGGATCGGCATCAAAAACAGTTATGATATCTGCGGTATAGCGCTTCAAAAGCTGAATTTGATGCTCTGTCAGCGCAGTGCCCAGGGCTGCCACAGTATTTTTTATCCCTGCCTGATGCAGGGTCAGCACATCGAGATAGCCTTCGACGATAATGGCCCCGCCTTCTTTCTGTATATGATGCCCTGCGCTTTGCAGTCCGTAGAGATTCTGTCCTTTGTTATATATAACAGATTCTGAAGAATTCAGGTACTTGGGCTCTCCCTGGCCGATCACCCGGCCACCAAAACCTATAATGTTGCGCGATACGTTCCAGATCGGAAATATTATCCGGTTGCGGAACCGGTCATAAAACTGGCCGCCGCTCTTGCTGACAATAAGGCCAATCTTGCATGCCAGGGCCGGTGAAAAAGTCGTGCTTTTAAGATACTGCACAACAGTATCCCAGTTGTCCGGCGCAAAACCGATACAGTGCTCCTGTATGATTTCAGCCCCTATGCCTCGCTGCGAAAGATAGTCGCGAGCTTTGGCTGCCCGTGCATCACTCAGCAACAACCGGTGATACAGCTGCGCTACGGATTCATTGATGCTGAAAAATGACTCCCGTTCGCTCTGGCGCTGACGGTCATGGCTGTTCAGCGGCTTTTCAGGCAGGTGTATCCCGTAGCGTTTGGCAAGAAGTCGGGCGGCCTCGGCGAAGCTCAGGTTATCATGCTTCATGAGAAAGGCGAACACATCGCCACTTGTGCCGCAACCGAAACAATGGAAAAAGCGCTTGTTTTCATTTACATGAAAAGAAGGGGTTTTTTCATTGTGAAAGGGGCACAGCCCTTTGTGATTCACGCCCACTTTTTTCAGACCGATATAGTCTGAAATGACCTCAACGATGCTGCTTGTTTCCCGAATCTCGCGTATCTTCTCGTCAGGGATAAAATGGGCTGTGGACTCCTGCATAGGAAGCACTGTTTTTGGCAAAGTATGAGACAGCTTTTATGGCCGACCACGACAAAAAAACAGTGGCATTAAAAAGAGCCGTCTTCTGTCCCGCCGGGTATTTTGCCTGATTGTATTTAGAACAGCCTGCCTGAGGGCTGTATCTTTCAAGTATAAACATACAATATTGGATATTTTGGCCTGATTGTCAAGGCCATTCTTTCTGATAGGGCGGGTTCAAGCTGTTCCCTTTTCCTTACTGCGGGCCGCGGCACGAACGTTTTTTGAAATCAACGCCTTACTGCTAAGAAAAGTGGAATGGATTTGCAACTGTCAATACTGCAGAAAAGGGCACCCCAGGTAAGCGTCCTTACTTTTTGACCATTACCCTGCGCCACTTGTAAGCGCTTATTGAGGTGAAAGCTTCCCGCCCCAAGTCGTTTTTACACAAATTACTCATATTTTCAGATGCTTGTTTTGCAACCGGAACATCACATGGTTGCTCATAATGAGTAAATTATTATCTTACTAATTACTCATTTTGAACACTAAAGCCTGCTTTCTTGAGTTCATTGTGAGTAAAGAACTCTAAAAATTACCCCCATGCTGAAAAAAGGCGGAGTTTTTATTGCAGCCGGTATTCAAAAAATAAATCTATATTAATGATATTATATAATACTCGCTGTTTTTTATGTTTTTTAAAGTTGACTAACAGCAGGGTAGTTTTTTTGGCATAGTATGTGTAGATAATTTTAAAAAGTACCTGCAGAAAAATTTGATTGGCTCTGACAGATAAAGTGTCTCTATTAAAAAATGAAATTCGTCGATCATGCGACAGGGAGCGACCCTGGCAATTAAAAAATGCACTTTTTAAATGAGGGCTTATGCAGCGCAGGAAATCGATATTGCGTATCTTATTATTAATTCTTATGCTTCCGTTCTCGTCGGCCTCAGCAGAGCAATGGGGTGGGTTTACGTATACGGAATCCGACGGAGCTATAACAATCACCGGCTATAGCTGTCCTGACGGGGCCGCCGTCATTCCAAGTTTGATAGACGACAAGCCGGTCGTACGTATCGGGTACCAGGCTTTTTTTGAGTGCGCAGGTTTGACAAGCGTTACCATTCCAAGCAGCGTTACCACCATTGATCAAAGGGCTTTTTATGGCTGCGTCGGTTTAACCAGCGCGGTCATCCCAGGCAGCGTTAGGCATATTGGACATCATGCTTTTTACGGCTGCACGAGTTTGACCTCTTCTCCCCTCCGCGCCCCGAGCTCCCTGGTTATTGTGAACCGGGCTGACTAGCATATCTTTTACGAAACAGGCGCGCAATTTTCTTCAAGTTGATCATCGCTCGAACCCGGTCAGGGCTCCGGCCCTGCAAGCGGCGCCTTTCACATAACATCGCTCCAGAAAGACGGCTGCCTGTGCTGAAACCAGGGGGCATCCAGAAAGCGCCAACTCTAAAACAGAGAAAAACCAATTGACTGCCGTGCGCAACAAGCGCATAAAGAACCGGGGGTAGATGCAGTTAACAAGAGGCGCGCTGCAGTCTTTTACATCCAATTTTGGCGACTTTATCTGAATATCGCGGCAAAGATATGTGTATGAGGCACTGTACCAAATTCCCTCTATTCGATTTTTTTATACTGGCTTGCCTTGCCTTACTAGGAGTCTGTCGGACTTAAAATTGACATCCAAGTGAACAGCTAAAATCCGTGGGACAAGCTGATCAAATTTCGACCAATAGTTTTGTCGGTGTTTTTATTTTATCTGTTTGCAACTCCAGCATGCCCCTATTTTGG
>CAIWCT010000261.1 GCA_903911225.1 uncultured delta proteobacterium
CCGATAACTGCGATTTTTTCTATACGGGTCACGGCAGCGGGTTCAACCCGGGGCCGCCGTGTATTGTCCGTCACATAGCGCTTGAGCCAGGCAATGGCCATGGCCTCATCAAGCTGGCTTCGGCGGCACTTGGACGCGCAAAACTGCGGACAGATGCGGCCGCACACTGCCGGAAAGGGGTTGGTGCGCTTCATGAGCCGGTAGGCATCATCAAGCCGGTTTGCCCGCACCAGGGCTATATAGCCAGGTATGTCCATTTCAATGGGGCAGCCATGCTGACAGGGCGATTTGAACATTCCCGAACATACGCAGGCAGGGCATTTCTTGTCATAAATATGGGCCTCGTACTCATGGCGGAAATAGCGAAGGGTCGAGAGCACGGGATTTGGTGCTGTCTGCCCCAGTCCGCACAGAGCCGAGTCTTTAATGCTGGCGGCAAGCTCTTCAAGCATTTCAATATCGCCGTGGCGGCCTTCGCCGTGGCAGATGCGCTCAAGTATTTCAAGCATGCGCTTGGTGCCTTCGCGGCAGGGCGTGCACTTGCCGCATGATTCTTCCTGACAGAACTCCATGAAGAAGCGGGCCGTGTCGACCATGCAGGTATCTTCATCCATGACAATAAGGCCGCCCGAGCCCATGATGGCCCCGAGCTTTGCTATTTCCTCATAGTCCGTGGGGGTGTTAAGGCCCGAGGCCGGCACGCAACCGCCCGACGGGCCGCCCAGTTGCGCGGCCTTGAACTGCTTGCCATCGGGGATGCCACCGCCGATGTCAAAAATGATATCGCCGATCGGCGTGCCCATGGGCACTTCCACAAGACCGACATTATTGATAGCGCCGGTCACGGCAAACACCTTGGTGCCCTTGGAGGTCTTGGTGCCGATTGAGGCAAACCAGTCGCCTCCCTTCGTGATGACCTGGGGCACATTGGCGAATGTCTCCACATTATTAAGCACCGATGGCTTGCCCCACAGGCCCTTGTGCGCCGGGAACGGCGGCCGGGGCCGCGGCATGCCGCGCTTGCCCTCGATAGAGGCCATGAGCGCTGTTTCCTCGCCGCAAACAAAGGCGCCCGCGCCCTGATAAATATTGATGTCAAGGCTATAGCTTGATCCAAGAATATTTTCGCCAAGCAGTCCGTAATCGCGGGCCTGATCAATGGCGATAGTGAGCCGCTTGATGGCAAGGGGGTATTCCGCTCGGCAGTAGATATAGCCCTGGCGCGCGCCGATGGCATAACCGGCTATAATCATGCCTTCCAGTACGGCATGCGGGTCAGCCTCAAGAATCGAGCGGTCCATGAACGCTCCTGGATCGCCCTCGTCGGCATTGCAGAGAATATATTTCTCGTCGCCCTCGGCCTTGCGGGCAAACGACCACTTCATGCCTGTGGGGAAACCGCCGCCGCCGCGACCGCGCAGACCCGATGTGGTCATTTCGGCAATAACCTTCTTGGGCGTCATTTCAAGCAGGGCTTTGGCCGCGCCCATATAGCCGTCGCGGGCTATGTATTCATCGATCTTTTCAGCGTCAATAAGCCCGCGGTTTTTAAGGGCTATGAGCATCTGCTTGCCGAAAAACGGTATATCCTGAATATGGGGAATGGCCTTTTCCGTCACGGGCTCATGGTACATGAGGCGCTCGACAGGCCGGCCCTTGATGATATGCTCCTCAATGATCTCGGCGACATCATCAGCTCCTACCTTCTGGTAAAAAACTCCCTCGGGGTATACGACCATTATGGGGCCGGCTGCGCAGAATCCGTTACAGCCGGTTTCAACTATGAGCACTTCGTTTGACAACCCGCGTTTTGCAACCTCCCGCACCAGCGCCGGATGTATCACTTCGCTGCCCGTTGCTTTGCAGCCTGTGCCGCCGCACACAAGTATATGAGCCCGAAACACTTTCACCTGTCACCTCCCCGGGCATCCTGCTCCTTGCCCCGCGCCATAACAAATTCGCTCTGAATCTTTCCACCCATGATATGCTGCCTGAATATCTGACGCATCTTGCCCGCCGTCAGGAGCTCGTACACAAGGGGCTCCCGATCCTGCTCTTCCACAGTCACCAGAGGCTCGCGGCTACAGATGCCGATGCAGCCCGAGGTGGTCACCAGCACATCGCTCACATTATTCTGCTCAAGCTCATCAAGCAGGGCGTCCATGATGTCCCGGGCGCCCGAGGCGATGCCGCAGGTGCCCATATGCACCGTTATTTTTGCGCGCTTCTGGCCGGAGCGGAACTGGTCCGCCATAAGCACGCGCTCTTTTATCTTTTTTAAATCATCAACTGTCAGCTTTGCCACGGTCATTCTCCTTTATTTATATAAGGCAAGTACGCTCTCAAGTTTTGCGGGTTTCATCTGCCCGTGCGTGTCCTCGTCGACCACGATAACGGGCGCCAGGCCGCATGCGCCAAGGCACCGCACGGTCTCAAGCGAAAACCTGCGGTCTTCAGTGCAGCCACCGGGCTCAATGCCAAGAATTTCCTCGATCCGCTCTAAGAGCTTCTGCCCGCCCCGCACATAGCAGGCCGTACCGAGGCACACCCGGATATTATGCCGTCCGCGGGGAACCATGGTGAAAAGCGAATAAAAGGTCACCACTCCGTAAACATTAGCAACCGGTATGTTCAGCCCATCGGCCACAAGCATTTGCACGGCTACGGGAAGGTAGCCCAGCACCTCCTGCACCTGCTCAAGCACGGGTATAAGCGCGCCAGGTTTTCCCTTATGTGAGGTGATGATACCGTCGACCTGTTTGAGTTGCTCCGGGCTAAACTCTTCGAGCCCTTCGAAAATATCTTCTTTCTGCATGCCCACAACCGTCTCCTTCTTGCTGATTGATTACCGATAGTGCCCGTATCGGGTAAATTGAATATTTATAGCGCTTTTCAACCTGTTATCCAACACTTTTTTATTTGAAATATTTAGAACACAAGTGATGCGCCTGTGGGCCTTACCAGGCCATCCTTGCGCATACATACAGCAAGGCCTAAACTGTATTTTTATGCAGAACCGATGCCATATAACCATTTATTTTAATTGAAAGAAAAATCAAAGCATTAGCCATCAGCACTCTTCCATGATTATGGTTTTTTTGGCTAAAAGGCCATATGCACTGTTCAAAAATGATATTTCACTGTATAAAAAATAACAGTATTGTAACAAACAGCTGACAACCTATCGTTTCGGGGGTCTTTTCACTACATTGTTTTCTTTGCATGCCGCCATCCGGGCTGTATCCGGACATGACAGAAAATCCGGCCGGTGCGCCCGCAAGCACTGAACAAAACCCATGAATGTTTAGGCATGATTTAACAATGACAGCTAACGTGTGACCATTTTGCGGTTGACTAAGGCCTGCGGTTCCATTAGACTAATTAAAAATAGTGTAAAAACTATTCAACCTTCTAATTTTTCATATTTTATTTTTCTATGGCACAAAAAAAGCAACAAACCAGACATATCGCCGAAGTTACAGGCATCATGCTTCTTGGTTTTGCCATTTTTCTCATGTGGTGCCTCATTAACTATGATCCCCGTGACCCGTCATGGGGAACCGGCGCCAGCGTTTACCCCAAAGGCGCATTCATACGAGGTGGCCGGCTGGGATCCTCCATGGCAAGCTTTCTGTTTCAAGCCATGGGCCTGGGGGCTTTCATGGTGCCGGCGGTTGCTCTGCTCGGGGCGCTTAAGGTTCTGTTCAGGCCTTCGGTGCAGATAAAAATGTATCTGAACGGATTTTTGTGCCTGTTGCTGTTCCTGATTGTTGAAACAGCCTTAAGCCTGTATTTTGGCGAGTTCGCCCTGCTGCAGTATAAAAAAATTAATGCCGGCGGCGCCTGTGTGGGCGCGCCTCTTGCCGCGCTGCTGACCGGATATCTTGGAAAATTCGGCGCCTATCTGGTCCTGCTTATGGTGCTTCTGATAACCATTATGGGCCTCACGCGCATCTCCTATGTGACGCTCTGGAAAAAAACAGCTGATCCGGCGGGAAGACTGCTGCTGGCAGCCATACAGAGTCTGCAGGCCCGCTACCGTGCACTAAAAGCCGCCCGGCTGCTTGAGAAAAAAAAGAAAAGCCTGAAGCTCAACAGCAAGACGGCACTACCGCGCCGCGCGCCGCGGGATAAGGAGAATTTTAATTTCAGCTTTGATGATATGGCCCCGCTGGAAAGTGATATCGTGCCGGCTGTTGCTGCTGCAGACATTGTCGATGAGCCTGCCCCGCGCGCCGCGGTGCAGCTGAAAGAAATACCCATAAAAGTCGCCATGGCCAAAGCGGTAAAAAAAGCAGCCCCCGATGATGATCTGGACGGTTTTGCTCCGACGCAGGGCATACCCGCGCAAAAGTATACGCTGCCGCCTCTGTCGCTTCTTGATTCGCCGGCGGAAAAAGATATACTCATCGATCATGAAGCCCTGCGCCGCGATGCCGAAACGCTTGTGCAGAAACTTGCCGATTTCGGCGTGCAGGGCGTGGTTGTGGAAATCAGCCCCGGCCCGATCATTACCCGCTTTGAATTCGAGCCGGCGCCCGGCGTGAAGCTCCAGCGCATCATAAACCTGCAGGAAGATCTGTCCCTGGCCTTGAAAGCGCTCTCCGTGCGCATTGCACCCATTCCCGGCAAATCAGTTGTCGGCATAGAGCTGCCCAACAAAAAGCGCATGACTGTCTGCTTTAAGGATATCGTGTCGCAGGCGGAATTTATCGAATCCGCCTCACGCATCACCATCGGCATGGGCAAGGATATCGGTGGCGCCCCGATCTTAAATGATCTTGCGCGCATGCCCCATCTGCTCGTGGCGGGCACCACGGGCTCGGGCAAGAGCGTATTTGTCAATACCCTGATCTGCAGCATTCTTTTCAAGTCGACGCCCGAAGAGGTGCGCTTTCTCATGATCGACCCCAAGCGGATCGAGCTTTCGCTCTACGAGGGCATACCGCATCTGCTGCATCCCGTGGTGGTTGAACCTAAAAAGGCGGCCATAGCCCTGCGGTGGGCAGTGGAGGAAATGGAGCGCCGCTACAAGCGCATCGCCGAGAAGGGAACGCGCAATATCGTACAGTATAATAAAAAACTTGATGAAGAGCATGACGAGGGCCTTGAGCGCGATGAGGCCCATGAAAAGATGCCCTATATCGTCATCATCATCGATGAGCTTGCCGACCTCATGATGGTGGCGGCGCGCGATGTGGAAAGCTATATCGCACGTCTTGCCCAGATGGCCCGCGCCGCAGGCATGCACCTGCTTGTAGCCACGCAGCGGCCATCGGTTGACATCATCACCGGCCTTATTAAGGCCAATTTTTCAAGCCGCATCTCCTTCCAGGTTTCATCCAAGGTGGACTCGCGCACCGTTCTTGACACCATGGGGGCCGAAAAGCTGCTCGGGATGGGAGACATGCTGTTCATGCCGCCGGGCACATCGCGGCTGCAGCGCATTCACGGCGCACATATTACGGAGAGGGAAATCAAGCGCATTACAGATTATGTGAAAAAACAGGCCAAGCCTGCCTATAACGAAGCCATTCTTGCCATAAATGAAGAAGAGGCCGAAGAGCAGGTTGAAGAGGATTTCGACGAATTCTATGATGCTGCCGTGCAGATTGTGACCGAGACGCGCCACGCATCCATCTCCATGCTGCAGCGCCGCATGCGCGTCGGGTACAACCGCGCAGCCCGCATGATTGAGCGCATGGAGCGTGAAGGGGTGCTGGCCCCCAGCGACGGCATCAAGCCTCGCGAGGTGCTTGCGCAGAAACTATAAATTAAGGAGTTCAAACGGCTCAAACTGTTTGAACGGTTTAAACTGTTCGAACGATTATTAAAAGGATTTACTGGTATGAAAAATATTTCTCTTGCCGCAGCCGCACTGGCTGTGCTGGTGCTCTCCATTCCCGCCTGGGCCGCCCAGAGTGAAATCGACCGCTGCGTGAAGAATCTTGAAAAGCAATACGGAACCATGCAGGATTTTCATGCGGACTTCGTACAGGAAACACAGCTGGCATCGATAAAAAGAATTGAAAAAGGAGCCGGGGCTGTCTGGTTTAAAAAACCGGGCAAGATGCTCTGGGAATACAAAACCCCTCAAGCTCAAAAAATAATTCTCGACGGCAAAACCCTTTGGTTCTACGTGCCCGAGGACAAGCAGGTCATGAAAAACAATTTCTCCACCATCCCCCAGCATATCGTGGTTGACCTGTTCCGCGGCAAAATCGCCATTCAGGAAAAGTTCAAGGTTTCCTTCGTTCAGGAGGAAATGAAAAACAACAAAAAAGAAATCTCCCTTGAACTCCTGCCCCTGGCATATGACCCCACGGTAAAAAAGCTTACCCTGTGGGTGGATCCCGAAAAATTCTATATCCTGCGAACCTGCCTTGAGGATGATTTCGGCACGAAAACGATACTTGTTTTTTCAAATATCGCAATCGACAAAAATATTCCGGATACGACTTTTGAATTCACGCCACCGCCGGGCGTCGAGGTTTTTGAGCCTCCGCAGGCGCAGCAGTAGAAGATCGGGTCAGCTGATCTCAGCCACACTGTGTAGGTAAAAGACATGCCCCCCTCAGAAAAAAACCAGCGCCACAGCCTGAAGCTCAAGGATGTATGCGAGCTGCTGCTCAAGCGCGGGGTGATTACCTCCGGGCAGGAGGCGATGGTGCTTGAAAAACAGCATGAGCAGATGGAAAAGCTGCTTAAACTTCAGGCCCTTCGCAATCCGGGCGAGAATTTTGCCATCGTACCTGCCGATATCATCTCCTCTCTCAATCTTCAGGATCAAAAGGCGGGAAAGGGATTTATAACCGAAGAGACCGTTATGATGGAAGTGGCGGCGGCGCTGGGTATCGCCTATAAAAAAATCGATCCGCTTGAGCTTGATCTTGAAGTGGTGACCCGCACGATTTCCAAGGCCTTTGCCATCAAGAACCTGGCAGTCCCCGTGGCGATTGAAAACGGCGAGTTGAAGCTCGCCATGATCGATCCGTTTAACCGCGAGGTTCTTGATGCTCTGCGCAAGGTGCAAAAGCTGCGGGTGACGCCGGTGGTGAGCACCAAATCCGATATTATCAAGCTCATTCGGGAATTTTATGGATTTAAAAAATCAATCACCATGGCTGAGCGCGAGCTTGGCTCGGCGTTTATCGATATTGGCAACTTTGAGCAGTATTTAAAGCTCGGAACAGACACCGAGATAGAGGCGACGGATAAATATATTCAAAACGCCGTCGATTATCTTTTTCGTTATGCTTTTGAGCAGCGCGCAAGCGATATTCACCTTGAGCCCAAGCGCGACAAGGCTATAGTGCGGCTGCGGATCGACGGGGTGCTGTACGTGACCTATACGATGCCGCTCGTCGTACACCATGCGGTGGTGTCGCGCATCAAATCCATCTCCAGACTCAATATCGCGGAGAAGCGCCGGCCGCAGGACGGCCGTATTAAGCTCAAGGATAAAAGCCGTGAGGTAGAAATCCGTGTGTCGACGGTGCCGGTTGCTTTCGGTGAAAAGGCTGTTTTGCGCCTTTTAAACCCCGACCTGTTGTTTCAGGATCTTGAACACCTCGGTTTCACGGCAAGCGATCTCATACACTACCGTGAATGCCTTGAAAAACCCCACGGCATCATTCTTGTAACCGGCCCCACGGGCAGCGGCAAAACCACCACGCTTTATTCGTCGTTAAAATCACTTGCAAGCCCTGATAAAAACATCACCACGGTTGAAGACCCGATTGAAATGGTCTGTGAAGACTTCAACCAGATCGCCGTGCAGCCGTCGATCGACATTACTTTTTCATCAATCCTTCGCAACATTCTCCGCCAGGATCCCGACATCATCATGATCGGTGAAATCCGCGATCAGGAAACGGCCAAAAACGCCATTCAAGCTGCCCTGACGGGCCACCTGGTGCTCAGCACGCTTCATACAAATGACGCAGCCTCTGCCTTCACCCGCCTGATCGATCTGGGCGTAGAACCATTTTTGATAAAATCAACCCTGCTTGGCGTCATCGCACAGCGGTTGGTGCGCATCATCTGCCCCCACTGCCAGGAGATTTTTACCCTGACCGGCAGTGATCTTAATCGTCTGGGAATCGGTTTGTCCGATGATAATGAAAATGAAATTGTGGAGCTCAAAAGAGGTGTGGGCTGCCGGCAGTGCCGCAACACCGGCTATATGGGCCGCGAGGGCGTTTTTGAGGTGCTGCGGATGACGGAAGACATAAAAAAACTTATAACCGAGCGGGCGGATACAAATATCATTAAACAAACAGCAGGCAGGCAGGGCATGAAACCGCTGCGGGATAACGCCATTGCAAAGATACTCAAGGGCAGAACAACGTATACCGAGGTGCTCAGGTGCATCAGCCAAGAAGATTAAAGGATAAAATAAAGTCGCTTGATGAGCTGACGCCGATTGTGCAGCAGGCAAAACAGCACGGCTGCGCAACGGTTTTCACCAACGGCTGCTTCGATATTCTGCACTCGGGCCACGTGAAGCTTCTGGAGCTGTGCCGCCAGGAGGGCGGCGCGCTTATCGTCGGGCTCAATAGCGACTCATCCGTCAGAAAGCTCAAAGGGCAAGGTCGGCCCATAGTTCCGCAAGACCAGCGTGCACAGGTCGTGGCGGCCCTTGAAGCCGTTGATTATGTGGTGATTTTCGACGAGCCTGATCCGCTGCAGGTCATTACCCGGCTGGTGCCTGATGTGCTCATTAAGGGCGGCGACTGGACACCCGACACCATCATCGGACGGGATATAGTGGAGGCCGCGGGCGGCCGCGTTTTCGCCATTCCTCTTATGGACGGCGTGTCGACAACGTGCATAGCAAATAAAATGAAAGCATAGGCCTGTCTCTGGCTGGCTCAGACAGCTGTCTGCTGCTTGATCTCCCAGCCGGGAAATACAAGCACGGCAGGGTGGCACTGAAGTGCAGTGGCAAGCACCTTTGCCCGCTCAATCCCAAGTTGAATGCGGTCGTTTTCAATGGCTGAAATCGTCGACTGAGGAATGCCGGTAAGTTCGGCCAGCCTGTTCTGGCTGAGTTCCTGCAGCTCTCGTATGATGCGCACCGATTCCCCCACGGAAACATCAACAGTTTTTCTGGCCCTTCGATAATTTTTCATTTTATTTTTTCCTGTAGTCATGAGCATTAATATCCAAAACCCGGACGTAGAGCTTCTTGCTTTCAATTTTATAAATAAGCCTGTATTGAAGCCCCAGCCGTGAAGATCTAAAACCTGTCCATTGCCCCCTCAAGGCCTCGTCATGAAAGCCCTTAATATGCCTCAGGCCTTCAGGGCCCGAAATGGAAACAATATCCTTCCACTTTTCGTACCGTTTCAAGACCTCCAAAGGAATTCTCGGTATTTTTCGTGCAAGCGTGTGATGTTCATATATCTCCCACATACTATAAATGTACTATACCTTTAAAAGTATGTCAAGCAGCTATCTTTCTGCCGACTTCTTGATCCGGCTGGGCATTAAACTGAAGCGGAGCGCGCCTATCTTTCTTTTTTTTACTTTAAACGCTTTCTCCATTCTGTCATCTCGACCGCAGGCCGCTAATTAGTCTTAAATTAGTGGCCGACCCCACTTAACCGCTTGCGGCGGGGTGGTCCATTTAGTTCAATGTTTCTATTTGCCTTTTACCTTGTAATCTCTTAACATTACAAAAAATATCAAAATTATAGCTTAATAATTTTTCATGAGGAACTGGCGATGAAAAATACTGCAGGAAATATTTTGCCGGAAAATTATATTCTTGCCGTACTCTCTCCTGAAGAGCGGCTTGATGCAGCATTTACCGTGGCAAAACAGGCTTTTAAGAAGACGAAGCTGACCATGAAAGATATTGATGCTGCCGTCAAGAGTATCAGGAGCAGAAATGTCCGGGAGAAAAAGTAAAGCCGTAGTTGATACCGGTGTGCTTATTTCAGCGTTTGCCTTTGGCGGCATTCCATTGCGGGCTGTTCAAAGAGCGTTTGCATACTGCAATCTGTATGTTTCGCAGGATCTCCTGGTTGAATATCGCGGTGTGCCCGTTGCTCTTGAATCATCCGGCAAAATAAATCATCAACAATTTAAAGCATTAATTTCCGGCATAGCTGCATTCACTGCAAAAACCGCCATTGTCTATCCTCGAAAAAAATTTCTTGTCTGCAGAGATCCCAAGGACAATATCGTAATTGAATGCTGCCATGCGGCTTCTGCCGATATTTTAATTACCGGCGACAAAGACCTTCTGGAACAAAAAAATCTTTCATTTCATCTGGACATTCTGACTCCTAAACAGTTTTTGCTGCAGGCAATCATATAATATCCGCCCCTGCTGCCTGTCAGCTTGCGCGTTTGCCGGTTTTGCAGTTTGTTGGGTATGCTGCAAAGCGAAAAAAACAGTACGGGGCGTTTTTTAGCTCCGAGGTAAGAAACATGATGCTGAAACAAATACGGGAGAAAACAGACGGGGAGAGCTAAATAGGTGGCTGTCCCTAATTACGGCCAAAAAGATGTGGCGGCAAAGATGGGCATAACGCAGGCGGCCTATTGCCAGCTTGAAAAATCACAAGACAGGCTGCGCCCTGCAACGCTTAAAAAAATAGCCCACGCGCTGGGAATAACAGAAAATCAATTGATGCTGTAAGCGCCGGTCTGCTTCGTGGCGGGTTGAGTTGAGAGCGAAACTTAGTAAAGCAAAAAAAAGGCTGGTGATTTTTTTGAATAAGTTAATATTTCAGTGTGAACCATAAGTCGCTTTTTTGATTACTGTCATGAGTCAAACGTAGACCCTTTTTTCGGCTAAATAAATTGCGAATTACTCCATGACAAAACCTGGCCATTGTTGTATATTTTAGCTATGGCAAATATCTCCTTACTGCTGAGCAAAACAAACCCGTTTCTTAAAAACCGTGCGAAGCGTCAGGAAGGGCTTATCAGAACGGTCATATCATCCTCTGCTATCGAAGGCATTCATGGGGTGGTTATTTCCGAAACTGATTTTCCCTGCAAAAAAAGTTCTACTTCTCGCCGTAAATCTTCTTCGTCCGCGAAAACACCTCGCTAAATATTTTTTCCATGGGCGTATAATCTCTGCTTAATCCTGCCAGGACAGCAGAAAAGTATTCCTCCTTTTTGCCCCCTTCAATATCAGAATAATCAAGCAGGGGCAGCCCTGCCTGCAAAGCCATGAGCGTGGCAAGCAGTCGGGAAACTCTGCCGTTGCCTTCCCGGAATGGGTGTATGAGCAGCAGTTCGACATGCACGATAGCCAGAGCCTCGGCGATCCTACTATTTACATTGACACATAACAACCTCCATTTTATAGTCTATTTATCCCAAACCGAACACCTATCATTTAGCTGTTTCAGTTCAATATTTCAAAGTTGGTCAGTAAGACTACATCTCCTGGGGCTCACGATTAAACCGTGGGGTATAAAAGGGGTTATAAGCATGTCTATGGAAGCCATTAGCCGACTGGAAATAAGCCGAAAGGAACTCCTCGACCTCGGGTTACGGAACCCTCTGATTAATCACCGTCAGCGCGCAAAACAAATCAAAATAGTAGATGAACTCGCCACCGAGATATATCGTCTGCTCGTTATCGAAGGTCGACAGATGAGCTTTAGTGCCTTACCCGTGGATATGGTCAAGGCACTTGCCGAGCGAGAAAGTAGCGATGAAGCTGATGCCGTTAATTGGGAAGACCTATTGGCTCAACCGGGGGATGCGCTGCAGGAGGGGGATTTGGCGGCCCGACATACCGATACCAAACTGCAAACCACCATGGTGTCAGAGAAATTGCAGACACGCCTACTTTCCATCCATAACGATGCGCGTACCTATCTCGAAGAGCAAGGAGTAAATATTTTGTTCTTGGCATTGGGGTTTTTATATTGGTACGAGGAGCCATCCGCCATGGAAGCGCGTCGCGCTCCACTGCTACTCATCCCTGTGGAGCTTGAACGCACCAATGCTCAGAACCGTTTTTGCGTTTCCTACACCAACGAGGATATTGGCGACAACTTATCTCTTATAGAGAAACTTAAAAGTGAGTTCAATATTGAACTACCCAAAATTGAAGATAGCGAAGAACTGCATCTTGATAGTTATTTCGCTGCAACAGCGGAAACTATCAACAAAAATGAACGTTGGCATGTCGAAGCAAACGAAATGACTTTGGGGTTCTTCTCTTTTGGTAAATTCCTTATGTATAAGGATCTTGATCCAAAGTGCTGGCCGGAGAATGAAAGTTGTGGTGGTTTTTCCATTCTGGAATGCCTTCTGACCGATGGCCTGCGTGAGCCATGCACTAGCTTTTGTGATGAAACCTACATTGATGAGGTGCTGTCACCTGCCGATATACACCAGGTCAAAGACGCAGACAGTACTCAGATTCTTGCCATTCTGGACGTGAATGCCGGCCGTAACTTAGTATTGCAAGGACCACCGGGTACCGGAAAATCGCAGACTATCACCAATATTATCGCAGAGTGCATTGGCAATGGGCGCAAAGTGCTTTTTGTTTCCGAAAAAATGGCTGCATTAGATGTGGTTAAACGCCGACTTGATGAGGTAGGCCTTGGAGATGCGGTTTTAGAGTTACATAGTAACAAGACTAACAAAAAGGCGATATTGGCAGAACTTGACCGTACACTACATCAAGGGCGCCCAGTGGTGAAAGACCCGTCTGACGATATTGAAACCCTCACCCGTTTACGTGATGAACTCAACGCTTATTGTTCTGCCGTTAACAAGCCAATTGGGAAGACACATACAAACTTTATCAATGCACTAGGCTTTGCAATGCAGCATCATTTGGGGGATCTTAATGCTAGGCCATTCGAATTTGGGCCAATGAGCGAATGGTCAGAGTCGGACTATCGTACGGCACGGATGCAAGTTGAGAGCCTAGATCGACATTTAGCCGAAGCAGGACCACCTAAAAAAAACCTTTTCCGATTTAGTCGCTTGACAGAATTTCTTCCCTCGCAGCGTTCCAGGCTAGAAAAGTTACTGGAAGAAGGAAGTGAGGATTCGGGGGCGTTATTGTCCGTTGCAATTAACTTAGCTAAGGTTATGGGGCTACAGAGGCCTGCACATAGGAATGAGATAGGTGTTATTTGCCGGGCCGCCCGTCGTGCAATGGAGGCCCCCCATCTCGATGGGTTAACCCTAACTTCCGGTGAATGGCAAGCAAGGTGTGATGATCTTTCAGCCTTGTTTATTGCCGGTAAAAAATTAAGTCATGCTCATGCTAACTATGATGATTGGCTGATCGACGAGGCGTGGCAACAGGACTTAATAGAGATACGGCAGCATTATGTAAACAAAGGAGGCAAATGGTGGCGTTTACTGTCGGGAGATTTTCGTCGTACAAAATCTCGGCTTCAAGGCTTGTGTCGAAAGTCACTTCAAAAAAATGTAGTTGCAACTATTGAAATGATTGACGCCGTTATCGATAGTCAGAAACATTATAAGCGGTATCAGGAATTATCGAGTTTAGGAGCTTCGCTATTTGGTGCCCAATGGAAAAAAGAAGATTCGGATTGGGAAGTATTGGAAAAACTTACAGAATGGGTTGTTCTCCTTTACCGTGACGTGGGCAATGGTGTGGTGCCAGAGAGCATCTTGAATTTTCTTTCTGGCTCACCAAAGGTAGACAAACTCAAAGAAGGGGTAAAGATTGTAGAGGCCAGCCTACAGAAACATGAGCAAAGCATGGAGCAGGTGACTAGTTTGCTGCAGCTCAAGCTAAGTGATGAGGTTAAATCTCATTGGAATCTTACACTTAAGCAACAATATGTCGTGCTAGACGATTGGCGCAAACACATTGACGACCTATTGCATATGGTTCGTTTCAATCAGCTTGCCAATGAGCTTACAGCGCGAGGGTTAGAGTTTGTCATAGCCGTTTCTAATGATTGGGCACATGGAAAAGGAACCTTGTTGCGGCTTCTCGACTACAGTTGGTACAACGGCTTGGTAGAAAAAGCTTATGTTGAATCACCCAGTATCAAAATATTCGATCGAGCCCAACATACCCAGATAGTAAAGGAATTCTCCCGCCTCGATCGACTTTTGTTTCAACATAATCAAGCGCGCCTTGCAGCACTTCATTGGAAGTCAATTCCCCAACTGAGTGGTGGTGGTGGTGGTGAACTTCAAATTATCAGCCGCGAGATCAATAAAAAGCGCAGACAAATGCCTATTCGCAAGCTGATAAGTCTGGCTGGCCGGGCAGTCCAAGCAATCAAACCAGTGTTCATGATGAGTCCCATGTCTATAGCTACTTATGTTCCATCGGGTTCACTGCAATTTGATTTAGTAGTGTTCGACGAGGCCAGTCAAGTCAAGCCGGTTGATGCGTTTGGTGCAATTATGCGCGGTAGCCAAACGATAGTTGTGGGCGATAGCAAGCAGCTTCCGCCTACCAGTTTTTTTGATAGCATAGCGGATAGTGATGATGAGGGAAATTTCGAAAATATTGGGGACATGGAGAGTATACTCAGCCTGTTCTTGGCTAAAGGGGCTCCCGAGCGTATGCTGCGTTGGCACTATCGTAGCCGTCATGATTCGCTAATAGCCGTCTCAAACAATGAATTTTACAATAATCAGCTCGTGGTATTTCCAAGCCCTGGCTTAAATCCCATTGCGCGTGGCCTCAGACTTCATCATTTAGCGGATACGGCCTATGACCGGGGCAAAACCAGGACCAATCCTGATGAGGCCAAAGCAGTAGCTAGAGCTGTCTTGGAGCACGCCAAGTCCTACCCTGATCTGACACTGGGTGTGGTCGCATTTAGCACCGCTCAGCGTGATGCTATCGAACTCCAACTTGAACTTTTACGGCGTGCTGATTTAAGTTGCGAGCCCTTTTTCTGCACCAATCTTCGCGAGCCATTTTTCGTCAAAAATCTGGAAAACGTACAGGGTGATGAACGGGATGTAATTTTCATCAGTATCGGATATGGCAAGACCGCTGAAGGCTATATGACAATGAGCTTCGGCCCCTTGAATCGCGATGGGGGCGAACGACGTTTGAATGTTCTTATTTCAAGGTCTCGGCTTGCCATGGATGTTTTCTCTAACTTCAAAGCCGATGATATCGATCTGAACCGCACTATGGCCAGGGGCGCTGTTGCGCTGAAAAATTTTCTAGCATATGCCGAGTCTGGCATAATTCAACAGCCATACAGTTCAGGGAAAGAGCCCGACTCCCCTTTTGAGGAAGAGGTAATCAAATCTTTGATACAAAACGGTATTGATGTGGAGCCTCAGGTTGGCACAGCAGGTTTTTTTATTGATATAGCCGTTAAGGATCAGGAAAATCCGGGGCGATATATTCTCGGTATAGAATGTGATGGTGCAACATATCATAGTTCTCGATCTGCCCGAGACCGTGATAGACTGCGCCAGGAAGTATTGGAGGGTTTAGGTTGGCGGTTGCATCGGATATGGAGCACCGAATGGTATCGCAATCAAGTACACGAATTGGAACGGGCACTGGCTGCTATCCAAAAGGCAAAGCAGGATTATAAAAACCGTATCGATGCTAAGGACTCTGAATTTTTACCTGTTGAAAATGCTGCTCCTATAGTTAGAGAAAAAGCCACTCAACATTCAGATGTATCAAACGGTCCATCGGTTCTGTATAAGCAGGCCGTGGTAAATATCCCGCTAGGGATCAAAGAACTTCATGAACTTGATGAACAGGAATTATTTCTGTTCGTTTACCAAGTGGTTAAGATGGAATGGCCTATCCACAAAAGTGAGTTAATCCATCGTATTACCGAAGGGGCTGGTCTCATGCGTTCTGGTAACCGCATTCAGTCTGCAGTAGAAAGTGCAATTAACTACGGCGTTGAGTGTAAAGAAATTAGACAGCTGGGGGATTTTATTTGGGATAAAGAATTGAAAAATCCCGTGGCGAGGGATCGCTCTTTATTAGATGCTTCATCAAAACGCATTGAATTCGTCTCTCCCGAGGAAATTAAGGCGGCCATCAGGCAAGAAGTGAAGAGGAGTTTTTCACTTAGTGAAGCTGAAATAATATTAAATGCAGCACGTGCCTTAGGCTTCCATCGGGTTACGGCTTCAGTGAAAAAATCATTAATTAAGCAGTTGGCCTACTTAGTTAAGGTTGGGGTGCTTGTTCCACGCAATGGCAAAATTTCATTTGACAGTAAGTGCATCACAGAAATCCTTCCATAGTGTAGACCAGGGTCCAGATCTTCAATAGTCAATTAAAAGGTTTGGGGCAAATCCTGGGCGTTGTTGTCAAAGCTCACGAACTTAAAATATACTTCGCGGGTTTTGGGGGAATCAAAAATAACAGGCGCCTATTGTTCGGGAAGGATAGATCACAACGAAAGCGCCGTTAAAAGCCGGCAAGTCTTGTATGTTTTTAACAGGCTTTTTTGAAAACCGGTATCGAAGCAATCTCTTGTTCAAGTTGATCCTGCGGGAAAGACAAGGGGCCGGATCTTCAATAGTCAATTAAAAAGGTAGGGGGGCAGATCCGGAGCGTTGTTGACAAAGAAACAAATTAAAATATGCTACAAAGGCATTGGGGGAAGCACCTGTTTTCAAGTTAATCAAGACTATTCAACGTATCCTTGAAAAATTTTTAAAGCATATCGAAGGCGCCGACGGATTATTTGAAATCCGGATCGAGTTTGGCGGGAATGCGCACAGAATATTCTGCTGCTTTGATGGCGGCAGCCTTGTTGTTTTACTTAATGCTTTTCAAAAAAAGGCGCGGAAGACTCCCGCACGAGAGATCGGTCTTGCCGCAAAACTCATGAAAGAATATTTTGAACATAATGGTAAAATATGAAAAACGTAAAATTAAAAGCTGCTAAAAATTTTGATGAACTGCTGGAAATCAAATACGGCAAAATCGGTGCGCCGAAACGAGA
>CAIWCT010000262.1 GCA_903911225.1 uncultured delta proteobacterium
AACACGAGTGGTTTTTTCATTCCCCCAAACTAACATAGTCACCCAACTATGTCTAGTTATTTAAGATACACTAGACTAGTACTGCTCCACGCCTACAAAGCTGAACTTGCACGGCACATTCAGGCCACATTATTGCCAAATGGAATTACTATAAAAAATGTGTGGCTTATGTCCAGTCAACTATACACATTTTCACGAGCACAGCAATGTACGGATTGCAGGTATATCTAATATTACCTTATTAATTTCATTTGTTCAACTGTCTCGGCCCACCCAGCCTTCAGATCATAACAGGGCCTAAATTTAAGTTCGGACTGTATGCGCTCGCTGTTTACCGCTATATCTTCTACATATTTATCAATAGTCGCCCTGCCCACAGTCATTCTGCGGCCAAATAGCTTCGCTATATCTTCAATCAGGCCAGCTGCAAACCGTATTGGAGCGGCGGGCAATGAAAACTTAGGTGGTTTGCGGCCCAGTGCCAGCGATATTGTTTGAATAATGTCGCTGATTGAATGAAATTGGCCATCAGATACGTTATATAACCGGCCGGCGGCAAGCGGGTGCTGCATGGCCAGGACCGCTGCACGAGCAGCGTCTTTGTCGTAAATCAGCGTACGACGATTGCGACCGTCACCGATGGAGATAAATTTTTCACGAGCCAGGGCAATTAAGAGTCGCTGGTAGTTGCCTTTAACGCCTGGCCCGTACACAGCGCCTAGACGCAATACTGTTCCGAGCGGCAGACCATCCCAGCGCTTGGCGCTCAAAACAATCTGCTCCGCAGCAAGCTTTGTTTTAGCGTATACAGTATCCGGGCGAGCCTGGCTTTTTTCAGTTAAAATGCTGCCGCCAGAGGCGCCATATACTGCAATTGTACTAAAAAAAACCACTCGTTCAACATGCGCCAGAGTGGCAGACTTAATTATATTTGCTGTGCCGCCAACATTAATCCGTTCATATTTTTCATGCAACTCCGGCTGGCAATGCAAATTATGCAAAAGTGCCGCCATATGCACGACCGTTTGAACTCCTTGCATAGAGGTGCTCACCGTGGCCGGGTCCGTAATATCACCGGTGCACACTTCCACCTCTTTTGGAAAGACGCCGTGCGGCGGCATGTCCAGGGATAAAGCACGAATGGCATATCCCGCTTTGCACAATTCCGCAACAACACAGGGGCCTATGGCGCCGGTAGCGCCTGTAATCAGAACAAGCGGAGATCTCAATGTAGCCTCATGCAATTTCTGAAATTATTTTTTCATGCATGGAGATGACGTCATTTTTGCTGTAATGCTCCATAAACCACTTCCTGGCATGCTACCCCATAGTTTGAGCTTTTCTGGATTTTTTTACAAACAATAAACAGCCCCCGCCATTTCTTTTGCCGACCCCGGTGTTACCGCAATGCCCCCATCGGAAACACCAAGCAGTTGAGCTGTCTCCGTATCATTTTCAAAATCGTCACTAACAGACTTTTTACGATGCCATCACACTTTAATCGTACAACAGTTAATCAGCAATTATAAAATACTACTATATCAGGTCTTGATGCCTTTTCGGAATGAAAATATTGCATTGCATCAATTATTTAATTTGCAATAGATTACATTACTGGAAATTTTAAAGCTAAAACAAAAAACGTCAAGCATTTAGTTTATCCCGTACTTATATAAAACAGATTTCAATTTTGATAACATTTTTTGCATTGAGCTCTGGATTTGAAGTATGAGTAAGCCCATATGCTCCTCAAGGGCTCATTCTAAGGATGTTTAAGCCCCTTTTGGGAAGGGTCTATTCATCATTCGTCACTCTTCTATTGGGCAGCATATAAAGCATACTAACAACCTTTCAGCTGCCCAATTAAGCATTAAGGAATTAAATACTTCTTCCGGATATATGAGAAATGATATACTTGCAATAAAACATTCAGACAGAATAGATCAATTAATAAAGGATTGCATGCATGATACTGTTTAAGGCTGTCACAATATCCATGAAACTGCTGCCTGACAACTTATTATCGATTGCCAAGAGCTGATATGGAGAGCGCCGGCAAATCATCAGCGCGCCTCGAGAGCCTTGACATGCTGCGCGGCATTGCAATTTTCGGCATGGTGCTGGTCAACAATCCCGGCTCATGGGAGCACATGTTTCCGCTGCTGCGGCATGCCGGCTGGAGCGGCTATACTATTGCGGACCTTGTTTTCCCCTTTTTCCTTTTTGCAGTGGGCGCCTCGCAATCCTTTTCCCTTGCCAATACAGAACATACCGGCAAACTGCCTCTGAATCTTTTCATCCGGATTCTACGTAGGACCGCGATCTTTTTTTTGCTTGGTCTTTTCCTCAACGCCCTTCCCGGCTTGCTGAACGAAATTTTTAACGGGGAAACGTATACCATAAACGATATCCGCATCATGGGTGTGCTGCAGCGCATAGCTATCGTCTACTTTGCCTCAGCCATCTGCATTGTCTTTCTGTCTGAAAGGCTTCTGTGGATGACAATTGCCTTGCTGCTTTTGGGATACTGGGCAATGCTGGCGGGTTTTCCTGGCAGTCTGTCTCCGGGAAACAACCCTGCCCTTTTTATAGACAGGCTGCTTCTGGGTGGGTCGCATTTGTATAAAGGGGGAAGTGATCCTGAGGGAATTTTCAGTTCGGTGTCCGCGCTGACAACTGCGCTTCTCGGTTACAAAGCAGGCTGTTTTTTGCGTCAGGAGAAAGGCTTACGAACTGCTTCATGGAAGCTTTTTGCCGCAGGCATTCTTGGCGTTGCACTTGGCTCTCTCTGGAGCCTGTGGCTCCCGGTGTGCAAAGATCTCTGGACGGGCTCCTACGCGCTGGTGTCTGCAGGCTGGGCAGCCGCGTTTTTTGCACTTTGTAACGCAGCGCTCAAATGGCAGGGGCTTCACCGCCTTGGTTTGCCGCTGCAGATCATGGGGCGCAATGCCCTGTTCCTTTTTATCGCCTCGGGTATTGTAACGCGAATACTTCTGTCCGTAAGGCTGCACATTGATGGTCAGACGATCAATCTTTGGTTTTGCCTGTATGACAGGGTGTTTGCCTCATGGATGGGCCGCAACAATTTAAGCTCCTTTACACTTGCTGCATGCTATCTCGCTTCATGGTGGCTGGTGCTGTACATGATGGATCGCCTCGGTTGGCGGCTTAAGGCCTGATTGCACCTGCTGGCACGGGAAGGGAAGTCTGCCCGACATTTAGGCGAAGAATCTCAGCATTAATCGAGTCGGTTTCCTCAAGCAGCACAACAAAATAATCTCCGCCGTCCCTGGCGACGCTATCTGAAAATCGGAGCTTTCTTGCAATTACCTGCCCAATCCGGCTGGTCATTGCGCTTGCGGAATCATGGCCATAGCTGTCATTGGCCAAATTAAGCCTTAGATTAATGCGCTGCGCGCGACCTAAAAAGTTCCCTTGCGCCAGATCGGTCCCTCGCTTCTTCATGGCAGAGGTGATATTGCATGCCGCTACAAATCATGCTAGACTAAGCAAAAAAAATAAAGGTTCATCCGCATGGCACGGCCTAAAAAAAAGATATTTGTCCTGGACACCAATGTTATTCTCCATGACAGCTCCTGCATATATCAGTTCCAGGAGCATGATGTCGTCATACCCATAACAGTGATCGAGGAACTCGACCAATTCAAAAAGGGCAGCGGTACGATCAACTACCATGCCCGCGAATTCGTACGCGCTCTTGACGAGCTCAGCGGAGATAAACTCTTTGGCGACGGAGTCAAAATCGGCCCGCGCCGGGGCAACATCATCATAGCACTTGAGCAGCCCTTCCACGAAGACATAGCCCACAACTATTCCCCTGGCAAACCAGATCATCATATTCTGAACACAGCATACCGCCTCATGCAGGGAAATTCTTCCCGCCAGATCATTCTGGTCTCCAAAGATGTAAACCTTCGCATGAAGGCAAAATCGATAGGCGTTGTAGCCCAGGATTACTTCACCGACCATGTCAAGGATCCGGCGGCACTTTATGACGGGCATCGCATTGAAGAAAACGTGCCTGCCGAACTTATTGAAAATATCTACCGTGAGCCTTTTGAAATTCCCGCAGACCTTCTGCCGGTTAAAAACCATTTTGTTGCCAATGAATATCTCATCATGCGCAACGGCAAAAAATCCGCTCTTGCCATGTTTGACTCGCAGCAGCAGCGGCTGCGCCGTGTCGACAAAACGCCGGCATACGGCATCACGCCGCGCAATGCGGAACAGATATTTGCCCTGGATGCGCTTACAAACCCCGACATTCAGCTGGTTACCCTGACGGGCAAGGCCGGTACAGGCAAAACACTGCTTGCCCTTGCCGGCGCCCTTGAACGGCGAAAAACCTACCGCCAGATATTCATCGCAAGGCCCGTCGTGCCCCTGAGCAACAAAGACATAGGGTATCTGCCCGGAGACATACAATCTAAGCTTGATCCCTATATGCAGCCGCTCTATGACAACCTCGGGGTCATACAAAACCAGTTTTCGGAAACCGGCACGAAAAGCAAAAAAATCAAAGAATTTCTTGTTGAAGAAAAACTGGTCTGCGCTCCCCTGTCCTATATCCGAGGCCGAAGCCTGGTGCATATTTATTTCATCGTTGACGAAGCCCAGAACCTAACGCCCCATGAGGTAAAAACCATCATCACCCGCGCAGGCGAGGGCACAAAAATGGTTTTCACCGGCGATATTTTTCAGATCGACCACCCCTACCTGAACACCTATTCAAACGGCCTGAGCTATCTGATTGAAAAAATGCAGGGCCAGCAGCTCTCCGCCCATGTCAATCTTGAAAAAGGCGAACGCTCCGTGCTTGCCGAGCTTGCCAGCAATCTGCTTTAGCAGATTGTTAAAAAAGTCATTGCGCACAGGCTGTTCAAAAATGCTCAGATGCAAGGCGCGAGAAATCATGCGAAATGAGGCGTACTGTTTTGTACGCCGCAGTGAAGCAAGATGAGCGCAACGCAGCAGATGAGCGTTTTTCAACAGCCTGTTAAAAAGCAGCCTCCACCTGTAAACCAATGCTGCAAGGAAAAACCTGCCATGCATCTTTTTTCACTGACCTGTACTGATTTGGCTGCCGCCCTGAACGAGGGCTGGGGCAAGGGCATGTTTCATGCCGCGGCCGTATATCGGCAGGTTTTCAAACGTGGAAATTCAGACATTGCAGCAACGCCTGAACTTTTCTCGGCCGCTGTGCTGGCAAAGGAACTACAGCATGCTTTTGACATCAGCGCTCCTGATATTGCCCATATGGTAGAACAGGACGGCGTTACGAAAATCGTTTTCAATCTTGCAGACAGCCTGCGTGTGGAAGCGGTCTTGATCCCCATGCCGCGCAGATCAACACTATGCATTTCAAGCCAGGCAGGCTGCCGCATGGGCTGCATCTTCTGCCGTACGGGCGCAGGCGGCCTGCACCGCAATCTAAGCGCCGATGAAATTGTCGGGCAGGTCTATGCCGTACGTCACGGCCTTGGCCGCGCCGTAGATAATATCGTCTTCATGGGCATGGGTGAGCCGCTTGATAATTTCGACAATGTCGTGCAGGCTATCCGCGTGCTCTCCGACCAGCACGGCCTTGATATTGCCCGGAGCCGTATGACGGTTTCTACAGCGGGGCTGCCCGAGGGCATAAAACGTTTGGGAGAGCTGGGCTGGCCCAGGCTCAATCTGGCAATATCGCTCAATGCATCAAATGATATGCTACGCTCTAAGCTGATGCCTATTAACCGCATCCATCCACTGGCATCACTCAAGCAGGCGCTGCAAGGCTACCCCTCTTGGCAAAAAAGGGGTCTTCTTTATTGAATACGTGCTTTTAAAAGGGATAAATGACGGCCGGGAGCATGCCGAACAGCTTGCCCGTTTTCTGGAAGGGCTGCCGGTGCGGGTCAATGTGATCAGTTACAATCCGGGCTCGGAGGCACAGTTTGAAAGCCCCGGCGAGGATGACTGCAAGCTATTCTGCAGCCGGCTTGCAAGTGAGGGTATTTTTGTGCGCATGCGCTCATCGCGCGGGCAGGGTGTGCATGCAGCCTGCGGTCAGCTTGGCGGCCCTGCCCGATAATTTCACATAAACTCCCTGCGATAGATCCGCAGCATCGCCAGCATCAGCGCCACAACAACCGGCCCCACGATGAATCCTATGGCCCCCAGCCACATGCTGCCCCCAATAATAGCAAGGGCCAGCAGCACCGGATGCACATTGACCTTGCCGCGCATCACAACAGGCTTTATGACATTGTCGGCCATGGAGACAATGGCTACGCCCCAGATAAGCAAAAAAATTCCCTTACCCGCGCTGCCGCCAATAATGAGGGCAATCGCAGGAGGTATATACATGACAGGTCCCCCAATAACCGGAATAAGGGTCACCCCGATTGCAACCACGCCCCACACCAGCGGATTGGCAATGCCAGCGATCCAGTAGCCGATGCCGATTAAAATCCCCTGTGCCAGTGCTGTTGCTACCATGCCGGAAAACGTGCCGGTGATGACGCCTGACACCTCTTTGGTCAGCACCTGCTTGTGCTCGGGCTCAAGGGGCAGCAGGCTCATAAGGGCATCGTTTAACTGCTCTCCCTCGGCAAAAAAGATATAGAGAAATAAAACAACAAGAAGAAAGCCTGCAAAAAAACCTGCCGTTGCCGTAAAGACTTTGGGGGAGTACTCATAGACGACCGCACCCATGGAAGAAAGCAGCCCCAAAAGCTTGGCCCTTATATTGAAAT
>CAIWCT010000263.1 GCA_903911225.1 uncultured delta proteobacterium
GCAAAATACGGCGATGACGGGTGCGCGGAAAAGTATTCCGCAGCCCGCAAGTATCATAAGGTGAATTTTGCAGCCCTTGATGAGATGTTCAGGCAGTCAGGCTATCTTGAACTTGATGAGGCGGGCATTGCCAGCAAAGGGCTTATTGTGCGGCATTTGGTGCTGCCCGGCGGCCTTGCAGACACTGAACTGGTCTTGAAAAAACTCAAGCATCATTTTGGCCGCTTTCTCAGTATAAGTCTTATGGGCCAGTACCGGCCCTGCTACCTGGCCGAGAGTTTTCTCGAACTGCAGCAGCAGACCACGCCGCAGGAGTATGCTGCGGCTGTTGCCGCCTTTGAAGAATTCGGTTTTGAAAACGGCTGGATGCAGCAGCATGAGACGCTTGACAGTAGTTTCATGCCCGATTTTAGAAAGAAAAATTCATGGAGCTGAAACAAAAATGGGGGTGATTGTGCGTTAAGGCAAATATTGGCGCATGATGTAGACAAGGGATTGAACGGTTAAGGGCTGCCTTTGCAATGAAACCGTACACCCCCCTTTTTAGATGTTGAGAGCAAAGGGGCGTTCCATAATCTGAGTAACGGTCTTTTTATACTCTGAATAGATTAGTAACTGTTCTTTCTCAATATCCCATTCTGCAAATATAAACTGATGGCAGTACTGTGGTGGCGCCAGAACTGTTTCATTTAAAATTTTGATCCATGCTTTACCACCATTGTCGGCTGACTCAACAAAGCGAATGAAATATGCTTTTTTGCTTTTTACAGAGAACAACTTCTCGGTTTCAATTTTTTGTTCGCGTTCTATGTAAGAAAAGTTGCCGTTGACTATTTGTTGCGTATATTTAAAATGAAAGTATTCCAAACTCTCTTTGTTGAACCGCTCACATTCTATGGCCACATGGTCTGTGCTGGTAAAAAAGTTTTGGCCCCATACTTTTTCATTGAAAACACGATTGTGTCCTTCAATATGCGGATTGGTCCACGGCTTTGACGGAGAGCCAAAAAGTGGCTTGATGCCAAGGTTCAAAAGAAACTTTAAAAAAGTGCTCAGACATCGCTTGCCGCTTGCGGTTCCCCTGAATTGCAAACCGTTATCGATCCGCATCACATCCGGGAGCGGATATTTGCGCCATAGCCGGATCAGATTTTCTATTGCAAATACGGCCTGTTCGGCCTCAACAAGCTTGATTTGATACAGTTTAAAGGGTGCATAATAACTGGTTGAGAAAATATTTATCGGCTCCCGCTGACCAGTTATATATTTCTTGCCGATAAAGTCGGCTGACTGATGTATAGAGCCTAAAGCTCTAATAGCCTGAACGGGATACAGTAAATATTGCGATCCGCCTTTTGTGCGCTTTTTAGGCTTTCGGGTCTGCAACCCTGAAAGCCGTATGGTTTTATCAATAAACCAAATTGAGGGCGGCTCTTCATCGGGATACTGTTTAGCGTAGTCCATCTGGACATGTTCGCTGCCCACGAAATATTTTTTGTTTTCAACTCGGTTGCGTTTAATGCCACAAACGCGCTCAGCGATCTCTGAATCTGTGTATAATCGTGCTTGGCCTTTCTCCCAGCCACGGTTATCCTGATATTGCTCTTGCTGCAGCCAGGAGACTATAGTTGCTCTTCTGATGCCAAGAATTTCAGATATTTCTGTTTTGTTTTTGCCTTGTTCAAAAAGGCGTCGTGCTTCTTGGAATTTTTTTTGCCTCTTCTTGTTTCATTGTGTAGTTTTCTCCTTTGCGGTTAAATAACCGTTAAGGTATCGTCATTGCAAATGCATATCAAGAGGGGGTACGCTTTTATTCCAAAGTTAGCACTTAACTGTTAAGGTGCATAGACTGTAGGTCCTTAGGTTGAAGGAATGGCAATTACGAATATAATAGACGCAAAATCAACCCAACAGTCTAACAGCCTACAGCCTTGCCCCCTGCTCACAGTGGCCTTTCCAGCCGGCCGGCGGCACGAACGGCCTCTCATTCCATAGCGGCCACGGCTGGCGAAACCGCTGGCCATCACATTGAACTTCAATATCTTCGGGCAGGACATTGCATAGCGGATACTTGAAATGTCCGAATGCCTCGTGAATAAGTGGAATCTTGCGCCAGTCGAATCCCATCAGATGCGCATGGACATACTCCGCTGCGACGGGGTTTGCAGCCAGAGTGAGCATGCCTAAAGGGTGCGGAACGGGCGCCAGTGGCCCCTCACCTTCCCCGCAAACGATGGCATCGGTAAGCGTCAGCACTGTGCGTTGCGGCAGATCAGCCATGGCGCCATTCGGACGGCCATAAAGAAGGATTCGGTTGAGATCGAGAACAGTGCGCCAGATGGTGTCGTTGCCATACCAGCTTCC
>CAIWCT010000264.1 GCA_903911225.1 uncultured delta proteobacterium
TACAGCTCGACGGCTGAAGTCGCCTACTGGCTCAAGGCCATCATTGGCAATGAGCAGCAGCTTGATGTAAAAAAAATCGATCAGGTCATAACGGTAAAACCCTATGACTATGTCATCATCGGCAGCTACTCGAAATGGGAAAAACCCTCGCCGCGGATTTATAAATTTGTGGAGTTCTGGAAGGACGAGCTCGCAAAAAAACAGGTCTCCTACTTTCTCCTTGGCGGCGACTGGGATGAAACCATGGTGCTCAAAGTTCCCGGCAAAGACGCCCATCTCATTGGAGGCAGAAACTATCTGTATGCTATACAGGAGAATTTCCCTCAAATTAAACCCATCGTTATCGGCGGCTTCGGCGGCCGTCAGGTCATGCCCACGCTCCAGGGCATTGATGGATTTATGATCTGGATGTTGGAAAAGCTCGCCAAGGAAGGCGCAGCATGGGCAGGGCTTGATATCTGGGAATCTCTGGTTCCGGAGCGGGTGGAAGTGTTCGGCAATGATGTTCGACAGAAGGTGCTTGGCCTGCCCCCCCTATCCGATGCGCAAAAATACCGTGGCTTCTGGACTTCACTGCAGCCCGCATCGCTGCAGGACCCAACTAAGCAAAAATATACGGTTCGACCCTATACGGTCAATCACAACACAGCACAGATTTATTTCACACGTTCTCGCATAAAAGGTGACCTTAATCTAGGTGTCAAGCTTCTTGAAGAATGGGCAAAAAATGAAGGCATTATCCTTAAACACCAGAAGAAAACCTGGTTCAATACATACTATCATGCTGTAAAAAATGTAAATGGCAAAGACATGACAATCCATGTCGTTGCAGCAACAATGCCGGATGATCCGGGCACCGTACATTTTGCGTTCAGATCATGGGATAAGCCCGATGTGCGCAAACCGCTTGAAGCTCTCATCACAAAGGCCGAACAGCTGATCTGGTCAAATGGGCGAAAAGTTGATGGCAGATGATAAAACTTACAATCGTTTCTAACCGGCGAATGCCCAAAACAACTATACAAGGAGTGAAAAAATGAAATGCCCCATATGTGATATAGATCTTCAGATTGCAGAGCGGCAGGGTGTTGAAATCGACTATTGCTCCAAGTGCCGCGGCGTGTGGCTGGACAGGGGCGAGCTCGACAAGATCATTGAGCGCTCGGCAGCGGAATTACAGCCAGCGCAGGCTGCCCCGGGGCAGGGGTATCAGAACACCGGCTACTATGACAAACCCCATGACAGCCATCATGGCGATCAGCATCATTACAAGCGGCGAAAAAGTTTTCTCGAACAGCTGTTCGACTAAACGCTTCCGCTTTGGCAGCAGGCAAACTGGCTGTAATAAAATCATCGCAGATGTTTCAATCGGGGAAGGCCCGGCATTGCGCCGGGCCTTCTTGTTCAGAACATGACTGTAACCTGCGCAGCGCGGCATTGTCGGCATATTTCTATAAAAAAGGGTTTTTCTTGGAATGCAAATAATTTCTTTAAAACAGTAAAGGAGAATTCTATTATGAGTTTATTGGAAGATATTTTGAGTAACGGCAGGCATCATAGTCACAATTATGACCGGCATGAAAACCGGCGCTATGGTCACCACGGCTATGATGACCACTTTGATGATCAGCATGGCAACTACGGATATAGCAACAAACACGCTATTGCTTCTGCCCTCAAACCCATTATTTTCAGACTCCTCAGGAATAAGACATTTCTGATCCTTGCAGGCATAGCCTGCGTGGTTGTTTTGCTGTGTGCTGTGGCATTGGCGGCGGCCCTTCTTCCCCTTGCCATGAAGATGGTTAAGCTGATCGAGCAAAACGGCATCAAAGGGCTTCTTGATTTAATTAATACAACCGGACTCAAGGGGCTGCTTGACCTTGTTTCACAGATCCTGGGCCTGGCCGGCGGAGGCAAGGGGTAAATGTTTCCCGCAACATTGGATTTTAGGATATTTTTTAAGCAGCACCTGTGGTACATATTTCGGCATCGATTATCGTAAAAGGATGCAATCATTCATGAACCGTTCCGCTCTCACCCGCTATGCATGGCTGTCAATTGCGGCAGCAGTGGCGACTATGTCGCTCAAAGGCGCGGCCTACTGGCTGACCGGATCAGTGGGCCTGCTTTCGGATGCGGTGGAATCCATCGTCAATCTGATCGGCGCGGGCATTGCGCTTGCCATGCTGACAATCGCAGCGCGGCCGCCGGATGAAGATCATGCCTACGGTCATGGCAAGGCCGAATATTTTTCCAGCGGCGCAGAAGGCGCTCTGATTTTGATTGCCGCCATCAGCATCGGCGTGGCAGCGGTAAATCGTCTTATCCACCCCCAGCCGCTTGAACAGGCTGGTGCGGGCCTTGCCATTTCAACAGCCGCATCGCTCATTAACTTCTTCGTGGCCCGCATTCTGCTGCGCGCCGGTAGAGAAAACAGATCTATCACCCTTGAGGCTGATGCGCGCCACCTCATGACCGATGTCTGGACATCGGCCGGGGTTATCGGAGGCATCATTGCCGTGACACTCACGGGCTGGCAGGTGCTTGATCCTCTTATCGCCCTTGCTGTGGCCATTAATATCGTATGGTCGGGTTTTCATCTTATTAAACGCTCCACTCTGGGGCTTATGGATTCGGCCCTGCCGCCCGACGAGCTTGCAGCGGTTACGAGGATTCTTGAAAAATACACTCAGAAGGGAATTCAGTGTCACGCCCTGCGCACCCGGCAGGCTGCCTCCCGCCGCTTCGTATCGGTGCATGTGCTGGTGCCAGGAGCCTGGACGGTTGATGTAGGCCACAATCTGCTGGAGCAATTGGAAGCCGACATCCGCGCAGCCCTGCCGGAGGTTACCATAACAACCCACCTTGAGCCGCTTGACAATCCGGCCTCCCATCAGGACAAGGAACTGGACCGCTGACTCCTTTTCGATTTTTACTATTTAAAACCGCACACTGTTTCATACCATGGAAATGTCAAGATAAAGATTGGACCCTATACAGCGATGGGAATTTTTTATATAATGCGTAGGATTAGAACTGCTGAGAAATAAAAAAACCGGCTCATTTCCGAGCCGGTTTTTTTTTAGTCTGTTTGAAGAAATTATCCTTTCAAGGATTCAACAACTCCCTTGATATCATCAGGGGTATCGACTTTTTGAATCGGCACTTCGCGGCTTATCTTTCTCATCAGGCCGCACAGGACATTGCCGGGGCCGATTTCAAGCGCCCGGTCAGGCTTTTGCTGGAGGAGCTTATCCATCTGTTCGATCCAGCGTACGGGCGAGTTCACCTGATGGGTCAGGAGCCGCTTCACATCATCTTTGGACGGATAAAAATCGGCCTCAACATTGGACAGCACCGGAATTTTGATATCGCTGACGGTAATGGAAGCAAGCGCTTCGGCCAGCATATCGGCTGCAGGTTTCATAAGGGCGCTGTGAAATGGTGCGCTCACGGGCAGCATGACTGTCTTTTTTGCGCCAAGCTCTTCTGCCTTGACAACGGCGCGCTTCACAGCCTCCATATGGCCGGAGATGACAATCTGGCCCGGGCAGTTATAGTTTGCCGGTGCGACATGTTCACCCTGTGCGCCCTCGCGGCAGGCCTGCTCGACAAGCTCGGTATCAAGGCTCAGTATGGCTGCCATGCCGCCCATGCCGGCAGGTACGGCCTGCTGCATAAACATGCCTCTTTTGCGCACGATGCGCACGGCATCGGCAAAGGCAAGAGC
Organism: uncultured delta proteobacterium; assembly: GCA_903911225.1. Classification (GTDB taxonomy): domain Bacteria; phylum Desulfobacterota; class WTBG01; order CAIYCZ01; family CAIRTM01; genus CAIWCT01. Next base: position 3,734 of record CAIWCT010000264.1, read on the forward strand.
CCCTGCGCATACCAGTGCGCTGTACTCGCCCAGGCTGTGCCCGGCAAGGATTGAGGGCTCAAGTCCGGTTTCCTGCTGCAGCACCTTAAGAGCTGCAATGCTGACCGTAAGGATTGCGGGCTGCGTGTTCATCGTGAGCTTCAAATCGCTTTCAGGACCTTCAAAGCACATTTTTGAAAGATTATCACTCAGTGCTTCATCTGACTCTGCAAAAACATCTGCGGCGACCTTGAAGTTATCTTTCAAGTCTTTGCCCATGCCGACATACTGTGACCCCTGCCCAGGGAAAAGAAATGCCCACTTTGCCATGCTTATATCCTCCAAAAGTGTTTATATCTATATCGCAGTCGTAGGCTGGGCAAAACGAAGTGTGCCCAGCTTTAATTTAATTGGTGTAAATTATGGTTGGGCCCGCTACGCTTTGCCCAACCTGCACAAAGAAAAATGTTTACAAAAAAGAACGTGAATTAGGGTAAACCCAACAAATCCATGTGTGCAGAGTTTTCGTTCAGGTTTAAAAAAATATAGGCTAAAAAGCCCGTTTGGTCAATGGGAAAGCGTTTTTTTTCGCCAGTGCGTTCATGCTCCAAGGACTATGCCGGTGAATACGCTGCCTTCATGCAGAAAAAAACGGCCGGTCATGCATGCGCATGCGGGCAGGGCATCGGCGATGCGGCCGCTCATGAAAACTTCAAATGTGTGCCCGTCTGTCTGTTGAACAATGGCATCTTTAAAACCGATTCTTATTGCAGATACGGGAGAGAGGCATTTATAGACAGCTTCTTTTGCGCTGAAAACCAGGGCTAGGTACTGTTTTTTTTCTGCATCGGGAAGGGCGGCATAAAAATCAGTTTCCTGTTGTGTCAGAACCATGCGGGCAATATCGAGATTGACGCGCTTGATGGTTTCGATATCAAGCCCGATCCCGGAAAGATCGGGTGATCTGGTTACCGCAGCGCCTGCCCAGGTGTGGCTGTGGGAAATGGCGCCAAGGGTACCATCCGGCCATAGGGGCGCACGTGCGTCATTCTGCAGAATGGGCATTGGGGCAAATCCGATAGCGCAGAGAGCCTCTCGTGCGCAGGCTCTTCCTGCAGCAAACTCGCTGCGGCGTTTGTCGACGGCTTTTTTTATGAGTTCCTGTTCCTGCGGAAAAAGATCGATAGCGCTCTGGCCGATGGGCCTGCAGGCTGTGGCTACACAGTCGGGGAAAAGCTCGGCAATGTGAAGGGTGTCAGGCATGGCGTGTTAGGATAATAGCTGTGTGCTGCATTAACAGGCTGTTGAAAAACGCCCATCTGCTGCGTTGCGCTCATCATGCTTCACTGCGGCGTACGAAACAGTACGCCTCGTTTCGCGCGCCTAGCATCTGAGCATTTTTGAACAGCCTGCATACATTGATTTTTTTCAACAACCAGTTAAAGCTAAAAAAAGGGCCGGCCGTTGCGGCGGCAGGCCCTGAGAGCGAGCTATTTTTTACGGCTTTTTTTTCTCGATTGTTTCTGCTGCTTGCGCTTATCTTTGTTTTTTTTCTTTTGGGCTGATGACAGCTCCTTTGGCGGCGCATGGAAGGTGCTCATGGGCATTGAGCTGCCCATCATATTTCCCATTGCCGGAATACCTTCATCACCCATGCCGGGCAGGTTTGAAAGGCAGCCGGCCATTCGGCTCAGCATGCCGCTGCGGCCCATGTTTTTCATGACGTCGCGCATCGTCTTGAAGCGCTTGAGAATTTCATTGAGGTCTTTGATACTGCGCCCGCAGCCCCGTGCAATTCGTTTTTTGCGGCTGTCGTTCAGTATGTCGGGATTGGCCCGCTCAGCTTTTGTCATTGAGTGGATGACGGCCTCAACCCGAACGACTTCGCGGTCATCAATGGAGGCATTGCCCGCAAGCTGGCTGAAAAAGGGGATTTTAGCCACAAGGTCTTTCAGGCTGCCCATTTTTTTGATGGCATGCAGCTGTTCCAGAAAATCGTCAAGCGTGAACTGCCCTTTGAGCATGCGTTTGGCATCTTCTTCGGCCTTCTTTTCGTCGACGACGTTTTCAAAATCCTTCATGAGGCCGACGACATCGCCAAAGCCCAGTATGCGCGAGGCAAGGCCTTCCGGCCGGAATTCTTCCAAACGGTCGAGCGTTTCTCCGGTGCCCAGGAACTTGATCGGCCTGCCGGTAACTTCTTTGATCGACAGGGCTGAACCGCCACGGGCATCGCCGTCGAGCTTGGTCATGATAAAGCCCGAAATGCTCAGTCTGCGGTTGAATTCTTCGGCGGTCTTTACAGCGTCCTGGCCGATCATGGCATCACATACTAGCAGCGTGTTTTCCGGGTGCGTTGCCGTAACGATATGCTCAAGTTCGGTCATCAGCGTGTCATCGATGGCCAGGCGGCCCGCAGTGTCGAATATTGCCACATCGCAGCCGATTTCTTTTGCATGATCAAGGGCGCGCTTGCAGATGACCGGCGGAAGGGCGTCTGTAACCGTAAAGACGGGTATGCCCAGTGACTCGCCGATAACTTTGAGCTGCTCAACGGCCGCAGGGCGGTAGATGTCCGCGGCAACCAGCAGCGGTTTTTTGTTTTTGCTGCGCAGGTAGTTTGCAAGCTTTCCGGCGGTAGTTGTCTTGCCGCAGCCCTGCAGCCCGAGCAGCATGATGGCCGATACGGGGCGGCTGCCGAATGCTATGCTCGTATCAACCGGGCCCATGAGCGCCACAAGCTCTTCATAGCAGATATTGATGAAGTGCTCTCCGGGAGATACCTTGAGCTTTTTGCCCTTATGGGAAACACGCGTATCGACAACCTCGCCGAGGGCCTTGTCTTGTACGCGGCTGATGAAACCCTTGACGACATTTAAATTAACATCTGCCTCAAGCAGCGACAGGCGGATGTCCTTGATGGCATCCTCAATGTTGCCTTCTGTCAGCTCAATGCGTCCCTGAAAGCGTTCGCGCGCTTTATTAAATCCTGTGGTAATTGTTTCAAGCATGGTGAAGTCCTGATTGGAGCATTAGAATTGATGGTCCGTTAAAAGTCTAAAAATGCCATTTTATCGTCATACCGGCGAAAGCCGGTATCTAGTTCAATCAATTAGGCTTTTTCTGGACCCCGGTTTTCACCGGGGTGACGACTTCATACGATGATATTACAAATAAAATACAGGCAGCCTGCAGGCATTATTTTTTTCTGAGTTCTTCTTCAACCGCCTGCACAAGCGCATCTGCTGAAAGCCCGGCAGCCTTGAAGACATCGGCCGTGGGGCCCGACATGCCATAGGCGGCAACTCCCATCTTGCGCAGCCTGGCTCGAAGGCCCCGTGTAGCAAGGTGATTTGCAACGATGCTGCCAAGACCGGTATGAACATTGTGATCTTCATAGGTAATGATGATGCCGCCTGCAGCTGCCTCGGCAAGAACATTTTCGTCAAGGTCTTTGGGGCAGGAGACATTGAGTACGCGCACGCTGACGCCTTTTGTTTTTAATGCTTCCCATGCCTTTATGGCAGGTGACAACATGCAGCCGCAGGTCATGATGGTGGCGTCCGTGCCCTGTCGCACCACATCGATAGCTCCATAGGTGAAACTGTAATCACTGCCAAAGAACGGGCTGCCCGTTTCGTCAAGAATGGTCGGCGTTTTTGAGCGGCCCATGCCCAGAAAAAAATTGCCCGGCGTTGTCGCAACAAATCGTGTGGCGCGGTCCGTCTGGTTGGGATCTGCAGGCAGCACTACCTTGAATCCGAACAGGTTCTGGAACAGCCCAACATAATCGATGCACTGATGGGTTTTTCCGTCTTCGCCGACATCAAGCCCCACATGGGTGCACACGAGCTTCAGGTTTGCATGGTTGATGTCGCTCAGGCGGTGCTGATTGTAAGTTTCACATACGCCGAAGACGCCGAAATCAGCAAAAAATGAGACCACACCATCGGTGGAAAGAGCCCCGGCCATGGCAGCGGCATTGTGTTCCTGAATGCCAACCTGGAAGAAATGGTCTGGCTGCACAGCCTCAAACCCGTCGACCTTTACGGAGGTGGCAAGGTCGCAGTCGAAAACAGCCATTGGGCTTGCATCGGCCAGGTCCTTGTTTTTCTGGGCAATGCTTTTCAGAGCGCTGCCGAAAGCAGAGCGATTGTCGGTCTTGGTTTCTGCCGTATAGATAATGGGGTCGCCGGGCTGAATATTGATGGGGTTAGCCGCCATGCGATGCTCGTCATTGACGGGCGTATTTTTCCGTTTTTCCTTATACGGCTCAAGCTCCGGGGGCAGCCCCAGCTCTGTCATGGCCTTGAGATACTGCTCTTCTGAGAGTGTTGAGCCATGGTATTTGGCCAGGTTTTCCATAAACGATACACCCCTGCCCATGACGGTGCGCGCTATGATGGCCATTGGGCCTGTGGTATCGTTGACGGCGGTATGAAGGGCGCCATACACTTCATGCAGGTTGTGGCCGTCGATTTCGATGACCTTCCAGCCGTCTGAGAGGAAGTTTTCTTTGATGTTCTGGGGCATTACCGTGTGGGTATCGCCGGAGATCTGCAGGCGGTTGTAATCGATAAGCACGGTGAGATTGGAAAGATTGTATTTTGCAGCAAAGCGCCGGGCCTCCGATATCTGGCCCTTCTGCTGCTCGCCATCGCCCATGACAACGAAGGTATGATACTTTTTCTTTTTAAGGCGTGCCCCGAGCGCAAAGGCGCAGCCGACCGAGAGGCCCTGGCCGAGATTGCCGGTACCCCATTCGATGCCGGGTACCGTGCGCTCCACATGGCCCTCAAAGATGCTGCCGGCCCTGCGGAAGCCCGTCAGCACGTCTTCGCGATTAAAGAATCCTGTAGCGGCAAGGGCTGAATAAGCACCGGGTGAGGTATGGCCGTGGCTGATGACGATTCTGTCGCGATCTGTGTTATGGGGATCGCCGGGAAATACCCGTGCGCAGGCATACAGTGTCAGATACATCTCAAGCGACGACATGGA
>CAIWCT010000265.1 GCA_903911225.1 uncultured delta proteobacterium
TTATCGGGCAGAATTTTTAGCACCATGCCGTGGTTGTAGATACCGATATCGCGCACCCGCACAAGATTTATCTGCGCCGAAAGATCGCTTTCGCGCAGGGCGTTCATGAACGAATCATGAAAGTCCTTCGTAGCCGCATCGCCCTCAGCCGAGGTATCCATCATTAAAACGGTTTTCTCATTCATCACTGTGCATCCTCGCTTTGCATTTCAATGACATAATCCTGCAGTATTTTGTGTTTTTCAATATGGCGCCGAAAAATTTCGCGTGCGCAGTCCTCATCGACCCTGCAGTAGACCACGCGCGGCATGCCCTGAACAGCAACCTCAACCAGTGGCTCGGCATGGCACATCCCGAGGCACCCGCATTTGCGCAGCTCAATGGCTGAACCCCGTTTTTTTATTTCCTCGCCAAGCACGCGAAAGACCTTGTCGGCCCCTGCTGCGATTCCGCAGGTGCTCATGCCCACGCGGATGAAGTCGCCGTGATGTTCGGCCTTTGATTTTTTAATTGCCCCGAGATCATCGGGGGAAATTCTGGCCATGGGCTATGCCTCCTTCGAATACTTTGAAATGATATCGACCACATCAGACTTTTTCAGATTGCCATATATCTTGTCATTGACCGCTATGACCGGCGACAGGCCGCAGCACCCCAGGCACCGGACGCTCTCGAGATAGAAAAGCCCATCTTCGGTTGTCTGGCCCTCTTTGATATGCAGAATATTTTTGACCTCGCTTAAAATTTCCGCGCCGCCCTTGAGATAGCAGGCCGTGCCCAGGCACACGGAAATTTTATATTTTCCCGGCCGCGTTAGCTTGAAGTAATGATAAAAGGTAAGCACCTCATAGATACGGGCAAGGGGAATGGCAAGATCGCGCGATATTTTCCGGGCGACCTCGGGCGGTATGTACCCGTAGGTGTCTTCAATCTCGTGCAGTATCATGATGAGGTTGCCCTTCTGTGGCCGCCATTTTTCTAAAATCGCATCTGTTTTTTCAAGTGCTGCTGCTTCCATGGATGGGGTGTCTCCTGATGTGTTGGCGATATGGCCTGAACCGAAAATGCCTGCATGAAACTATAGCGCATTTATTTTAAAAGAGAGCAGGTTTTTTAATTGAGGACTAAAAAGATTTTTCATGCCGGAGAAAAGTATATAAAGCTTCGGCCCGCGGCCGGGTCATGCCGGGCACTTCCAAAAGCTGCTCCATAGCAGCCTGGCGGGCGGCAGCGAGACTGCCGAAATGTTTTAAGACCTCGCGGCTGGTTTTTTCACCGAGGCCCGGCACGGTTTCAAGGGCAGAGGTGAAGTCGCTCTTCTTTTTCAGGGCCTTGTGATAGGTGATGGCAAAGCGGTGCGCCTCATCGCGTATGCGCTGCAGAAGATAGAGCGTCTGCGACTGCTTGGGAAATACAACCGGGTTTTTGCGATGGGGCAGAAAGACCTTGTCGTCCTGCATCTGGTTTGTCCTTTCATCAAGGCGGCCCTTGGCAAGGGCTGCAGCGTCAACCGTGGCGACGCCCGTGTCGATGAAAGCCTGTACCAGCACATTAAGCTGCCCCTTGCCGCCGTCGACCAGTATGAGCTCCGGCAGGCTGTCGCGCTCTTTGGCCCGGGCCAGATACCGCATAAGCACTTCATACATCATGGCATAGTCATCCGGCTGGTGCACGCTTCTAATGCGGAAGCGGCGGTAGCCGTCCTTTACCGGTTTGCCGTCTTCGAAATAGACCATGGAGCCAACAGCAGATGTTCCCTGAATATTTGATATATCAAAGCAGCATATGCGGGCCGGACAGGTGCGCAGGTGCAGCCGCTCCTGCAGGTCTTTCAGCAGCTCTTCATCCCGCTTTTCAATCTCCCGGTTGCGCTTGAAAAAAAGCTCGGCATTCTGCGTTGCCATGCGCAGCAAATCCATTTTCGGGCCCCGCTGCGGCCAGGTGAGCGTTACAGAGCCGCCCTTCTGCTCGCGCAGAAATTCTTGAAGCACGTCCATCTCCTCAAACTGCAGGGGTACGATAATGTCCTGGGGTATGTATTCGCCCACGGCATAATACTGCGAAATAAAGGATTCAACGGCATCGCTGTCCTCGATCTGCAGCCTTCGGAGCATGACCGTGCGGCTGCCCATCATGCGGCCATTGCGAACAAACATAATCGTTACAGCCATCTGGGAATCTTCGCGCCAGAACGCGAACACATCCCGGTCGATGAGATCAAGATTTACCAGGGTTGTTTTTTCAAGTGTGGTTTCAATGGCCGTGATGCGGTCCCGGAGCTGTGCGGCAAGCTCGAAGTTGAGCCCTTCTGCCGCATCCTCCATTCGGTGGCGAAGGCCTGCCAGCACCTCTGTGCTTCGGCCCTGCAGAAAGAGCTTTACGTCCATGACCGTCTTCTGATACTGCGCGGGCTCCACCATGCAGCAGCACGGCGCCGGGCACTGGCCGAGCTGGTAATAGATGCAGGGCCGCTTCTTTTCAAAACGCCTGCCCGAGCATTTCCGGAGGGGAAATATCGCATTGATCGCTTTCAGGGTTTCGCGCAGCGCCTGCACCGAGGCAAAAGGGCCGAAATAGGCCGCGCCGTCTTTTTGCGTTCTGCGAACGATGGTGAGGTTTGGATACAGCTCGCCTGCGGCCAGGCGCAGATAGGGGTATTCCTTGTCGTCGCGGAACACCACATTGTAGCGCGGCCGGTATTTCTTGATGAGATTGTTTTCAAGGATGAGGGCGTCTTTTTCCGTGGAGGTGACGATGGTTTCAATATCGGCTATTTTTGAAACCATAAAGCGGGTCTTGATCGTAGAGTCCTGCAGGCGCTGGAAATAGGAGCGCACGCGGTTGCGGAGCACCTTTGCCTTGCCCACATAAATAACAGAACCCTGGCTGTCCTTCATGAGGTACACGCCAGGGTTCATCGGGAGTTCAGCGGCCTTTTCAGCCGGTGTCAGTTTGCGAGTGGCTTCTTCGGTCGTCATGGCCGAAGATTACACTTAATTTTTCATACTTGCAAGAATCATAAGAAAAGCCATTTTTCAAAAAAACCGCCACCTTAGCGCCCGAGTCGCAAAAGATGAGCAGCCGACCCTTTTTTTCGATAATCTTCAGGCCTACAATCTTTGCCTTGCACAAAATATAACATCTGTTATACCTGTCACCAAAAAAGGGCGCGCATGGGGGAAGCAGCCGCAGCCATTGTTTCGCAGCAGTATAAACCACGGAATCCGCAACAGTCGCAATACTACCTCTGCGTCGAGGATCATTTTGAAAGCTTTGAACTGGGCTATGATGAACGGTTCAGCGCACGCTACGGCTTTCTGCGGCCCTATGTCAAAGACGTCATGCTTCGCTATCTTGACTGCGGCGATCTGCACGGAGGGTTTGCCCGCATCAAGTGCCCCGACTGCGGCCATGAGCGGCTGCTGGCATTCTCCTGCAAGCGCCGCCACTTCTGCCCGTCATGCCATCAGAAGCGGGTGGTGGAGTTTGGTGAGTGGCTCTGCATGGAAGTCGTTAAAAAAGTCCCCCACCGCCATGTTGTCTTCAGCATACCAAAAATTTTGCGCCGGTATTTCCTCTATGACAGAAGCCTGTTGTCGGATTTAAGCCGCTGTGCCTGGGAGACGCTGAAAAGTTTTCATCAATGTGCCTCGGGCAAGGAAAACGCCACGCCGGGGGCGGTTATCGCCATTCAGTCATTCGGGGACTTTCTCGGATTTAATCCCCATTGCCACGTGCTGGTGAGCGACGGCTGCTTTTACGAAACCGGCTCATTCAAGACTGCCCCGAAGCTTGATCAAAAGGGCATGATGAAGCTTTTTCGGCAAAAAGTACTCAAGCTTCTTCTTGCAAAAGGTAAAATCACCCCGGAAATAATCAGCATGCTCGACACCTGGAAGCATACCGGCTTTACGGTTTTTTGCGGCGACCGCATCTATCCCCATGACGACACAGCCATGGAGAACCTTGCCTGTTACATAATCAGGGCATCCTTTTCCCAGGAACGCATGACCTATCTGCGGGATGAGGCAAAGGTGGTGTATAAGGCTAAAAAAGGCCGGGAGATGAAAACCTTTGACGCCAGTGAATGGCTAGCCGCCATGTGCTCCCATATCCCCAATCGGGGCGAGCAGATGGTGCGCTACTATGGCTATTACAGCAATGTCTGCCGGGGCAACCGGCAAAAGGAAAAAACTGACGATACTATACCCTGCATCATTGAAGCAGATGCCACGTCACCGGCAAAACGCAAGGCCTGGGCTCGGCTGATACAAAAGATTTACGAGGTCGATCCGCTCACCTGCCCGCAGTGCAAGGGAACAATGAAGGTCATAAGCGTCATAGACCAGCCCGAAGTTGTAAAACACATATTGCAGCATCTGGGGCTGTGGGAGATGCAAAAACGGCCACCACCGAAGATTAAATATCCGCCATCGGCGTATTATGCCGATGAGCAAATCCCATCATATGACAACGTTGACCCCGATTACCCCTTTGAAGCCTATTTATAATTTAAAAAATCAGGCTTGTTAAGAGGACTGCGCACAAAAGCAGCCTTTCGGGTTGACATAACACCACATATCAGACCGCGCGCCGCGCCGCAAGATTTTTAATCACGCCGCTTATTTTTTGCCCGGACGCCCCTGCCCACATCTTGCGCCCATATTTAGATTGACACACAATTACCCTTAATTTATATTCTGCCCATCCCAAAGCAAGTTCCTATTAAA
>CAIWCT010000266.1 GCA_903911225.1 uncultured delta proteobacterium
ATTTTGCCCTATTGAGCGAAGTGAAATATCTCATTTACAGAAATATAGATTCTTCACTGCGTTCAGAATGACACTTTACTTTACACTGGATATTTGACAAAGAATATTAAAATATATAATTGAGTATTTTTTTGAGCACCTTGCTTTCAAAAAAAATCAGACAATACAAGACCAAACGGCCCATCCACACCGTTCACGAAGAAGGATGTAACCGAGAGGGCGGAGCTGTATAAAACCACCCCGTATTCACATGCATAGATAAAAACAGCTCTAAGGCTTTTTAATTAAAAAAATGGATACTAAAATAGCTGAAAACCATGAAACCATTATTGAAAGCTCGAGGGGATTGCCATGCCTTGGTCTTGCTGATGTATGGGAATACCGGGATCTGCTCTTTTTCCTGCTCTGGCGTGAAATAAAAGGGCGTTATCGACAGATGGCGCTTGGCCCATTGTGGATGCTTGTCGCCCCACTGGGGCAGATGATTATTTACAGTGTGCTACTGGGCGTTCTAGCCCGCCTGCCCTCGGAAGGTGTTCCTTATGCGCTCTTTACCTATGCTGGTTTGCTGCCCTGGCAGTTCTTTGCCAATACAACACGGCAAACAGCCGACAGTCTTGTCAATCAGCAGGCTATTATCGCCAAGGTATATTTCCCCCGCCTGATTATTCCCCTGGTTTCAGTGCTTTCCGGTCTTGTAGATTTCCTTGCGTCTCTTGTCGTCCTTGCGATTCTGATGCTTTTTTTCCGCGTCGCGCCTGCATGGACTTTTGTGGCCCTCCCGTTTTTCCTCATCCTCGCGACCATGCTGGGGTTGGGGATCGGTTTGTGGCTTGCCTGCCTGAATGTAAAATTCCGCGACACGGCTATAGGTTTGGGCTTTGCTCTTGAAGCTTTAAGATTTTTAACACCTGTGGTCTATGCGTCAAGCCTCATCCCTGAACGCTGGCAAACGCTGTATCATCTCAATCCCCTGACACCTGTAATCGAGGGTTTTCGATGGGCGCTGCTGGGGGTAGGCCCAATGCCAAACTGGACAGCAGCCTGGGCAGTATTAGTAGCACTTCTTGTGCTCATCAGCGGCGCATTCTATTTCCGCCATACAGAGCGCACGATAGTTGATATTCTGTAATCGGTAAAAAAGTTAATGGAAAGCATGGACACTCCAGTAATCAGAGTTGAAAAATTAAGCAAAATGTACCGCATCGGGGCAAAGGAGCAACAACCGCAGACACGCGCCGGCGCCTTTAAGCGGGCGGCAATTTCGCCGATTGCCTACCTGCGCAGCACGCTCCGACCGCCCAGAGAAGAAGAGATTTTCTGGGCGCTGCAGGATATCAGCTTTGAAGTTAAGCACGGCGAAGTAGTCGGGATTATTGGTCGCAACGGAGCAGGAAAATCAACATTGCTTAAAATACTTTCCCGCATTACCGAGCCGACAAGCGGCAGAGCTGTCATTAATGGACGTGTTGGATCGCTGCTTGAAGTCGGGACCGGATTTCACCCCGAATTGACTGGACGCGAAAACATATTTTTAAACGGCGCCATCATGGGAATGAAGCGCAATGAGATACAGCGCAAGTTTGATGAAATTGTCGATTTCTCCGGTGTTGAAAAATTCATCGACACCCCGGTGAAGCGCTATTCAAGCGGCATGTACGTGCGGCTGGCATTTGCCGTTGCCGCGCATCTTGAGCCAGACATACTGATTATTGATGAAGTGCTGGCGGTAGGAGATACGGAGTTTCAAAAAAAGTGCCTGGGGAAGATGGGAGACGTAGCTAAAAAAGGGAGAACCGTGTTGTTTGTGAGCCATAATATGGCTGCTATTGAAAACCTATGTCGTCGCGCTGTGGTACTGGATAAGGGCCTCATCAGGTTTACAGGAACACAAATAGCAGCGATTTCCGAGTATCAGAGAATTTTTTCGGCAAACCAGGCATCTCTTAAGGATCGGACCGATCGCAAGGGGTCAGGCGAAGTGCGGGTAGTGGGAATTGAGCTCAGGGACGCAGAAGGCCACACGATTGACAGCGTGGTCTGCGGGCAGGATTTTGATATTGTTTTTCATTTCGAGGCCTCAGCCGGCTTTCGCAGCAATCGCGTGGTTGCAAGCTTTATTGTAAAAACCCAGTGGGATGTGCCTGTTTTTCTGCATCACAACCGCATGTCCGGCACCGAGTTTGGGGAGCTACCCAGTCAAGGGGCATTTGTGTGCCGCATACACAAAACCCCCTTAACACCCTCCCCCTACAGGATTGGCTACAGCATTATTATTGGCAATGATTACCTGGATAGCATAAGCGACGCAGCCGAATTGAATATCATAGCCGGGGATTTCTTCAAGTCCGGCGAAGTGCCTCCAAGCAGTCATGGTTTCTGCCTAGTCCAAGGCTCTTGGAGTATGGAATCATGAAAATCATTTCGCAAAATATCATAAATCGCATAAAAAATAAAATTCCGGACAGCCTGATAAAACATTTTTTGTTTTTCGTTAAAAAAACTTCTTCTGCCCCAACCCCGATAGCAGTAGAGCGGGCCGAGCAAACCTTTTATATCAATTATCTGCGCGAGGGCATGGCTGTATTTGATGTAGGGGCCAATATTGGAGAATTGACCCTGCTGTTTTCACGTTTCGTTCAGCCGGGCGGCAAAGTATTCTCCTTTGAGGCTTGCACGGATACTTTCGACAAACTCGCATCAATATATAAGCTATCTGGACGAGCTAATGTAGAATTGCATCACATGGCCCTATCAGACACCAACGGCACCTTAGAGCTCTATGTTTATCCAAACGAATACTCGGGATGGAACACCCTTGCAAATAGGCCATTGGCGTCCTACGGTATTGACGTCAAACCTGTTAAACGTGAGCAGGTTAGATCTTCCACGATAGACACATTCTGCCAGGAAAGAGGCATAACACATATTGATTTACTGAAGATTGATGTTGAGGGGGCGGAACACCAGGTTTTGCTTGGCGCACGGCATATGCTGGAACAGAAACAAATTAGCTGCTGTGTCTTTGAGTTTGGCGGTACAACCTTTGACATGGGTAATACGCCAGAAATGATAGAGAGCTATCTGGCAAAGGTGGGTTATCGGATACGTAATATCATGCCGGGAAATCCGTGCTTCCCGGGTCGTGAAAGTGCAATGGCTGCACAGTTCGCCATACATGTTGCAGAGCCGAAATAGTTATGTTTGCTGAAATCAACTGGATGTTGGGCTATCAAATTAAAGCTTTGCGGAGGGGCATTGCCACTTGGCGTAATAATATGTACTCATGGGGAAAGTTCTGGCGCAGTTACAAGTCCTATAAGCGGCTTGCACCAACCTACATACAACCAGAACTACAGTGGCTTTACCCATGCCTGGGCGACGATACAGAGGAAACACAGATTGAGCCAATCTACTTCTACCAGGACGCATGGGCATTTGAACGGATTGTTCAGCAAAGGCCATCAGCTCACATCGATGTAGGATCCCATCACAATTTCGTTGCCTTGCTCTCCAAGGTAGTTCCGGTCACCATGGTGGATATCCGGCCTCTGTCGCTTCCTTTAGAGTCGCTGCAATTCCGGCGGGGCTCCATTTTGGAATTACCGTTCGAGGATGGCAGTGTATCTTCGATCTCCAGCCTCTGTGTGGTTGAGCATATAGGCCTCGGCCGTTATGGCGATCAGCTGGATCCACAGGGCACAGAAAAGGCGATTGCGGAACTGAAACGCGTTTTGGCGCCGGGGGGTGATTTCTATATCTCGGTTCCAATTAATGATGAAAATCGCACCTATTTCAATGCGCACAGATCTTTCAAAGAAGCATATCTCGTAGAACAGTTTCATCAACTGCAGGTTATAGAAAAGCGTTACATATTCGGCAATAGTTTCCTTTCTCAACCAGTGGCCGGTTTCGGGATTGGCTGTTATCATCTGCGTCAAGCGGAGGCAAAATAGATGGGAATTGTGCGCATGGGGCCCCCAGAAGAGCTTTTATTGCTTCTCAAGCGAGATCTAAACGTGTCGACATTTGTCGAGACCGGAACGTTCAATGGTGGAACAGCAGCGTGGGCCTCAAACCACTTCAAAAAAGTAATTACCATCGAGAATTCAAAAATTTATTTTGATGAAGCAAAAAACACCTACAAGCATCTTCAAAACATTGATTTCCTGTTTGGCGATTCTCGTTCAGTGCTAAAAAATACTGTGGCACAGATCCCCAAACCAGCGATATTTTGGCTAGATGCCCACTGGTGCAGCATGGACTCCTATGGCTACAATGACCAATGCCCGATTATTGAAGAAGTCCAACTTGTCGGCTCAACGGGCATAAAGCATTGCATTTTCATTGACGATGCCCGCCTTTTCTTGTCACCGCCGCCCCTCCCTAACAAAACAGAGCAGTGGCCGACCATCGACCAATTATGCAGCACTATTCAATCAATAAGCAAATCCTATTACATAGTCGTCTTCGAAGATGTGATCATAGCTACCCCGGACAATTCCCGAGCCCTGGTTTCCGAATATTGTCAGACAGCCAATACGCGGGCATGGCAAGACCATGGAAAGCATGTTACGCCTCTGCCAAACGGACTAAGCCTAACTAAGCAGGGCGTTCGGGTAGTGGCACAAAAGGCCTGGGGCAAGTTCAAGCAGGCCATTCGTGCCTAAGGGAATAACCACATGATCAAACTAAAACCACTGCCGGAGCTTAGTCATCATTGCCCCTTTGACGATGCCAGGCTAGAGGTACTCCACTGGTATATCCCTGGCATGCGCAACCTGGCGGAGTTGCAATGTCCAAAATGTGGCCGAGAATTCTATGGGGATTTGCTTGCAGGTCAAGCACTTTTCACTCCAATGCTGCTGGAAAAACAGACTGGAAACGTACATGATCCGTACAACGTCAAATGGTTTGCCGATTGGTTGCGTAATTCGTATAAGAATCGAAGCGCTGCACCGTTAGAGTTTGTGACAGAGGATTTCCGGCCCTTACAAAACCCTTTGTTGTTAAACTGCCTGGATTCACTATACGGGCATTGCCTGCTGAAGCTGCTCAACGCCCAGTATTATCTGGAGAAGCGGCCCGAGCTTGACCTGGTGATGCTTGTGCCCAAGTGTATGCGATGGATGGTGCCGGATGGAGTTGCTGCAATCTGGACTATCGATTTACCGCTTAGTCGCGGCAGTGAGTGGAACGACTTTCTGGCAGCAGAAATCAGCGCCAGATTAAAACAATTTGATAAAGTGTGGCTTAGCGTCGCCTATTCCCATCCTCATCCCAAAGATTATGACATAGAGCGCTTCACACGGGTGCAACCCTTTCCCATAGATAAATGGTATGAACGGCTTGAAACACCTACTGTCACCTTCATCTGGCGGGAAGACCGTCTCTGGGATGATGAACGTAACCATGGACGTTTGAAGCAGTGGGTTAATAAACTGAAAGCCCAAATTGGGGCGAGGGGTTTATACTTGCCGCGTCGTGAGCAGACTCGACGAGTAGTACTTTTGGCAGCCCATCTGCGCAAAGCCTTTCCAAAGCTCAATTTTGCCGTTGTGGGGTTAGGAAAACCGGGCGACATGCCGGACTGGATAGAGGATTTAAGAACCACCGCGCTTGATGCCACAGAAGAGAAAGCCTGGTGTAACCGATATGCCCGTAGTCATATAGTGATCGGCATACATGGATCAAATATGCTGCTGCCGAGCGCCCATGCAGGTGCGACAGTTGAACTGATGCCTTCAAAATGCTGGGGGAATATGATTCAGGATCTTCTAATGTCTAATCTGGACTGTCGTGCAACGCTTTTTCGATACCGTATTGTACCAGCCACTACCCCTGTCATAGAACTCGCCGTAATGATTCATTCACTGATAAAAGATCTAGGAGCTGTTGATATTACAATGGCGCCAGAATCAGTGGCACATAACGATAGTAATGACGTCAGATTGCTCGAGAAAAGGCTGCAATATCTTTCTAAGACAGCCCCATATAATGATCTTCCTTGCTGATAAAAAAAAAACAGTTGCCCCTGATTAACATCAACAAATTGCCGGTAAAATGTGTGGAATAACGGGAATCATTAGGAACAGGGCTCTACAGCCCGAGGATATCCAAAAAGTAGGTGCGATGAACGTAGCGCTTGCCCACCGAGGCCCTGACGGCGCAGGAGAGTTCCATGACGCTCACATCGCTTTGGCCATGCGC
Source organism: uncultured delta proteobacterium (assembly GCA_903911225.1). GTDB lineage: Bacteria > Desulfobacterota > WTBG01 > CAIYCZ01 > CAIRTM01 > CAIWCT01. The sequence goes on from CAIWCT010000266.1 coordinate 6,211, forward strand.
CGTCTGAGCATCATTGACCTGGGAGGGGGATGGCAACCACTCTACAACGAAGACCGCTCCTTGGTTTTAGTCATCAATGGTGAGATCTACAACTTCATTGAGTTGCGGGAACAACTAGAAAAAAAAGGCCACCGGTTCAGAACCCTAAGCGACGGTGAAACTATCCTACACCTCTACGAAGAGCACGGTCTGGATTGCGTCCAGCATCTGCGCGGCATGTTCGCCTTTGCCCTGTGGGATGCCAGACAGCGGCGCCTGGTTTTGGCCCGTGACAGAATGGGAGAGAAACCCCTCTATCTCTACGAATGCAATGGCATGCTGCTGTTCGCCTCAGAACTCAAGGCGTTGATGCGCTCAGGAGCGGTGCCTTTTGAACTGGATCCCGGGTCTATCGATCTCTATTTCCATTATTCCTGGATCCCCGAACCAGCCACCCCGATCAAAGGTGTACGCAAACTGGATGCCGCCCATCTGCTGGTAGTGGACGTCGAGCCGTGGCGTATCCAGGAGACCTGTTATTGGCGCATGGAAAATGCACCGCTGCTTACGGGGAATCCAAAAGAACTCATCCTCGCTGAACTGGAGGCTGTCAGCAAACTCGTGATCCGATCTGATGTTCCGGTTGGGGTAGCACTAAGCGGTGGGTTTGATTCCAGCGCAATCACTGCGCTGGCAGCGCGTGAGTATCCGAATACCATGCAGGCCTTCAGCGTCGGCTATCCCGGGCATCCGCCTTGCGATGAGCGCAAGGACGCCAAGGCATTGGCCGATAGCCTGGGAATGCCATTCCATGACGTGGAACTCCATACGTCGGATATGGTTGCAACGTTCCCCAAAATGGTTTATTGGCGTGATGATCCCATTGCCGACATTTCAGGATACGGCTATTACTCGGTCATGAAACTGGCCAGCGAACACAATGTACCCGTCATGTTGCAGGGCCAAGGCGGGGACGAACTGTTCTGGGGCTATGATGACATCCGCGAGGCCGTCAGACAGACCGAACGCTTGGCCAAGTTCCGGAAAACCGGATGGCGGATGATGCCGGAGTTGATTAAAGAGAGGCTGCCGCAAACACTGGACCCAAAAAAGTGGTACCGCTGGTTGAGAGGTGGGGCTGGAATTTCAGAGGCGTTGGCAGAATACCAGGATGTGCTGCATCGACCCAGGGACCGTGTGTGTTTCTATGATCTATCGGGTGGTTTCCTCCAGGCTCGAAAAGAAATGAACAAATGGTACAGCAGGACATTTCGGGAAAGTTTGAACAATCACGACGTGCATGCACTGTTCACCATCCCCCAACCTTGGCCTCCGCTTGATTTGCTCTTTACCAAACTTATTTGCGACACCTATTTGCGGGAAAATGGCATCACACAAGGGGATAGGTTGAGCATGGCTTCAGGTGTAGAACTGCGCCTGCCTCTGCTCGATCACAAACTTGTCGAAACCATCATTGGACTACGAAAAACAACCCCTGATCATCAGCTGCCGCCCAAAGCATGGTTCAAGTCCGCGCTAAGCGGGGTGTTATCCGATGAGGTAATGAACCGCCCGAAACAGGGCTTTGCCCCACCAGTACAGGAGTGGTATCGGGCGCTTTTCAAAGCGTATAGCAGGGACCTGGATGACGGATATCTGGTCAAAGATGCGATTCTAAGCCCGGATGGGGCTCGTCATCTGGCACAAGGGGAAATGGTTACAGGGGTTGTGCATCCACTATCATTCAAAGCTCTCGTTCTTGAAGAGTGGTGTCGTATGATGAGAGCTTAAGCTCTGAAATTTTAAGCCTAAGGAATTTCTATTATGATTCTTCATAGTTGTGCCCCTGTTCTTCTCATGATCTTCAATAGGCCTGATACGACCAGGCAAGTGTTTGAGCGAATACGGGCCACCCGCCCGAAGCAACTCTTCGTGGCTGCTGACGGCCCACGGGCGGATCGATCAGATGAAACGCAGCTTTGTGCTGAAACCCGTAGCATTATTGAACGTATAGATTGGCCCTGCAAATTAAATATCCTATTTCGGGAACACAATCTGGGTTGCAAACAAGCTGTGAGCTCTGCTATTACCTGGTTTTTTGAAAATGTCGAAGAAGGTATTATCTTAGAAGATGATTGCCTTCCAGAGCCGTCATTCTTTCCATTTTGCACAGAATTGCTCGAGCGGTTTCGCAATAACGATCAGGTCCTCATGGTAAGTGGCCGCAATGATTTGGGTACATGGAAACTAAATCGATATAGCTATTTTTTTACTATCGGTAATATCTGGGGGTGGGCGACATGGAGAAGAGCATGGAACAAGTATGATCCCGAACTCAAAATTTGGACGGACTCAACAGCCCAAAACAATATGCGGCTATTCGGCCAGAGGGCACCATCCTTATGTAAAGAAATTGCTAACGGCTGCGAAGCCGTTTTGCAAGGAAAGCTTGATAGTTGGGGTTATCCTTGGGCTTTCACCAGAATAGCGCACCGTGGCATAGGGGTAATTCCTGCCATGAATTTGGTTTCCAATATTGGATTTGGCAAAGATGCAACACACACGCTCTCAAATGATTCCCCATACGTTGATATTCCATTGCATAGGATGCAATTTCCGTTGAGACACAATCCGGATATGCGTGTTGACTTTAATTATTATAAACAGTGGCATAAAGTTGAACAGTGCCATAATGCAAAGCCTGTTCCAGCTTTAAGCCGTGTAAAAAATCGACTGAAGTCTTGCTATCAAAGACTGTGGAAACTAATTTGCCGCAAATAAAATATTTCCGTGCGAAAGCAGCAACGATTATTCAGGTTGAGGTAAGCTTACATGCGAGCTGATCAGGATGCATAGAATTATTGATTTCAAACAGCATCAATTGCCGGAAGAAAGATAACTGATTATGAGCAAACAACCGCACGATAGTCTCACATCATATGATGGTTATTACAAGTATGACCATGGAGTCTCTGAGACTTATGATTCTTCCAGAGAAGTCGAGCGGCATTGGCTGTTAGAGGATATTTTTATCGGGAAGTATCTACAAGACAGGCATATTGACAGCCTTTTGGATTTGCCAATTGGGACCGGACGTTTTTTCCATCACTACAATAAAATTCGCAATGTAACCGGCGTTGATATCTCGAAAGATATGCTGATGAAGGCAAAAGAAAAGGTGGCTTTGCTACCTCAAGAAGTTTCAGTTCACTTAGAGCAAGGCGACGTTTTCTCGCTACCTTTCAGCGACGCAGTTTTTGACACCGTGATAGTGTTCCGGTTGTTTCACCTAATGCCGGAAACATCACTTGATTCAGCGATTAGGGAGCTTTGCCGTGTCAGTCGCAAAGAGGTGGTAGCTCAAACATATGTGCCCATAAAAAAAGCCAGGGATCCTTTCCTGGAGCGCTTACGTGCCGTATTTCGCAAGTTCACTTCTCTTTTTGAATGTCGAAATCCATCCATACAAACGACATCATCAGCGAAGCCATGGTGCCACATTCATGCATACTACCATGAACAAAGTTTGATTGACGCCAAATTTGCGATGTGTGGTTTTCGATCTTTATCATCAACATTATTAGACCAATATGAAGACTCTGAAGTCAGAGCTACTGTCTATTCAAAAACGATTTAGACATTTACTGACACAAGGAATAGGTCGGCAAAACGCAAATATTGTCACCGTGCCGATTAACCAGTGCCGCCATTACTGTGCATTCAAGTACGGATCTGGATCATTCAATCCCTATGAAAACTACGTTGTCGGGTTGCATAAGGGCACACCCCTCGATAAACTGCGGCGACGCTTCGAAGATTTTCTCATGTACTACCGCCCCCGTAATTTCGGTGAAGTATTTGGCATAGAATTGTCAAGACATGTTCCTCTCTGGGTTTATCCATGGCAAAATGACCAAAGCCTCGATCCCAACAATGGTTGGCTAGCAGATTTGGACGAAGTTCCTGACATTATTACGCACTTTTGTGAACAAGGAATCAAACGTTCCCGCATTGAAGAAGAATATTATTGGCTTGAACGTGCCTACACGACCATCTCAGCACACGGCTATCAACCGCACGATGCTTCATTTGCTGAAGCTTTTGCATTGAAGACAGGAAACGAACGGGTCTATATATTAACGGACGGCAATCATCGTGTCAGCGCGCTTGCGGCTTTGGGTCATGGGGAAGTTATGATTAAAGTGACACAGACTATACTTTGGAACGGTGAGAACCATAGACAATGGCCTCAGGTTTGTCTCGGTACATACTCTGAACAGGATGCCAGTAGGCTTTTCAAAGTATACTTTGTTGGTGTGAATGGGTTTAGACGCGCAAATCAACCGGCTAAAATCCTTTAAGTATAGTGTTTTAAGAGGTTCACCAATGAACGACAAATTTGTTAGCAGGGTTTTATGGTGCGCGTCCGACCGTTGCCGTTTCTCTGTATCGCTTTGCGCGACTTTTGGCTTCAATAACCTTGCGCACGCTTACCCTGAGATGAAAGGCTTGTAGAAGTGACACTGAAAGACATGATCAGGCTGGTAATGCCGCCGGTGTTCAGCCACAGGGCAAAACAACTGCAGGTCGATCAGACAACTGGCTCCTACGGACTATCTGGTGACTACCGAAGTTGGGACGAAGCGAGATCTGCCAGCTCGGGCTACGATGAGGGGATCATCTTGGAAAAAACCCAGGCTGCCCTCTTAAAGGTAAAAAACGGCAACGCAGCCTATGAGCGGGATTCGGTCTTGTTTGATGAGATACAGTATGCTTGGCCCCTGTTGGCCAGCCTGATGTGGGTTGCGGCAAAATCTGGCGGGTGGCTTAATGTGCTTGACTTCGGTGGCTCCCTGGGCAGCAGTTTCTTTCAAAACAGGGTTTTCCTGTCGGCACTGCCCGAAGTGCGCTGGAACATCGTCGAGCAATCTTGTCATGTTAGAAGCGGCAAGGCATATTTTGAGGACGATAAACTGCATTTCTATACAGACATCACAGCCTGTTTGGCCGACACTCAGCCCAATGTCGTACTGCTCAGCAGTGTCCTGCAATATCTGAAGCATCCCTATGCAGTTTTAGATCAGCTGCTGACCCTTTCCTGTGACCACATAATCATCGACCGCACGCCTTTTTGGGCTGGTCCGACCGACCGGCTATGCGTGCAGACCGTCCCACCCAGCATCTATTCGGCCAGCTATCCGAGCTGGATTTTTTCCCGACAACAGTTTTATGCCCACATACATGAGGATTGGAAAATCATGGCGAGGTTTGACAATCCAGACAGGCTGTCCTGTCCGTTTGATTTTAGTTATCAAGGAATGATCTTTGCCCGAAGCAAAAAAATATCTTAATCTCGGCTGTGGCAGTCGGTATCATCCTGATTGGATCAATATCGACATCACTCCGCACGGCCCGGAAGTCATCAAAAATGACCTCAGCTGTGGCATACCGCTTTCCGAAGCAAGCTGTGATGTTGTCTATCATGCGGCGGTGCTTGAACATCTGCGACGTTCAGATGCAATGGCATTCCTGGCTGAGTGCTATCGGGTGCTGAAACCAGGTGGAATCATACGCGTGGGAGTCCCCGATCTGGAAAAAATCTGCCGACTCTATTTATCCAGTCTGACTGCGGCGTTGAGTGGAGAAAAAACAGCGGCTCATGACTACGACTGGATCATGCTTGAGTTGTTCGACCAAATCGTACGGGAACAAAGCGGCGGCGGGATGCTCGGCTATCTTCGTCAAAATCCACTGCCCAATGAAACATTCGTCTATGAACGAATCGGTGAAGAGGGGCGGGAATTGGTGAAAGCCTTGCGAAGCAGCCCCTGCTGTTTACCGCAAAGCAGTTCCTCTCTTTCAGCCTTTATTCGCAAACTGCGCAATGGATTCAGGGAACGCATACTGTGGTGGCTGCTGGGAGCACAGGAGAAGCGAGCGCTTGAGATTGGTCGCTTCCGTCTGGCTGGTGAGGCTCATCAGTGGATGTACGATCGTTACTCGCTTGCCCGGTTGTTAAATCTAGCCGGCTTTATTGATCAGCAGGCACATGACGCAGCTACCAGCAGAATTCCTAACTGGTCAAATTTCCACCTCGACACGTTGCCTGATGGGCAGGTGATTAAGCCCGATTTATTTTTTATGGAAGCAATTAAGCCAGGAGAACAAATCCATGATTGAATATACTGATTTTACTGCAAAGAAAATTCTCATCACTGGCGGTCTCGGGTTCATCGGCGCTAACCTGGCCCGGCGACTGGTTGATTTGAAGGCCGACGTCACCCTGGTAGACAGCTTGATCCCTGAATACGGCGGAAATCCCTTCAACATCGCTGGCATTGAGGATCGGGTGCGGGTCAACATTTCCGATGTGCGCGACGCCCATAGCATGCGCTACCTGGTGCAGGGGCAGGACTACCTCTTCAACCTGGCCGGGCAGACCAGCCACATGGATTCACTTCAGGATCCGTACACTGACCTTGAGATCAACTGCCGCGCCCAACTCTCTATTCTGGAAACCTGCCGACAGTACAATCCGGGCATCAAGGTCGTCTTTGCCAGTACTCGTCAGATTTATGGCAAGCCGGAATATCTGCCTGTTGACGAAAAGCATCTGCTGCACCCAACTGATGTAAACGGAATCAACAAGATGGCAGGCGAGTGGTATCACATTCTATATAATAATGTCTACGGTATCCGTGCTTGCGCACTGCGGTTGACCAATACCTACGGACCACGAATGCGGGTAAAAGATGCGCGCCAGACTTTTCTCGGTATTTGGATCAAAGCGTTGGTCGAGGGTAAACCCTTTGATGTTTGGGGCGGCGACCAGTTGCGGGATTTTACCTACGTCGATGATGCGGTGGAAGCCTTACTGCTGGCAGCAGCCAAAGAGGAAGCCAATGGGCAGATATACAATTTGGGCGGCTTCGAGGTTATCAGCCTGCGAGAGTTGGCCGATCTTCTGGTCAAAATCCACAGCGGTGGTAATTTTCAGGTACGTGTGTTTCCAAATGATCGCAGACGGATCGATATCGGAGACTATTACGCTGATGACAGTAAAATTCGTTCGGAATTAGGCTGGGTTCCCCAGGTGAACCTAAAAGAAGGATTGACCCTCTCACTTGATTATTATAGTTGCAATTTAGCGAACTACAGATAAGCATGGACCGACCTGTTAAAGCGCCTCAGAGCAATCCCATGGCAAGCTATTTGGCCCATCAGGCTGCAATTGATGCTGCAATGCAGAGAGTGCTCAATAGCGGCTGGTCCATACCGGGGCAAGAGGTGAAATCCTTAGAGCAGAAGTTTGCTGCCAACATCGGAGTCTGCTATGCCATCCGTTTGAAGAATTGTACCGAGGTACTGAAATTCCGTCTCAGAGAACACGCCTGATGTTTGCCCAGCCGAAAGAGCATCACTTCTGCACCTATTTTGACCGCAACTACCTTGCGCGGGGGCTAGTCTTATATCATTCGCTGTCCCAATATTGCACGCGGCCTTTTACCCTGTGGGTTTTATGCTTAGATAGCCTTACCCATGAAATGCTTTCCAGGAGCAACTTAGCTCACCTTCGCCTGCTGACTCTTGAAGAACTCGAAGCTGGCGATACCGCTCTGTTAAAAGCCAAGGCAGAGCGAAGCGCAGTGGAGTATTACTGGTCGTGCACGCCATCCCTGCCGCTTTATATTCTGCGTCAAAATCCTGAAATTGAAACAATTGCCTATTTGGATGCCGACTTATGTTTTTATGCTGATCCCATTCCTGTATATGCCGAACTCGACTCTCATTCAGTACTGATCATAGAACACCGTTATGCCCCCGAGCATGAGCATCTTGCTGCGGAATTCGGAATCTACAACGTCGGACTCGTTATTTTTCGCAACGACAATAATGGCCTAAACTGTTTGCACTGGTGGCGGGCGCGTTGTTTGGAGTGGTGCTTTATCCGCGCAGAGGAGGGCAAGTTCGGCGATCAAAAATATCTTGATGATTGGCCGAAAAGATTTGAAGGTGTGGTCGTTTTACAAAACAAAGGGGCTGGAGTAGCACCCTGGAATTTTTTGCAATACCGGATTGAGTGGAATGGTCATACTCTTACTATCGACGGGCAACCCCTCATTTTTTATCATTTTCACGCCTTTAAAAACATTACCCGCATGGTGGCTTCACCAGCCGGAAATTTTCACAAAATCCCTGCTATTCTCATAAAACGTTTATACGTGCCATATGCGCAGGCCTTGGCCCGATTGGAGCATACAACCGGTCTGGAAAATCTTATGAGCACTGACACCCCCTTGCCCTGGGGGTTGATGAATGACTTGTTTGAGCAGCGTTGGATGTTGTGTTCGCCATCCTGGCTTGCGCTGATGGTATGGACATGGGGGGGCAGACAGCTTGCCCCCAAGAAGCTCAGCCAGAACGGTTCCGGGCAATACGAGCAAGGTAAAACGGCTAGAGCCCGGGACCATCTTCTTGATGCAGTGCATCATTTGTTGCTGATGATGCAGAAAGATTTATTTTTACGTCCTTTAGTAAAGATTTGGCTTGGTGCAGATTTTATTGCACGATATAGGCATTATCGAAGCGGAGCGCATAATAAAACTGCTATAAATCCCTGATTTGCCTTTTCGCGTAAACCAGGCTGCAGCATGAAGATACAAAACCTCTCTTTAATTGTGCCTGAACGACTTGTAAATATCTGAAATGCTATGATGCAATTCTAAGCCGTTGAGACGAAAAAAATGGCACCATTAAATAATACTGCTCATTGCAGAGAATCTGATGCATTCCCCGAATGTTTTATTTGGCCACGCATAAGCATTGTAACACCCTCATATAATCAGGGGGAATTCCTTGAGCAGACCATTCTCTCGGTTATAGATCAAAACTATCCTAATCTGGAATATATTATCATTGATGGCGGCAGCAGTGATAACTCAGTTGAAATAATAAAAAAATATGAAAAGCATCTTGCATACTGGGTCAGTGAACCAGACAAGGGGCAAAGTGATGCAATTAACAAGGGGTTGTCAAAGTGCACAGGGGAGTTTTTTAATTGGCTTAATAGCGATGATCTTCTGTTTGAAAACAGCCTGCTTAATATAGCCACGACAATTACTAAATATGATTGCGATATCATATGCGGCTATCTGCAGCAATTCGGTGATTTGGTTAAACCCGACCACCGTATGTTTGTCGGAAAATCCGCTGAAGAAACAATAGCAAACTTTAGGATGAACCAGCCTGCAACTTTTTTTCGCCTCTCCATTATTAAACAATTAGGCGGCTTAAATCCAGAGCTCCACTATATTATGGATGTAGAATTATGGTTTCATTATTTAATTAATTTTGGAATAACAAGGATCAAATTAGCTGATTACCATATCGCAAAATTCCGTTATCATCACGCCAGCAAAACTATGGCTGAACCCGAATTGTTTTTAAAAGAACGCAGTGCATTAATTTATTCCTTGGCTAAAGTGTCCGGATTGCCGAATTTTATTCTCAATACCCTTGCTGCAATAAAGGGGGATTATCTCGACTCTATCAACTGGTCTGCTTACAGCAAAAAAGGTCTGCGAAAATTAAATTCATTTTATTCAAGACAATATGCACTGCTCCATTATAGTGAGCGGGATTATGATAATGCCAGAAAGGGATTTGTCAATTACTTGAAAACTGGCGCAATCTATTGTGATTGGCCAACATTAAAAAATATTTTTAAAGCAATTTTCATCCCCAAATTTTTGTTTTTTTTATATCGCAAAATACGTTTAAATTCAGCCTTATGAAAATTTTGCAGGTAGTTCATTATTTTCCCCCATTAGGCCGGGGAGGCGCTGAGCTGTACACCTACCAGCTGTCAAAAGAACTCCTTGAATCACATGATATCCGTTTATTTTTTACTATTCCAGATGACAACTATTCCGGGGAAATTGAAGAGGGTTCCTATAACGGTATACCATACCGGGCACTTAAAAAAAATTACTGCACCTTTGATAAGCCGTTTCATGAACGAAGCTCATGGGTCGAACGGGAATTCAGCAAAACACTTGATTCGTTTAAGCCCGATATCATTCATTTTCAGCATCTTAGCAACCTGTCATTAGCACTTCCTTTTTTGGCAAAAAAAGCGGGGGTCCCGTGCTGTTTTACGTTACATGATTTTTGGCTTTTATGTCCCCGAACTTTTTTTTTAAACTCAGCAATGAAAATTTGCGATTCATATTCCCTGCCGCGTTGTGTAGATTGCATGCAGGATCAAATTGAATATTATACTCTTTCCAGCAAAGGCTTCTGGGCGGAACGTTTTGCAAAGCACTGTGCAAAGCTGTGTCTTAATGTTAAAAAAAAATTAACCGTGCTGCTTAGCATTGGTTTATGGCGCATCTATTGGATAAAGAAAATTTTTAAAGCTGTAGATGTGTTTATTGCCCCGTCCCAATTTCTCCGCACACGATTTGTTAGACATGGCCTCTCACCACAAAAGATTATCTTTATCCCTCATGGCTACAACACGAAAATATTGAGCGGCGTCAAAAAAACCCCCTCTCAGGTACTGCGTTTTGCTTTTATTGGAACCATGCAATTCCACAAAGGGATTTATGTTTTAATTGATGCTTTCAATGGGGTTGCCGGCCCGCATGAACTTAGGCTTTATGGCAGCGTAACACCTCAACTAAGTGATGATCTTAAAAAAAGAATTAAAAACCCTCATGTTTTTGTTATGGGGGAGCTGAGGGAAGAGGATAAACCGACAGCTTTTTCAGAGATTGATGTACTGATTGTTCCGTCAATCTGTTGTGAAAGTTATTCGCTAGTCATCAATGAAGCTTTTATTACAAAGACCCCTGTGATCGTTTCTGATATTGGAGCCATGGCTGAGCGGGTAAAGGATGGAGAATATGGGTTCACTTTTCCTGTTGGCAATGTCGAAAAGCTGACCGAAAAAATTCAACTTTTTATAAATGATTTCGGTCTAAAAAATTCTCTGGAGTCGCATCTGCCTGAAGTGCAGTCAATAGAAACACATGCAGAGGAAATTGTTAAACTTTACTCTACCCTATGCAAAATGGAATAGGCTGACTTGCCGGACATGGAGGGTATGATTCTTGCGGGATAATGATGCTGCAAAGAAACGTAAGAAAGGCCAGCAACTTATGAGAATATAAAGGGGTATCAACCGATACAGATACACTGCTATGGGAAGATTGTGAATGCTTTGTTGCGACGGGGCATTACACGCTCCAGCCATGACAATGATGTGATGCTCCCCGCCTGCAAGGCAGGGCATCCGAGTTGCTAAAATTGCTTTTTGAAACGTGCCGCTTGACCCGCCTTACAAAGCAGCACTTTGCGTTCAAAATTCAGCATGGAAAACATCCTTCTTGTTGAAGGTTGGCATTGAGGCTGAGAAAGGGAAGTAATGCCATGCACAATCAATCCGCCATCGACATGTTAAAAACCAGTTCAATGAACCCATGAAGATAAAAGCCATCGTGCGAAATTCTGTGGTCCTTCAAAGTGCGGCATTGTTTTGTTGCTTCTCAGCGCTCTACATTTTGTTCCCTACATCTTTGCCCAGCCAACATTATGACTCCCTGAGTTACGCCTATTCGGCTGAAGCGGCAGGCTCAATGCCCCTTTTGGGGAATCACCCGCTAGGACACGTTATATTCAACCTGTCATTGGCGCTTTCGCACAGCATCGGCTATCAGAGCAGAGCTCTGCCTGTATGCCAAATTGCTAACAGCCTTATCAGCGGGCTGTGCGTTTCGATACTCTTTATCTTGATCGCTTTAAATTTTAGAGTAAAAAACACATACGCACTGGGATGCGCGATACTATTCGGCTTAACCTATAGTTATTGGCGCCATGCCGGGACAGCAGATATTTACAACATTTCCATCTTGTTTTTATCATTGACCTGGTTTTTTCTTACAAAAGAAACCCTTGGAAACCACCTGCAATCTATTTCTTTGGCGGGCATTGCCGCCAGCCTGGCGCTAGCATCTCATCAATTAAGTGCTGTTATCCTGCCGGCTGGCGCAGTTTTTTTATTACTAAAAACCACAGAACGCGCCGTAAAGCTTAAGGCTGTTTTTGTCTTCCTGACCGTTGCAGCAGTTGGTACTATCTGCTGGTATTGCCTGCTCGGGTATATTGCGACTTCATCCTTCTCCCCGGAGACACTATTTCTGTGGGCTCAAGGATATATGCAAATCGACAACCCCACATACGGGGTGCATTTCAGCACAAACAGCATTCCAATCGCCTGGGAAACTTTGAGCAATGCACTTTTAATATCTATGGGTGCAGGCAGATCGCAAATGGTCAGAAACGGACTGCTCATTTTTTTACTGCTCATAGTGCTCTTAGGAATAAAAGAAAACTGGTCGAAAAATACTACCCGGCGCCAAGTGCTGATCGCATTTGCCGTACAATGTTTACTAAGCTGGTCTATTATTTTATGGTGGGAGCCTTATAATACAAAATTCTACCTCCTTTCATTGTTACCCTGGTGCATTACACTTGCAATTTGTTGTGAAGCATTTGATGATATGGCTTGCCGCTTTTTTCAAACCTGCAAAGCCGACCGATTAGGCCGTGGTATCAAATACTTTTTTTTCACCATCCTGTTCCTTATCGCAGTGCTTAATATAAATTACGGAAAAATGCGAGAGTACAAAGCCGTGGCTGCTTTCAATGACGCATTTGCTGTATGGAGGGACCACTCTAACCCGGATGATGTCCTTATCACCGCCGGAGACCTTGTGCCACACCTTCTTTTTTGGGGAAATCGTCCAAACACCATCCATCTATACAGAACATTGCAGCAGAGCCGAAACTCTGCGGATAAATTTTATCTGCTCAGAAAGGAAATCAGGCAAGCCCTGTGCAATAACAAAACAGTGCTGCTGGCCCCTGCTGCCTGCATGTATATAGCTGACGAGCAGCTCTCTGTCCTGCGTCTGTCCCGACAGGAGCTGTGTAATTTTTTTCACCGTTATGAAATGAAAGCGGTTTTTGATTATCAAAATCTGATAAACGACGCACAGGAAAAGGTATACAAATTAGCGTTGCCAGGGACAGAAGACTGTAACAGCTAAGAATTTGGTTTTTACAAAAAGGGTTATAATAGTATTTTAACGGCGCAGTCATGCTCAACACAAACAAAAAAATATTTGCAGTTATTGTGACCTGGAACGGTGCAGCCTGGATTTCCGAGGCAATTTTAAGCCTGCAAAAATCATCCGTTTCCATCGCCATCGTCATCGTAGATAATGCTTCTACCGATGAGACCGCAGCGATTGTGACGAGAGCATTTCAGGATGTCCTGCTTATTCGTCTCAATGAAAATATCGGGTTTGCCCAGGCCAACAATACGGGGATTCAATATGCACTTTCACAGGAGGCCGATTATGTCCTTCTTCTAAACCAGGATGCAAAAGTGCAACCTGATATGGTGGGGCAGCTGCTTCAAGCTTCAGAACAGCATCCTGATTTCGGCATACTGAGCCCGATTCATGTCGCCTATGACAAACCGGAAGTTGAAGCATCCTTTTTTTCCTTTATTAATAATAATATTCTCTTCATGTCAGATCTACTTCTGAGCAAATCAAAAGAAATCTATGAAATTGAATTTTGCAATGCAGCGATTTGGCTTTTGACTCGTGCCGTAATTGACAAAATCGGTGGATTTGATCCAATATTTTTTATGTATGGAGAAGATAACGACTACTGCTACCGGGCTCGCATGCATGGCTATAAGATTGGCATTATTCCCAAGGCAGTTGCATATCATCAATGCAGCAGCGTGGATTTTCACACAATGTCTTTAAAAAAACAGTATGCCAAGCTTTCTTCTCAGCTGATTTATTTATTGAAACGACCGGACCACAACTTTTTTTTCTCCTGCACAGGTGTTTTGATTGCATCGTTAAAGCGGATGATGGTAGAAATAATAAACTTGGAAATAAGAAGCTTTTTTGCATCAACAGTATCTCTGATTACAGTTTTTTCCCGGCTTGGAAATATCTATAAGCATTATCGTCAGTGTAAAGAAGCTCGCAAATCCTGGTTGTAACATATGATATTGTTTTTTTATTACGGATAACAACAAGATGACTATAGAATATATTTTTGACCGTATGGGGCACCATTCTGCACATTCCGGCTATGATCAAATTATAAAATATATTGATTGTCATGTTCGAGGAGCTAACTCACTCTATCGATTATTGGGCCACTGCCCTGAGCGCATGCTTGCCCAATTAAGGCGAACCGCAGGCTGCTGGTACAATTCGCATGCTCTTCGACTTGAGCTGCAAAACCTTCCAGCGTTTTTTTTTAAAAAAAATCAAATTTTTCATTTTTTATACGGAGAGGATAACTTTCATTATTCTTCATATTTAAATCCACGGCGATCAAACAAATTTGTAGCAACCTACCATTTCCCACCCGAAAAATTTTATCAAACCACTATCGCAACCCGTCATCTCAAAAGTCTTGACGCCATTATAATTATTGCGCCGAACCAGGAAACGATATTCAAAAACATCGTTTCACCTGAGCGCGTTCATCTTATGCCACATGGCGTTGATACTCTCTGTTTCACCCCCGGCGATTCTGCAGCCAGACGCTCCGGGCACTGCCTTTTTGTAGGAACCCACTTGCGCGACTTTGACACTCTGCGCGAGGTCATCCTCAAGATCAACCGTGCGGACCAGCACATATCATTCACTATTGTTACTTCAAGAGAACATTTTCCGCTTTTCGAACATCTCCATAATGTATCATTGCTTTCTTCTGTCTCTGAACAGAAATTGCTGGAGCTGTACCAGACCGCAACGCTGCTGCTCCTGCCGCTGCTTGACAGCACAGCCAACAATGCGATACTTGAAGCAATGGCGTGCGGGCTGCCGATTATTACAAGCGCTGCCGGCGGCATTGGTATGTACCTGCCGCAGGAAGCCGGTATGCTTTTACCACTCGGAGATGCATCTCTTATGGCTCAAAAAACCATTGAACTCATATATGCCCCGCCGCGGCTCGCAGCCATGTCACATGCTGCCCGCAGTACAGCCGAATCTTTCGACTGGAAAATCATCGCAAAAAAAATGCAGCTACTTTACCGACACATTACCGAACAATAAAACAGCAACTTCTGCCACGGCAGCCATGCAGACTCACTTGACTCAAAAAATACTCATAATCACGGGTTTGTTCCATCCTTTTATAGGTGGGGCCGAACGCGAATGTCAAAACCTTGCAAAAAAGCTCATTTCACAGGGGCATTGCGTGACTATCATGACCGGGTATGTGGAAGGATTGCCGCCATTTGAGATGGTTGAAGGCATCCCTGTGTATAGAAAAATCCGGGGTTGGCATCTGTTTGAGCTCACCTATATGATTTCCGTGCTGCTGCTGCTCTGGAGACATCGAAAATCTTTCAATCATATCCTCTGCTTTGGACTCTACCTGTATACAGCGCCGGCGGTTCTATTTGCTCTCTGTACCGGTAAAAAAGCACTGCTCCGCCTTAAATGCAGCGGCATTTCTGGCGATTTTCAGTGCATATCACAACTTAAATCTGAAAATTTCACTATTGGCTGCTCAAAGCTGGCTCATCGTGTGCTCGCTGTCAGCAATGAAATTGAACAAGATCTTTTGCTTCGCGGCTTTGCAAAAAAAAAGGTTTTCCATATTCTCAATTCTGTTGATATTGAAAAGTTTCACCCACTAGCCAATAGCAAGCTTTCAAATATTCCATGTATCAGCTTTATCGGACGGCTTGATAGACAAAAGGGTGTTGATATACTCTTGCAGGCGCTTAAAATACTTGCAGACAGGGGCATATTATTTAATGCATGCATAGTCGGCGATGGGCCAAGCAGGGAAGAACTCATAGCTGACGCAAAACGGTTATCCCTTTTAGACCATATACAATTTGCAGGTATGCAGCAGGATACAGTACCGTTTTACCGTCAATCCACTATTTTAGCCTTGCCTTCCCGCTACGAAGGGCTCCCCCATGTGGCGCTTGAAGCAATGGCCTGCAATGTAGCCATAGTCGGCTCATATGTTGGAGGGATTCCTGAAGTTCTGGATCCTGAAGGTGCTGTTCCGGCTATGCCTGAAGCTTACAGAATCTGCAAAAACGGGATTCTTATGCCGCCAGATGCTCCCATAGAGCTTGCTGCGGCTATTCAAAATCTCCTCGACGATACTGCTCTACGGGAACAACTTGGGGCTAATGCACGACAATATATTGAAACACACTATACGCTTGATGCCGTTGCTGATCAATACCTGAAACTTATCGCCACCGTTTGACACGCTAAGGTTTTTTTACTTCAACGGCGGACATCAAAAAATTACCTCGTTGCATATTTTCTTAAGTCGGTTAACCATATTTTAATTTTTAATCAGGCTTACCCCACCAATGAATTCACCGCGCATTCTGATGATCATATCTCTTTTTTATCCAGCAATCGGTGGCGCAGAACAGCAAACACTCCGGCTTGCGGAACTGCTAATAAAAAAGGGTGCTGCGGTGACGATCCTCACTCGCAAAATGCCTAATTGTAAATCATTTGAGACATTCGGTAATGTTCCCGTTTACAGATTCATCAGGACAGTGCCCTGGGGCAAACTATTTGGCATCAGTTATTGCCTGTCTTGTTTGTGGTATCTGTTCCGCGAGCGAAACTCCTACGATATAATTCATTGTCATATTCTTCAGGGTTTGCATTCTTTTGCTGCAGTTTGCATAAAGCGGCTATTCAATAAAAAATTGATTGTCAAGGTTGCTATGGCAGGAGCTATCAGCGATTTTGCTGAGCTGAAAAAAATGGCCTTCGCCAATGTATTCCTCAGGCAGATTCAGCATGTCGACCGCCTGGTTACAATTTGTTCACAGTCTACACAGGAAGCCTTGCATGAAGGGTTCTCCTCTCAAAACATTATCCAGATTCCTAATGGCGTTGACATAGAACAGTTTACGCCCGGGCAGGAAGCTAAGAAAATCCGTGGCAGAATTATTTTTATAGGAACTCTGGATTATCGCAAAAATGTCTCTCTGCTTATATCAGCAGTAAAAATGTTAAAAGATGCCGGAATACTGGTTACGCTTGATATTATTGGAGATGGCCCTGAATTTCCACAGCTTCAAAAAATGGCTGGCAGCCTGGATGTGGCGAAAGAAATCAATTTTCTCGGCTCATTTTCTGAAATTGTTCCCTTTTTGCAGCGTGCTCATATATTTGTTTTACCCTCACAATTTGAAGGCCTGCCCAATGTTGTTCTTGAGGCAATGGCATGCGGGCTTCCCGTTATTGCAACAAAAGTAGGCGGAGTTCCGGATATCATACAGCACCGTGCAAACGGTTTGCTAATCCCCCCCGATGATGCTGAGGCTCTCTGCGCCGCCATTAGAGAGCTTTTCGACGACACCACACTTGAAGCGGAACTTGGTGCTCGGGCCAGAGAGACCGTCGTCAGGCATTTCTCTCTTTCTGCTGTTGCAGACCGATATACAGCGCTTTACAAAACCCTTATACAGATAAACTAAAAGTCAACCGGTATTCGGCATGCTAAAAAAAACCACATGCACACTGGATTTGATTACCCCGATAAGCCCTTGGACACAATTGAATGTGCCGGTTTAGCTTAGTAGCAGCTCACTGAAGGAAAGCAATGTTTACTGAACCCGATAACAACACCTCCGCGCATCGCATTTTAATGATTACTTCTCTGCTTCATCCTGTTGCAGGAGGAGCGGAGCGCCAGGCATTAGCTCTTGCACGTGCCCTTCAGGCTAAAGGAATTTCAGTCTGCGTATTAACCAGAAGCCTCAAAAATCTGCCTTCTAACGAAACCATTGATGGCATAGAGACATTTCGCAGCATACGCACGCTGCCGTTGCCGCTGCTTTTTGGCCTGACCTACTTTGTTTCAGCCTTAAAATTTATCCTCACTTACAGAAACCACTATGCCATTGTGCATTGCCATATTCTACAGAACTATCACTCTATTGCAGCCATGCTGGCAAAATGGCTGTTTAAAAAAAAAGTTGTTATAAAGGTAGCTGCTACGGGACCGCTGAGTGATGTCTGTATGGCAAAAAAGTCGCTGTTAGGAGGTTTGTTTTTAAACATTGTCAAACGCGCCGATGCCGTCATTGCACTATGCGCCCAGGCTGACAATGAGCTCGTTGTCGCTGGTTTTCCGAGAGATCGAATAGTAAAAATACCCAATGGCGTTGACACATCGCTTTTCAAACCAGGTGCTGAAGCCGCTCGTTTGCCTGCCAATCTGCTCTTTGTAGGAAGGCTTGATTATATGAAGGGCGTAGACATCCTTCTAAAATCAATTGCATCATTACAGACCGGCGATAGCAAAATCTCTTGCGACATTATTGGCGATGGTCCTTGCAGAAAAACACTGCAGCAACTAGCCTGCGAACTTGACATTGCAGATAAGGTTACATTCGCTGGAGCATGCGCCAATATCGTGCCCTATTTACACAAGGCCTCTTGTTTTGTCCTTCCCTCCCGATCTGAAGGCATGCCCAATGTGATACTTGAAGCAATGGCATGCGGTTTGCCAATCATCGCCACATTGGTTGGAGGAACTCCCGACATCATTAAAGATGAATATAATGGTTTGCTTATTCCCCCAGATGATATTCCGGCTTTGAGTTTCGCACTTACCCGGATGCTGGCTGACCGCAATCTTGCGAATCGGCTCGGCAAGCAGGCAAGAATGGATGCCGAAGAACATTATTCCATTGATAAAGTAGCCGATGCCTACATTGCGCTCTATCACGGCCTTACCGTTCAAAACGATTAATTGCTTTTAATGAACAAATCATTTTTATCTTTTGCAGCCCCCCTCCTTCCGCTGATAGCCGGATGCATTGCAATTCTGCTATGCAGCCCGCAAGTAGTCCGTGAGCTGAGAATCTCCGACCCACCCAAAAGCAAGGTCTATCAATTCCAGTTTGCAGATAGCGTTGCTGCAGAGCAGCTGCAGAATTTGCGCAAACAGGGCTTTAGAAACTCGGCTAGCGGCCTTGCGCTGGATCCGCTGGAGAAAGGAATTTTTGAATGGTCAATTGTCAAAGGAAAAGGGCAGGGATGCCTTCTTAAAATATGGCTGTATGGCGCACCTGAACATCCAGCCACACTAAGCCTGTCAGTTGACAACGGTACGACATATGCTGTGATTGCGAACAGCAAAAACCATGTCGGCGAAGTTCTAAATATTAACGCTTTGGCGCAGTCATCAACAAAACTATTTTTCAGGATAAACGCAACAAACCATGAGCCGTTCACAACCGTTATTTCCGACCGTTTGGATATATATGTAGGAGCAGGCCCGGAAGTTGCACCTGCACTGCCGGATATGGTTATTCCCTGCGCTATTTTTCTCCTTGTGTATTATGCGGTATTTACCATCCTGAACCGCCAGTCTGGTCTAACAATAATCATATACAGGGCAGTTCTTTGCTCCATCGTTTTTGCAGCATGCTATTTGCGCTGGAATGAAACAGTGCGTCTTGCCGGCACCGCTCTTGACGGCGATACCCTTAGCTATTTAAATTATGCGCGCATTATGGATCTTTTCAGCCCTACCGGCTTTTTCTCGGCCCAGTTCGGCATGCGAGAACCGATGTACCTCTTCATCGCCAAAGCCATGCTCGGGCTGTTTGGTTTATCAGAAACACATCTGCGCTTTGTCTCATGCATATTTTCTGTTTTCGTCATAATTTTATCATGGCAGCTTGGAAAAAAATTGCTCAACGAGCCTGTCGCCTTAATGGCTGCGGCAATACTGGCCGTGCATCCCTATCTGATAGAATTAAGCGCTCGCGGTCTTCGCGAAGAGGTGTTCACCTGCATGCTTTTACTGCTGTTACTGCTGAGCCTTGGCGGCGGGGCTTCGAAAAAATTTTCCGTCGTAAAAGCCATTACCGTCGGATCATTAATCGGTGCACTGCTTTTAACCCGCTCTGAAACACATCTGATGCTCCTTGCTGTTATGGCCTGCCTTGTGCTTTTGGAAAAAAAAGCCCTGCACTGGCGGACGGCACTAATTTCTCTCTGCATCGGAATCACACTGTTTGCGCCTCACCTTTACAACACCTACCAACTGCATGGCAGTCCTTTTTACGCCATGAATACCCATACACGCTTTTATGCCAACCTGGAATTTGCAGGCCAACCCGGATTTCCAAGCAAAAAAGAGGTGGCTGTTAAGGGAATGTATACAGGTCCGGCTATTACACCTCTTGAATATTACTTCAATCTCCATACACTTACGGAACTGTCAGCCAGGAGTGCTCTCGGATTTATTAAAATGACTTTTTCAATGCCCCGTTCATTTGCTGAAGGGAAAGGTAATCTTCTTAAAATCCAATATATACGAGACTGCTTTAAAAAAAACTTTTCCTTTCGTTGCTGCAGCGAAACATTCCGCTGGCTGTCTGATCTTAGCACGAGTAGCGTTGTGAATTATTGCCTTGCAATACTGCTTTCGCTGTCACTTGTGGCAGGCATTGTTTTATTAATCATCAATCGCCAATTTTTTATCTGCAGCTGCCTTGTCACCTTTCAGTTCCACACCGCCTTCATTGCCAGCTTCGGTATAGACCAGCGTCTTACTGTGCATGCCTACCCTGTTACAGCACTCTGCTGCGCTTATGCTTTGTACTGCATTGGACTGCTTCTGCATCAAAAAATACTCCTGCCATTTGTTCATTGCCGACAGGTGAAGACATGATAGACAGGATCAAAATAAAAAAAACTCTCCGCAGCCACTGGCTGCTCGGCCTCATCCTGCTGCTGGCTTTGTCGCTGAGAGTGTGGGGCATTACTTTTGGATTGCCAGGCATCGACCACGGAGATGAACCTGAGGTTATCAACCATGCCGTCCGGTTCGGCAGCGGAGATCTCAATCCGCACCGTTTTCAATATGGCTCCCTTATTCAGTATGTGCTTTTTATTATCTACGGATTATACTTTAGCGCTTGCTTCTGCTTGGGCATATATAAATCCGTACACGAATTCGCACTGGCCTTTGTGCAGGATCCTTCTGTTTTTTATTTAATTGCACGCTGGCTTTCAGCAGTTCTGGGAACTGCTACGGTTTATATTACATTCCTGATCGGCAGCCGCCTTGCTGGAAAAACCGCAGGGCTGCTGGCTGCAGGATTTCTGGCTCTCTGCTACCCGCACGCACTACACTCTCATTATGCCACTGTTGATGTCGCCCTCACCTTTTTTTTCACACTGGCTGTGCATCGCTGCATTGTGCTGTATGAAACCGGTTCATGGAAGGATTATTTTTTAGCGGGATTTTTCATCGGCCTTGCATGTGCCGTTAAGTTTAATGGTATCTTTGCCATACTACCGCTTGTTTTAGCGCATTTCTGCAGACGGCATGAACGCCTCGGCGACAAAATTTTCTCACCGAGACTAGTGGCCGCAGTGGCGTGCCTCATCGCAGGGCATGCTCTTGCAAGCCCGTTTGCTTATATCGAGTTCAGATCCGTTCTGAAAGAAATAAATGAGCTGAGCGCCATGCACCGGGGTGCCGAATTCACATTGGCTGGATATACACGACTGCTCCTGAGCACGGAAGCATGGGGGCTTCCTCTGGGAATTATTTGTCTTTGGGGTATGCTTTCAGCGATTTGGCGAGGTAAACGCCATATCGTACTATGCATCAGTGCGGCAGCAATTATTTTATTTGCTTCCCGCTATCATTATGTGGAGGCAAAATACATTCTCCATGCCCTGCCGCTGCTTGCCGTACTTGCCGCATCGTCGATCGTCGCCTTACTTAAATCGAGCAGAGCCTGGCTTATTGCAGCTGTGGCGGTACTGCTGTGCGCACATCCTCTACTGCCCATTATCAATTGGGATAGTTATTATGCCCGCAAAAGCATAAATCTTGAAGCTAAGGAATGGATAGAACAGAACATATCTGCCCACACCAGAATTCTTCTTGATAATACAGGCAACGAAGGGCCCAAACTCGAAAACGCGCCTGCCAATTTACAGCGGCAGTATGAACGTGCAGCCGCGCGTGGTTTGCTCAAAGCAGACTACCTCAAGCTCAAAGCTGAGCTATCACCGAAAATCTGCTATGATATCGCGCTGGTCGATGAGCCGGCGGGATCTCGGCGGGATGATTATGAAGAATACCGGTCGTGGGAAGATCTCGAAAAGATTGGCAAGCCCGCCCAATATTACAGAGATAAAAATTTTTCTTATCTGATAATCACCAATCGCTATTTTGACCAAATCGGCAATGGTTTCCTGCTCATAAAGGAATTTGTTCGAGATCACAGAAAAATTCGCATTTACAAAGTGCCTGGCTCCCCCCCCACGTGATCACTTCTTGACTCCTCTTATGCCCACCTTCGGAATAAAGCCGTGCTGCAGCATTTTCTCAACAGCAATCCCCTCCTCAGCGCACCATACAAGCATTTCCTCCTTGGTATGATGGTATTGAAACGGCGGGGCAAGCCAGTCAAAATTTTCGAGCAGCCGCACGCGCCAATCCGGATGCACCGAAAAGGTACAATACTTCAAAAGGGGCAGCTTGCCCAGCAGAGCAAGCACGTGACAAAAAGCATACAGCACTTTATGCGGTATGCTGACCGTTATGCGCCGCAGCGCATTGGAGCATTTTTCCCGGGCAAGCACCAGCAGCCAGTAAGCCCGTTGGGCGGCGGCATGCCGCACAAACCTCATCCTATCCGGCCGTAGGGGATTGGTGATAAAATCGGCATACCTGCCTGCTGTTCCATACACCCAAACGGAAAGCAAAGCGCCTGCCTTTAGCTTTCGGACCAGGGCAGAAAAAGTTTTTTCGGTATTCGGTGTATGGTGCAGTACGCCAAGACTATACACAACATCAAAGCTTGCATCCTTGAAAGGAAGCCGCATCAGATCAGCCTTGACTATATGGACATTGGGCATATGCTCTGTCAGCTTGTAGGCACTGAGCACGCTTTCACTCAAATCAACCCCTACGACCTCCCCGCCCCGTGAACCTGCAACCCGTGTAAAACGCCCCATGCCGCAGCCCGCATCGAGAATCAGCCTGTTTTTTAATTCAGATAATCCAAACTGTGTCTCCTCGAAAAAGATACGCGCCTCTTCCTCAGCAAAGCAGGCAGGATAGCGCGTCCATTCATAGCCGAAACGCTGTGACGTTTTTACGTCGGCATCCAATCCGGCGGCACACGCTTCACGCACATCTTTGTTAGTAAAAGCTGCTTTTTCGCCATAGCGCCGTTGGAGCTGCTCAAAAGCGGAAGTATCACCCGGCAGCAGTATCGGCACCCCATCTACAACTCCATAGCGTTCGCCGCACGGGCAAAGCAAAATTCCATCCAAAATCTCCCTGCCTGTACACTGTGCGCAATCTTCCGGGCTATGCGATGCGCCGCCGCAAAAAACGCAGGCAGGACATCTCATATCCCGGATTGGAGCGCTCAGCACGATCTCGGTTTCCTTAAAAACCTTAAGCTCCAAAACATTATGGCAGACCGGACACTCCAATATGCTAACAAGTCGATACTTCATATCGTTTTTTCACCGCTCATCATGAAAAAGGGCTGAACAATCAGATTTTTTTTGACATATGACACTATCGGCTATCAACAGAAACGCCATATAGCTTAAACACTCCAGCCCTATCATATTCATAAGACAATGGCGGGGCACATCCATTGCATCGGCATGGTATATAAAAAGAGCATTAGCCCAGAGACTGATAAGGAGCACCATTGGCACTACACAGACAGCACGCTTACGAATAATTGCTGCAGCAAGGCTTAACAATGCAAGAGCAATCGAGGCAAGAATGGAGGTAGAAGGCAATATCGCATACAGCAACCTGAAACAAAATATATCAGGAGGCAATCCGACAAATAAATTAAGATTGTACGAAAAAAGAACCGGCAATTGTTTGACAAGAGGCCGAAACGTGTAATCAGGGTGAGTAACAAGGAAAATAGCATAAACAGAGGTTCCGCGATACAGCACCCACTTCATAAAACTCTCATATTGCATATCATTAAAAAGCCGAAAATCTTCCAGGCTTGCCATTTGTCCCCTGTATTTTAAAATATCGCTTTCAACGGGCATCCCGCGCTCAATAAACCATGCGGAATATTCAGGGTTAGGAAAAATTCTCTGAAGCAGCACATTGACAAGACAAAATTGCTGGCGCTGCCCGATTTGCGCTGATACATTTTGCACAAGAAAAAGCAGCAGAATCGCAAACAATAATGATTTAAAAAGCGGAGAATATCGTTCGAAAAAAGGCTTTATACATATCCGCACACTCACCAGAAGCAACACAGTGGCAATCAGCAGAAAATAGGGAAGATTATCCTTTGAAAATGAAAACAGCACCCCGACAACAATAGACACTAGAAGTGTTAAGCGTGATGGTTTTTTTAAAAAAACAATGAGGGCGCTCAACCAGACTGCAAAGAAAGAAAACGAACAGGCCTCCGATAGCAAAAGAGATGACCACCCTAAAATGTTCCACCATAATGCCATACAAGGAAAAACACACCAGGAAAGAACTCTTAAAAAGGGTGAGCCCACAAGCATGCCCAGCGTGGCGCTTAAAAGCGTCCAGCTTGCGACAAGAAAAATTTTTTGAAAGCGCACAATTGTTTCCGGGTTCGAACCGCATACTTTATAGATTAATGTTGTGGTAAAAGCTCGCGCCGAAAAGAAAAAAGCAGGGTCAGACAACGATTGTTTTGATCTTTCAAGATATCCTTCTTGATTAAGCACGGGAGGTGTCTGTACCTGCGTCAATACATACATGCAGAGGCAGACACAAAATACCGGATTCCATAAGGCTATCATAAATGAAAGAAGCCTTTTTTTTTGCATTGCGGCACCACCATTCTTAGGAAAAATGCATAGCCTGCTTAAGCACACCATACCACACAATACTATTATTTTGATAGGTGCCGCGTGGCTCACGGCCGAAACATACAAAACTTTTCATGCGATCCAGTCCTTCAATTTATAATACCTTGGACGCGATCCGAACAGCATACAGCAGCGGCTGCATGCAGGGAAAGCCTTTTCACGATGCAGCAGACGACGCAGGGCTTTCAGCCGCGGCCCATTCCAGAGAGCACGAAAAGATTCTTCCTTGAGATCGCCAAAAGGGCCTAAAAAACAAAGCGGGCTAAGAATCAATCTCCCATGAGGCGTCACGGCGATATTGCGCCACAGGGCCGTGCATCTGTCATAAAAGACAAACCGGCATGGATCGCTGTAGTAGGCGGAAGCCTCTTTCCTGCTGAGCTCGGGCATCTGATGGATGCGCAGCTTGCCCCGATGACGCCGGCGCACCGATTGTATCTGCTCAAAAGCAGCCAGCATATCGATATCTCTGATATCAAAGCCCCGTATATTTTCCTCTGCAACGGGAAACATTTTGCCGCACTGCTCATTGTGGCGCCGGACTATGCCAGCATCTTTAAACCAGAGATGATTGAAGGTGATGCTTGCAACAGGCAGCTCCTGCTCCACAATCCAGTCGACAAAAACCTCCAGGCCCCGGCAGTTGCAATCAGAGACCGTGCAGGTTATGTTGACAGGTGCCGGCTGCCCGCAGAGCTCCTTGCTGAATTTTGCAAATGCTTCAATTCCCCGTATTGCATGTACAAATGTTCCCGGCACGCCGCGGATCGCATCATGGACGTCTTCAAGGCCGTCAAGTGAAACCGTAATATCAAGGGCAGAAGATGTTTGAAATGCCGACGCCAGCCACGGCGCATGAGCTTCAAGAAGTGTCCCGTTTGTCGTGATATGCAGCCGCAGCCCAGCCGCAGCGATATGCTCAATGACTTCTCTGATGTGCAAATAAAGAAACGGCTCCGTGCCGGTAAGCAGGACGAGCGGTTTGGGTGTGAACCGGGCAAGATCGTCAATCAGCCGGAACCAGTCCTGAAGATTCATTTTATCAGGCCCTGAAGTTATTGACTGAACCAGCTGAGAGCCGGCTTCGCCTGAATGTGCATTTTTATAACCGATGTCGCACATGCGGCACCGAAGATTGCACTTCTCGGATAAAATCAGGCAAACTGATTGGGGGGGGAAGCTGTAGCCATAAAAAAAACGATAATCGATATTGAAAAAATCAAGCGATCGAACAAACTTGCGGAAATAACCGGGCCAGTAAGCCGCATGCAGTATCCCTGATTTGACTGCTCTCATACTGGCTGCTCCCGCCGGGTTTGCAGGGAATCGTAGAGTGCTTCATAACGCTCAATTACGTCCTGAAGATTATGCCGCTCCAGGACACAGGCATGAGCGCGCGCAGCAAGCTCCCGTGCCTGTTGCCGATCTCCAAGCATAGAACATATCGCTGCAGCAAGAGCACCCTCATCACCATAGGGAACAAGCAGGCCGTTGTCGCCGTGCGACACCAGCTCATTATTGCCCACCACATCTGAAGCAATAACCGGAAGTTCACAGGCCATTGCTTCAAGAATAGCATTGGATTGTCCCTCAAACTGAGAGGGCATGACAAAAACATCGGCCGCCTGCAGATAATCCACGACATCCTCGACGCTGCCGCACCAGCAAATTTTGCTTTCAAGACCTGCAATACGGGCTAATTCCTGCAGTTTTACTTTCTCCGGACCGTCTCCCACAATCAGCAGTTTTGTCTGCCCTGAGATATTCATATGAGCACAAGACCTTATAAGAAAATCGACCCCCTTCTCCGGTGAAAGCCTGCCGACATATAAAATAAGTTTTTCATATGCGGCAAACCCCAGCTGTGCGCGAATCCGAGCCCTGTCTTCTGCTTTTTTATAGACAAGCATGTCAACGCCATTGCCTACGAGCGCAATTCCAGAATCTTCATACCCGATACCCTTAAGCTCTTGTATCATGGTTTGATTCAATATCACAACGCGCAATGCCCTGCGGCACAGTCGCAAAAAAGCTCTGCCCCAAACCGTGCGCACATGCCTTTGAATATCACCCCCGCTGCCGCTGCTTGCCAGCGTGAGCACGGTCGGCTTGCCGAGCATACGCCCCAGCAAAATTGTCCATCCCGATGTGTAGCCAACCTGAAAAGCATGAAGCAGCCCGCTGCGCTTTCGCTGCCGCCAAAGATACAAGGCAAGTGCCATCAAAAATATGCATGCCCCCGCAAATTTAATATCGGGTGAGGCAAGCCGGACAACCGGCACCCCCAAAAGGCTGTCCTGCCGAGGCCACGATTTGGAAAATCTGCTGGTCACAACGATGATACGGTGCCCGCGGCGGACAAGGGCTGCCGCTAAATTGAGCGTGTTCTTTTCAAGACCGCCTACAAACGGATGAAAATACCGTATGACAAACCAGACCGTAGCGTGTTTTTCGACAGACATGGTCATCCCTAATTCACCAGAGACCGTTATTGTTTCCAAGCAAACTCAATTTCCAGGAATACCGAATTGAGACATCAGTTTAAATAGCAGCCACAGCAGCAGAAAAAACTTTGCCGGCCCTATGCCCCTCCCTCAAAAGAAGAAAGCTGCTTTTTTCTTGCTACAACCCAGATCGTTTTAACCCCCAGATCTTCAAGGCTATCGCTGAATTTATTATTTATACGCAAAGACTTCAAGCCGGCCATATCGGAATCCGTCGGCTGTTCCGCTTCGCAGACAAGAATTTCAAATCCCGCATTTTGGAACATGTTAACATAATCAGGATAGCGCAGTCTGTTCTGAAAATGAAGAGAAGAATTGAAAAAGGCCCACTGGCGATCAGAAAATTTCAGAAAATTATATGTTGAAACATGCCTGTCACAGTACGCAAAGTGATCCTTGGGATCAATCAGACAGCTGATAATACAGTCAGGCTTAAGCAGTCTTCGGCATTCCGCAAGTATGAGGGCAAGATCTTTGGCCGGTATATGTTCAAGTGTTGCTGTGGATGAAATAAAATCAAAAGATGCTGATGGGAAATTTGTCTTTCGCATATCACATGGAGCCAGATAGTTAATGCCGAACAGAGCATTAAGCTCGGCCATACTGGCCAGCGCATGTGAAGTCGCTTTTTTATCGATGTGTCCATCGGCCTTTTGGGTATGCCGATGCAGCCGCTCAATCGCATCGTTAATCAGTGCAATTTTTGCATGCGGCTTGATGTCGACCGCGCACTGTTTTTTTATGCCCCGGGCATGAAAGTATAATTGGCTGATTAAGTCCCACCCTGCCCCGAATTCAAAAAAAACAGGGTTGAGCAGCGACTCGGCAGGACTGTGCCTTAAAAAAAACCCATAATGCTTTTCCGAAATAAAAAGCATATCGTTAAATGTATCACTGCTGACGGGAAGCGTCCTGCTGACGTACCTCCTGAGCGCGAAATTCACAGAGGCGCTCCCGGGCAGAGAGCTTGCGATTTTTTGAATACATGCTTTCAGCATCCATCTCAAAACAAGCAACCTCAGCCATTAGAAATGAGTGGGGGCGCGCCCCGTTCATCTAAGCACGCATCTTTACCGCACATGCCGATATGTTGTAAAGCAATTGTCAAGCCCATGAGGGACCAGAATGTGGGAGAAACACTCACCACGCTGAAGCTGAAAAAATCATTAACAAGATAGCCGCAATATCCGCTGAAAATTGCGCATAAAAATATTCGCGTTTCAGCATTGCCCTCCCGTTTCAATTCCCGCCACAGCCACATAAGGAAAGAGACCAGGATGCCGCAATAAGCTAAAAGGCCGAAAATTCCCTGCGCGAGCGCCACATCAAGATAGTTGTTATGGACTCTGTCCAAAATAACTTTGCAGTTAAAGCGTCGATTATATTCCAGGTTATATTGCTGCATAATGAGCACATGCGTATCCGGGCCATAGCCCAGCAGCGGCCGCATGGCAATATGGTCAATGGCTTTTTCCCACATAAAAAAACGCGTTGAGTTTTCCCGGAGTTTTCCGATTTCAAAAGCCTCCGCTGTTCGGCTTGTAATCATTTTTTGCAAATCCGGTAATTTGCCCCGGGCAAATGCCGCTATGGAAATAAAGGCCAACCCGACCAGCATAATGCCTGCCAGAGAAAGCAGCAGCTTCTTCTTAAGAATGCGGACTGTTGCCCCGGTAATAAGAAAAATGAAGCTTGCAATAAAAAAACCAAACCAGCTTGACCGCGTTTCGGTTAAAATAAGCGCTGCAACAGAAATACTGCATGCGAGTGCCCATAATATATTCCGCTTCCAGCTTGTGCTGATGCATATAAATGCCATCAACAGGGGGGCCGTCAATACCAAAAATTTACCAAGAAAATTTGCATTACCCAAAGTGCTGCCGAATGCCTGCATCCCGGGAAGTGGCCTTATTCCGAAAAAAGGAGCCGTTTTAACGGGATCAAAGCCGATATATTGAATAATTGCATAGGCCGCTACCAATACTGAACAGACCGCAAGCCCCAGCAAAAGGATCCGTGCCTGCTGCCGCGTAAAAACAAACGCGGCAAAAAGCACAGGCAAAATAGTGTAGACAAGAATTGTCAGCACACCTTCCTGGCGAAAAAAATCCCCCCGGATGCTGAGTTCGCGATCAACCGAGTAAAGCGTGGAAACAATGGCTGAAATAGCATAGAGGGCAAGAAAGAAACAGAGAAAAAACGGGGGCAGGGTGATACGGATTTTACCGGCAATTTTTACAATCACTGCCGCGGACAAGACAATCAGCACAAGAACATAGGTCGAATCTATCTTCGGTATATACCAAAAATCAAAAGCAAAAGGGTCGATGATCAGGGGCACCACAGCAAGCTGAAAAAAAAGACAGATAGTAATCGTCTTTTTGCAGATTTCAACAAAATTACTTTCAGCCACCAGCATATACCAGGCATCCTTAGAAATTGATGGTCTCGTACAAAGTCGTCATAAAGATGTTTTATTTATTGTAATGACCTCAGGGGACTTTTACGGGTTCACCAAAAAAATACAAAAAAACAGAGGCTCGTAAGCCTCTGTTTTGGGTGATTCAGATAAACATCACTTTTTCATGAACCGGAAACTTTTGTCTCACTAGTTTAATGTTATTCCACTGGTCGCAGTCGAATAAGTCTGGCGTTGAATACCACTGGGGCGAACTTCAATCTGTGCACCCACAAGATCAGATGGCACGCCGCCGACATCTAAAATAAAGTAATAATCTGCGCACTCGGTGGTGCCAGCAACGCAGTTAGCACCATTACTGTCCAGCCCTTGATATTTACCTGCCTTATACCCCTGCCCGGCCATACTGCTGTTAAGGGTAGCGCCATTTAAATTAGAAAGGGATGCCAGACTGGCTGGATCGGTAAGGGGGCCCCAAGCTGATATGGTTGTCGGAAAAACATTGCCTGACGACACTGCAGCTAAGCCTGCCATCGCTCCCCTGATTGACTCGGAGGTTGCAATACCAGCAGCTACACGGGACTTGTTTCTGTAGGCAATAAAATTAGGTACGGCAATAGCAGCCAGAATACCGATAATGGCCACAACGATCATGAGTTCGATCAGGGTAAAACCTTTTTCATTTCTTGCTTTAAACATAACATTTCTCCTTTTGCATTGTTTTTTGTTTATACCTTTGTTTGTACTTTTGTTTGTAGTGTCTAATATTTTTGCCTCCCAACCTCCTTTCGTTTCTGTACAAACATAGATATGCAACATCAATGCCAAATTATTAAATCAAAATTTTATACAAAAGCATTAAATTAATAACAATTTCGCAGCTGCATCTTACCATTAAATGTAAAACCGCTAACAAAAAATGTTACCTCTCATGTCTCCACCATGTTTATGGCCCCATATTTTCGGGAAACCCCACCTTTGGCTCTCTTCACGGCCTAAAAATTCAGACAAAGTATCTATACTGTGTGTGCAACTTTATTTTTTTTGAACTCTATTTAAAAAAAATTCGTCGCTCCCGCGAAAGCGGGAGTCCATTTTTTGGGCGTTTCATGGATTCCTGCTCCTCGATCTGGTCGAGGACAAGCTTCGGGAATGACGTTCCCGAGGGTTCTTTTTATTAAGTTGCACAGTACATGTATGGCTTTATCACCCCTGCTTATCACTGGGCCGGGGAAGTGTCGGGCAAAACAAGCGTGAATATTGCCCCGCAACCTTCCTGGCTCTCCACAGCTATTGTGCCGTTATGCTCCTGAATAATTTTATATACAATGGCCAAGCCAAGGCCGATCCCGGTATCTTTGGTCGTAAAAAAGGGATCGAAAATGCTGCCGATTTCCGATTTTTTAATGCCGCATCCGTCATCGGCAATTTTAACTTCAACCCATGACATAATCGGGCTTTTCGCAGCAGGCTCGGGGATGTGGTTTTTTAAAGCAGCAGGCTCAAATCCGTGCTGTACCACAGCAGCAGTAAGTATAATAGTACCGCTTTTGACAGTCATTGCCTGAGCGGCATTAAGAATAAGATTCCACAGAACCTGTTTTATTTGCTGCCGATTTGCCGTAACAGTAATAGTCTCCGGAATTTGCTGCTTTATAGAACAGGCATTCTTGCATTCAGCGCTGTTATTAAAAA
This sequence comes from uncultured delta proteobacterium, assembly GCA_903911225.1. Taxonomy (GTDB): domain Bacteria; phylum Desulfobacterota; class WTBG01; order CAIYCZ01; family CAIRTM01; genus CAIWCT01. Next base: position 37,782 of record CAIWCT010000266.1, read on the forward strand.
GCGCAACAACCTCGTCTGCTATCGTCTTTAATAGGATGCTCTCTTTGCCCTGGGCTTCTGCACGCGCGTACTGGGTAAAGTCGGAAATCATGCTGCTGAGATTTTTACTCTCTCTGATTATTATGTCCATGAGACGCGTATCGGCGGCATTGAGCTGCAGGCTTTTTTGCAGCACCTGAATTGAGCCGCTGATTGAAGCAAGCGGATTTCTGACCTCATGGGCTATGCCGGCTGCAAGCCTTCCCACAGCTGCCAGCCTGTCCACTCTTTTTATATGCTCCTGCATTTCTCTGAAATCGGTAAGATCCTGGAAGGTGAGAATAGTGCCGATTTCTTCGTTTGCGGAGTCTTTAATGCTTGATCCTGAAAAGCCCAGCAACAGTGATCGTCCGTCCTGGCGGATAAAGCTCAGTTCAAAATCCGTGGGAAAGAACATCCCTGTTGCAGGAGACGAAGAAGCATCACCGGCAGAGGATATGCCGGGGAAAATAACGTCCACATCTTTCATATAGGCAGTATCAAATGTGCAGCCGGTTATATCCTGGGCTGCACGGTTAAATGTTATGATGCGCCTGAACTGATCAAGGGTTAAAAGGCCGCTGGGGATATGCTGTATTATCTTTTCATTCAAAGCTTCAAGCTGATCAAGGGCTATCTGTTTCCTCTGAAGCTGCTGCCTTGATTTTCGCGCCTGCTCGGTCAGAAAGCTGCTCAGAACGGCGACCATATAAAAAGCCGCTACATTAATGACAATGGGATACATGAGGCGGACATCTTCATATCCGGTTGCTGTAAAAGCACCGATATGAAGCGGCGTGATAATGTTATACTGCTGCAGGATAAGAAGCCCCGCATACAGGCAGCTTGCAGCGGTTGCGGCAAACAGGCCCCCTGATATAAACAGGCAGATACTGGCCGAAATGATCGATATGCTGTAGAGAAATGAAAAAATGCTGTTTATGCCGCCGGTGATAAAAAGCAGGGCGGTAACGAAAAAAACATCCGCCGTTATCTGGACATAGGCAAAAAGAACAAACCGCCGGACATAGGGAAGAATAAAAGCATAGATGAACGTTAGGACAAAAGCGCTGCCAGTCAGGGCATAGAGGTAGACAAGATGGGTGGTGACATAGGACTCGCTTCGCCTGAGCTGCGCCACTGTGGCTATGCCGAAAAAAAAGGTCGCCACCAAAACCCTGAAAAACATAAGCCACTGAAGCTGGCCTTTCAGATAGTGAGTATCTTCACTTGATTTCATAAGCTATCAGCATTTAAAACACATTCATATGCCATTGCAGGCTGTCAGTCCCGTTTCAAAACGCACGCATCAAGCGCTAGTTTCTGAATCCTGTAGCGCATCGACCGCAGTGTTATACCCAGCAGTTGCGCAGCAGCCTTTAGCGAACCCCCGGATTGTTGTAAAGCTTCTTCAACATATCCCTTTTCATAGCGCTCAAGCAGTGTGTCAAGCATAACGCCGTCCGGGGGAATGCTGAAATCACCCCGAACATCTGCTGGTGCCTGCCGACTGCCCCCGGCGCTGCTGCATGACGAAACGTCAAG
>CAIWCT010000267.1 GCA_903911225.1 uncultured delta proteobacterium
CTTTGGTCCATTCTTCAAGCAGGCTTCTGTCAGCGGCATTCAACACGAGTGGTTTTTTCATTCCCCCAAACTAACATAGTCACCCAACTATGTCTAGTTATTTAAGATACACTAGACTAGGTACTGCAATTGATTATCATTGCAATCGCTACTGTTTGTCACCCCACCACAGGCAACCTTTGTCGTCGAACCAAACCCGTCTCCATCATTGTCCTGATATAATACCTGTGCATCATCGCAATCAATTTCAGCACAAAAACCGTCCCCATCATTATCAGCACAAAATTCGGCTGTTATTGAAACATTGCCCCCTACAGTCACTGTGCAATTATCTGTGCCGGAACATCCACCGCCGCTCCATCCAATAAAGATGGTGTTAGGATCAGCTACTGCTGTAAGCGTAACTGAAGTGCCGTTTGGATATCTCTCATCACAGTCGCCTCCACAATTCACATATCCATCTGTAGATGTTACCGTCCCTCCGCCTGAGCCTATTTTTGATACAGTCAAAGTGCCGCATTGTATAGAACGCACTGCACGAGCCGCATTCCAGTTGAAACCTGTTTCAACAAAAGTATTACCATTAACAAAATGTAAAGTATAATATTGGGGCCCATCCCAAGCTTCATTGTAAAGTGAACCTGACCAAAACGCATTCCAATAGCTATCATAAGAGAAAAAGGCTGTGTTGATATATGGTGGTCCGCCATTTCCCGTGTAGATTAACGATTGTAATTCGCCTATCCAAGGCAAACGCCAGTCATTAAAACCGGCAAGTACAAGATTCCGGCAATATGTATCAGCTTCACTATTAGTTTTATGGGTTGTCTGTCCCTGTTGCCACATGCGGCAGGTTGCAGTATCTGTCACAGTCCCATCACCATTATTGATAAAGCGAGCCTGTGCAGCAGAGCCGAATGCCAGCAACGCACTAAAAGCCACGATAGTCGCTAATAGTATCCACCATTTTTGTATCTTCATCGTTTTATCCTCTTGGAATTTTCAAGACCCAGAGTTGGTGTATATACTCTCGCAATAAAAAGACCCTTCTAAATGCAAAGAGGTTTCTGCCTCAAGTGATAACCAGTGAACAGGCGGTCCGGAATTGTTAGTCTGTCAACATTCATTTTCTGAGCCTATTGAGCGTTTCAACAACCCCCAGGTTAACGACTTCATCGAAAAAAACATTTGGAGACTCAGTTTTAATAATAACCCTCCATGCACCAGATGGATCAGTCATCCAGAAAATAGTTTCCGCCGTAGATATTGCTGCCCATACAACCTCTTCATCCTTTACTTTGCGAGTTTTCAAGGTTTTACTTTTTGACGCCGTCTGATACCAAATATCGTCCTTCATGGATGAAATCAGTTCAAGGCTAATAATCATGTCTTTGCTGATCCTATGCACTGTCTCCTTAATTTTTTAATGTTTCAAGTTGAGCCAATTAAATATTCATAAATACAGAACCGAAAAAGCCAGACTCCCAAAAAACTCCTATGGTTTTTTCCACATGCTGATTTCGCCCCATACATTCAACAAACAGCACCACTGGTGTCATAGCATGCAGTTTGCCCGGGGCTACGAACCACGGCTGGATAGGCCTGCGTATCCCGGCAACATAAAAGCAGCACAGAAATCATAGTTGCCAGGAAAGATGCGCAAAATACTTTAATGAAATTACATGTTTCAGCCACCTCGTATAAAAAGCTATTTTCAATCAATATCGCTGGTATTCCAATGCAACAGACGCTTTGTTAGCTCTTTAATTTCCGCGTTACTCAAATCTTATTCTATCAGTTTTGCCCATTCGCGACGGGCATTCTCTTTTTCAGATATAAGTTTGGTCATCATGATGTAATCATCACCATCAAGTGGACTTGGTGTGTTTCTCTGGCGGCAACCCCTACAAAACTCATACAAGGCCTTATCTGCATTAAGGAACTTATACAAGGCGTCTGCGGTTTTTTTGTCTTTTATTTCGATCTGCTTGAGAACTTCATCATCAGAACGCCATGGGAAGTCTGAATAACCGACTTTCTGTGCAGTAGCCACAATTGCTTCTTGCCGTAAACAATTATAGTTCCATGTGAGCATATCCACCTGAGCATCAATTGTTTCCATCATTATTTGTCTCCTTAGCTAAATAATCTTATTTATACAGGAAAGGCATAAATCATATTTCGATGACTCCCCCCCCTTTTTTCCAGCAATGGGCACATCGCTTATACCTTTTGAACGATTCTGGAGGCCCGGGGTGCAATGAGCTTGGAGCACTAATAGCTTGTTGAGCAACTGCTTCATTTTTAAATGACTGGTAATCTTCCATTTTTTCAAGCTCGCATTTGCCCACCGTAAATGCAACTCTATGGAGACGAATATGTTGATCGGACGCGTCAACGCGCTGGCGCCAACTAAGGCATACTTCTCCCTGATACATATCTTCCGGCTTTAATTTCATCAGCTTCCATCCTTTTTTTCTTTTCATTTCAATTATTTATAAATGCTCTTGCAATTCACCTACGGGCTATAAAACCCCTTTTATAACCAATGTTTTGTAACAAGTTAAAAAGGGTCTCTTGTTCAATGAGTTGTCAAACCGGCAACCCCACTTTCCTTAAATAAAAAAAGGCGCGTGCTCCAAGCATATGCCTCCTCTGAGGGACCACCACGCCCCTTCCGCGAAGCGCGTAACAAGGAGGCGCGCCCCTTTGAGGAGGCGCGTTCCTGTCAGTGCCATTTCGCGGAATGAAAAGTGGTGGTTTTCAGAGGAAACGGTTGCTGCAAAAACGCAATTTTTTAAAAAGCTTTCAGGTAATTTTTAAACCCTTAAAAACCTCCTTATGAAAACTATTTTATTCACATCTTCTCGTTCCTACGTAACGCATGGGAGCGAGATAAAAAAAGCCTCTTCCGTGTGTAAGAAAAGGCCTGCCGTGTTCTATGAATTTCAAACCGGCAGCCCCGCTTTCCTTATTCTTAAAGGACCGGTAGCTTTGCGCCCTATCCTTGCGGAATAGATTGCCCTTTTCGGTTCGTTATACTTACGCAATACCTGCTGTCAATTCATGACAACTCAATACAATTAAAACATAGCATATTTTAAACAAATATATCGCTAAATTTATTAGATCTTTTTCTGGCCATAACCAAAGCTCTTTGGGCAGACACACAGGTCTGCCCCGACGTTTTATCGGGGGCGCATGCTCCGCCGCAGCGGATTTATTCATTTTCATCAATGGTTGAGTGCACTCCAAAAAAATCGTACCATAACAAAAAAGGCCTGCCCGTTAAAGACATGCCCTTGGTGATGCTATATATGAATTGTAAATATAATGCATTCGGTTAAAATGCTGGGAGGGTATGATTGCGGTATAAGCGGAAGCCATTATGCACCCCCCTCTTTTGATTATTCCTGAAGCCAAGCAGTCCGCTATTTCCCCTCGCAGACCTTATAACCCCGGTGCGACTCCGTATCTGCCCGGTGCGCCGAAAGATCGGCTGCCACTGCATCGATTTTTTTGCTCAGCCGCGCTTCCACATCAACGATCGTTTTATTCAATACCTTTATTTCAAAACTATTTACATCTACTTTCTCGGTCAATCCATCTATTTTTACATTAAACTCCTGCCGGATGGCATCATGGCCTTCAAGCACAAGATTGATCTGCCCCTTCATTTCTTCGAGCAGTACTTCAAGATAATCTTTTTTCATGGCACTCAACCTTATTCTTAAGGGGTAAGTATTTTATATACTTTTTTCGCCCGGGAAATACAATTTTATTTTTTGGCTTCCTGTGAGGCAGATTACCAATTTCGATTCACTACAATTTTCAAATTCACCAAAAGGCGCGGAGAGCTTATACTTTTATCGGTGCGCGATGCGCACCCTACCGTTTATTTGTGAGCCAATCGGCCTCTTTTTATTTCTCCAACAACGCTTTCCACGGAAGCATCCCCAATCCACTGCTTCCGTTCTTGAGTATAATCACCCGCGCCGGTTTCATACTGCTGGAGGAATCGTATCATTCCCAAAGGACCAAGCTCTTTCGTTAAGGCCTTTATGCCCATCGTTCTCAGTTCCACAGGATTCATTAAGGCCGTATTCATGACAGCACCTCCGCTAAACTTAGCGCCGACCACTGGAGCGACTTGACACTAAACGTTGCGTGGACTGGGTGAAATTCAGGAGCGTTCTCAATGCTTCATTCACCGCAGCAGAAGTACCAAAAGCTTTGGCAATATCGGATTCAAGAACAACTATGTTTGCTCCTTCATCGGATAATCGTTTGCAATATTTACCGCGAACCGCTTTTGAATAGTCAAAATCGTATTCAGGGCGCAATTCATCTTTTACTTTTTGTTTAAGAGCTTTCATGCCGTTTCCTTTCATGCGCGGTTGCAGTTCGTGCGCTTATAATGCGAATGCTTTTTTCTCGTTCAGTATGAGAAACCACAAGCAAACGGTTGCGGGACGAATATCCTACAGTGATTAGCCTTTGTTCGCCTACAGAGTGATCCAGGTCATCAAGTGTTGCTGATAAGGGGTCATAAAACACCGTTGCGGCTTCCTCAAAAGCAATGTTGTGCTTTTTAAGGTTTTGTTTAGCCTTCTCGTTATTCCATGTAAATTGTATCATATAATATTCAAATTTCAGAATTGATTTGAGTTGTGGGTGGATCCCCCCGCAGCGGACCTGATTTATTCGTTTGCGTCAATGGTGGGTTTCACCGCACCCTACCGGCTAACATATCGAAACCGCTACGCATGAAAATATCAGCCCCGCTTACGCCTGGGCCACTTGGTAAATCACCGGACGATAATGGGGTTTCGGGACTGGTTTTTTGCTTGCCCGTGCTGAAGTCATCCAGGCCTTTTTGACTATCAGAACCTCTGCAAGAGCCTCGTCAGGAGTTGCGCCGAAGGCGGAACAGTGCTGCAGGTCAGGGATATCCGCAATATAGCCCTCATCTTCATCACTGTAAAAAATATTTATATGGTAGTCCTTTCGTTTTTTCACGGCGCTTTTCTACCTGAAGGCAGCTTTTATCGGTGCGCGATGCGGCACCCTACGGGATGTAAATTTATGATAGCTTAAATAAAAGCATAGCATACATTAAACGATATGTCGCAAAATTTCTTAAGTCTTTTCCACTTAACCCATAACCACTGCTTCTGGATTCCTGCTTTTGCAGGAATGAGAAACAACAGACTTATTTTTTGAACCTTGAGCTTTGAACCCCGAACCCTAACTCTTAAACCATGCCTCTTGCATTCCACGGCATGATGCTTTAAAGTAAAAAGTACATATGAAAAAAATAACGCATATTTATCTATCCTACGGCCTTGTGCTCTGCGTGCTGTGCCTGCCGGTCGGCTGCATACGAACAGCCGTGCGCATGGATTTAGACACCTATCTTCAGCAGCAGGCGTCCTATGCCGGTCAGGATATTGTCATCACGGCGCCGCTTGATGACGTGCTTGCGCGCTATAGTCTGTATGAAGGCAAAAAGATCGAAGTAGCGGCACCTGTGGCCTGGTATAGATCCTACGGTTTCTGGACATGGCACCTGCTGCTTACGGAAAACGGCAAAAACCTGCGGGGCTATACGCACTATTACCGCATTGAACCGGGCTGGGATGCGGTAAACCTGCTTGAACGCGCCATACACGGCAAAAGGCCCGTGACGGTGCTCGGGATATTAAAAAAGGACGGGCTCGATATACAGCAGCTTACCTGCGACAATGAAACCGCCACCACGAATTTCAAGCCGCCGCGGCCCACCAACGGCTGGTGGATGCTGCGTTAAACGCCACAATCCAAAATCGGCAATCTGAAATTCAAAATCACAACAGCTCTTTTCTTCCCTGCAGCTCCAGTTCCTCAACGATTCTGCGCACATCCTGCGCGCGGTCGCGCGGCACCACCAGCAGGGCATCATCGGTCTCAACGACCACAATATCCTTAAGGCCCACAATTGCTATAAGCTTATTAGGGGAGTAGACCATGCAGTTCTCAGACTCAACGGCTATCACATCCCCGCGCAAAGCATTGCCTGAGCCGTCTTTGGCCGATATGTCATAAATAGCCGACCAGCTGCCGATATCGTTCCAGTCAAAATCGCCCGCAAGCGTGTAGACTTCATCTGCTTTTTCCATAACGCCGTAATCGATTGATATCGGCTGCACCTTGCCATAGGCCTCGGCGATGGCTTCATTGATTGAAGGCGTGCCCCAGATATCTTTGAGCGGGAAGAGCAGATCATGCATGGCCGGCAGGTGCTTTTTAACGGCATCAAGAATGACCGAGGCCTTCCAGATAAACATGCCGCTGTTCCATAAAAAATTCCCCTGTGCAAGATACTGCAGGGCGCGCTCGCGGTCGGGTTTTTCGTAAAACCGCTGCACACGGTATGCGCCTGAAAGGGAGTGTGATCGGTCATACTGAATGTAGCCGTAGCCGGTTTCAGGCTGTGCGGGCGCAATGCCGACCGTGACAAGGGCGCCGGTTTCACTAGCCGCATCGGCCGCAGCTTTAAGGCAGGTGCGAAAGCCGGAAGGATTACCAATATGATGATCGGCCGGAAGCACAAGCATGACAGCATCGGGGTCCTGCTGGTAGATTTTAGTTGCGGCAAGGCAGATACAGGGGGCTGTGTTACGGCCCACGGGCTCGACAATGATATTGTCGGCAGGCACATCAGGAAGCTGCTTGCGCACCAGGGCAGCCTGTTCAGCGCCGGTGACTATCAAAATATTTCCCATGGGCACCAGCGGCACGATACGCTCCACTGTCTGCTGCAGCATGGTGCTGTCTCCGGTTATATCCAGCAGCTGCTTGGGCATGGCGCCCCTGCTGCGCGGCCAGAACCGCGTGCCCCTGCCGCCTGCCATAATCACTGCATACATCATATATCCTCCCTAAAGCTTTGTTTTTTAAATTATCTGGACAATAAACAGTCCGCAAGTGCTTGTCAATCGATATCATATACTCATGCCAGCTGCTGCGGAAACTATTGACGAATTACATGGAAAAGCATACTGTGCTTATAGACCTTTCTTCTAAAAACCCCTTTAAGGGACAACAGATACTCATGACCAAACAGCCCGGATTCAATGCCTTTGAAAAACGCATCGAAGAACTTCTCGAAAAAAGCAGCGACATCTCCCCGGCAAGCATGCTCAACCTTTTGCGGCGGGCCGACAGCAACCCGTCACTTGATGTAGCAAAGGAAATGGAACGGTTGCGCACTGCCTCCGGCGCCACAAAGGACGAATAACCCCGGCTCCTTTTGCCCTCGCCTTCCGCACCCTGCGACGGTTTCTCTGTGTTATTTAAAATTTAAAAGTGCACAGTTATAGTATGTTTTAAAGTTTAAAAGTGCACACATGGAATAAAGTACTCTGAGACCTTTTTAACCACACACAGGAGGTCGTCAGGGTATGAAGCAGTTACACAAACGGTTCAGCGATGAACAGATGAAACAGTTTTTAGAAAGCTATCTTCACAAAGAAATTAAACGGGAGTATCTTGAAACCCTTCTGGGTATTAAAATCAGACAATTCTGGAAACTGATAAAAAAGTATCAGCAATCCCCGGGTGCCTTCAGTCTAAAGCCTTCACGGCCTAAAGCGCCTCGGCACCTTGACCCAACCATAGAACAAAACATTATAAAAGAGCTTCGCCTGGATCAGCAGTTGATCAGCAATAAAGATATCCCTCTATACCACTACAACTATAGCTACATCAAAGAGCGTCTTTTGATACAGCATAAGCAGAGTGTCTCAGTGCCCACCATCATTGACCGGGCAAAAAAGCATAACCTGTACATAAAGAGACATAAAAAGAAAAAGGTGCATGATCGGCAGGTTCTGACCGGCTATGCCGGTGAACTCATCCAGCATGATGCCTCAATACACCTGTTTGCACCGGCTGCCCAAACAAAGTGGTGGCTGATTACCTCCCTTGACGACTACAGCCGCTATATCCTGTATGCTCATCTGGTAGCAGACCAGACCTCCTACACCCATATTCAGGGGCTGGAAACACTGTTTCTCAAATACGGGCTGCCTCACAGCTTCTATGTGGATAATCATTCTATCTTCCGTTTTGTCCAGTACCCTTATTCTATCTGGAGAACCCACCGCACACTCACCGATGAGGTCGACCCGCAATGGAAACAGGTGCTCAATGACTGCCAGGTCAAAGTCATTTATGCCCTGTCACCCCAGGCAAAAGGCAAAGTAGAGCGTTCCTATGGATGGTTGCAGGATCACCTTGTGAGAACCTGTGCACGAGACAACATCACTGATATACAAAAGGGCCAACAGATCCTGAACCGCGAAGTCTATGCCTATAACCATAAACGTGTTCATTCCACCACGGAAGAAATACCCTTTCGAAGATTCTCCACTGCACTTGACAATAAAAAATCTCTGTTTAGGGATTTTGCCATACCCGCTCCCTTTCAATCCACCAAAGACATCTTCTGCCTTCGCACCTATCGAACCGTTGACGGATACCGTCACATATCTCTAAATAATCTACAGCTTGCTGTGCCTAAAGCACTGCCCGGTGATAAGCTCAACCTGCGTATCTATCCTCTGAACAGTCTTGTCACTGAACTGAGAATATGGAAAAACAACTCGCTGCTTGATGTCAGAAAAATTAAAAACACTGACCTCAAAGGTGTGCACTTTTAAATTTTAAATCTATCAAAAAACTGTGCACTTTTAATTCTTAAATGACAGCGACGGTTTCTCTGTTGACATATAGGCCGCAGGCTTTTATAATCCCCTATTCTCTTTTCATATTAATCGCATCTTACATACGAGGCCTATCATGATAGAGCGCGGGTTTACCCAGAAAAAACTTGACGATGCAACTGTTGCCGAACTGCAGGCCCGGGCCCGAAGGGCTCGCGGCGATATTCTGACCATGACAACACTGGCCGCCTCTGGCCATCCTGGCGGGTCCATGTCGTCGCTTGAGATGTATCTGACCCTGTATGCCTGCGCGCGGGTATTTCCCGGCGAGCCCCATAACCCTGATCGCGACCGCATCGTCATCAGCCACGGCCATACCTCACCCGGTGCTTACTCAGCCCTTGCAGCAACCGGATTCTTTAATCGCGAAGACGTGCTGATGGGCTTCCGCAGGGCCGGCAGCATCTTTGAAGGCCATGTGGAGCGCACGGTGCCCGGCATCGAGTGGGGCACGGGCAACCTCGGCCAGGGCCTGTCGGTCGGCTGCGGCTTTGCCCTCGGGGC
>CAIWCT010000268.1 GCA_903911225.1 uncultured delta proteobacterium
GGTCATTATTCACATACCCGCACCTGCCGGCGATCCGGAAGGCCCCCTGCAGCTGCTGGTTAGCTCCATTGACTATTCGCCCTATCTCGGCCGGCTGGGCATCGGCAAAGTCACATCTGGAACGCTGAATGTCAATAAAGACATCGTTATGGCCCGGCGCGACGGCAGCCTGCAGCCCGCACGCGTCACCAAGGTCTACCGGTTCGAGGCCAATCAGAAGGTGGCGACCGATACGGCAGGCATTGGTGAAATCGTGGCCCTTGCAGGCATGGAGGATGTGACCGTAGGGGTAACCTTCACTGATCCCGACAATCCCATTCCTCTGCCGCCCACGGTGATTGATCCGCCGACGGTGTCGATGAACTTTATCCCCAATGATTCGCCTTTTGCTGGGCTTGAGGGCCAATTTGTCACCTCCCGCCAGCTCGACGAGCGGCTGGAGAGGGAAACATTTTCCGATGTGGCGCTCGTGGTCAAGCAGCTTGAGGACCGCGTGGGCTTTTCTGTTTCGGGCCGGGGGGAACTGCATCTCTCGATTCTGATTGAGCGCATGCGCCGCGAGGGCTATGAGTTTCAGGCGACCCGTCCGCAGGTCATCATGCATGAAAAAAATGGCCAAATGCTTGAACCCTATGAGGAGCTGACTATTGATGTCGATGAGCAGTATATGGGCGCGGTGATCGAGCGCCTCGGCATGCGCAGGGGCCAGATCCGGGAGATGAAGCAGGGCCAGGGCATGACGCGGCTTTTATATGCAATTCCCACCCGCGGGCTGCTGGGTTTTCGCTCGGAGTTTATGACCATCACCAAGGGCATGGGCGTAATGAATTATGTGTTCAGCCACTATGGCCCGCATGCCGGAGAGATGCGCAACCGCAAAAACGGCGCACTTGTGGTGAAAGATGCGGCCACAACTATCGCCTTTGCTCTTTTTAACCTGCAGGAACGCGGCAGGCTGTTTATGGGTGCGGGCATTGATGTTTATATGGGGCAGATAATAGGTGAGCATGCGCGCGAAAATGACCTGATCGTAAACCCCGCCCGCGGCAAAAAACTGACCAATATGCGCGCCGCCGGCTCCGATGAAAATGTTGTTCTCACCCCGCCGCAAAAGTTCAGCCTTGAAGACTGCCTTGCATGGATTAATGATGATGAGCTTGTAGAAATAACCCCCAAGTCCATCCGCCTGCGCAAGCGGCAGATGCCACGATAAGGCTTCTTTTAAATAGAACACAACGATAAGAGTTTAAAAAAGGCCGATCCTGTAAAGGACCGGCCTTTTTTAATGCTGACAAGACCCCCTTTTGAGAGCGTTTGCAGGCTGGGCAAAGCGGAGCGTGCCCAGCATGAATTTGTTTTCAATCAAAAAATTGTTGGGCACGTTTCACTTTGCCCAACCTACCGGCTGTATAACACAAAAGTGCTGTCGGGGGTAAGATATTAGGGACGAGGGTTCAGGGGGCGCAGCTCAACAACCGAGACGGCAGAAGATAGGATTTAGGGTTGTAGGGGCAGGCCCCTGTGCCTGCCTGTGTTTTATTTCCAATGTTTAGAAATAAAATGATTAAGCCCCTGCACATACAGTTCGCCAGATACAAGAAAGCCCTCGTTGTGCCCGCCTTTGATCTGCAGAAATTCTTTCGGCCCGGCGGCTTTTTCATACAGCGCCCTGCCCTGGGCATAGGGGACGATTTCATCATCTGGTGAGTGGATGATGAGCGTGGGGGCGGCAATAGAGCCGATCTTGTCGATGGTAGCATAGCAGAATTTTGAAAGCCATCTGGCCGGCAGAAAGGGGTAGAGCATGCCTGCAAGCTCGGGTATGGAGGTGAAGCTCGACATTAAGATAAGCCCGCCGGGCCTGTGCCGCAAGGCAATTTCTGCGGCCACTGCCCCGCCCAGCGACTCGCCGAAAAGAATTATTTCCTCAGGCTGTTTTTTCTGCACCTCGACCAGATAGCGCCATGCTGCTTCAGCGTCGAGATAGGTGCCGTTTTCAGAGGGGAGGCCCGTGCTTGCGCCATAGCCGCGGTAGTCGAAGATAAGAACGCTCAAGCCCAGTCTGTTGAAAATTTGCAGCGAGTCGAGCCTGTGGGAGATATTGCCGGCATTGCCGTGGCAGAAAAGCAGCACGGCCCGCTCGTTGTGGGCCGGTATCCACCAGGCCGAAATGGTTGTGCTGTCTGAGGTTGCAAGGCGCACATCCTCAAAGGGCAACTGTATCGCGGCGGGGTTTGCGTCGATCTCCTTGAAAGGGAAGTAGAGCAGCCGGTCCTGCAGAAAATAGACGAGCAGTAGCATGCCGGTATAAAAAATCAGGAAAGCAAGGACAACGTCAAAAAACATTTTTTTCATAGCCTGTCTAAATTTAAAATTATCAGTTGCAGGCCCCCTCACCTCTAATCCTCTCCCCCTCGCGGGGGCGAGGAAGAAATACGCTGAACTCAATTCAAATGTATTGCCCTTCACCCACTGCCATCAAGAGGCTGTGTCGCAATCGCAGAGTCGTAGGGAACGGTCGCGACCGTTACCTACGACTCCAAGGGGTGAGGGGTGTCAAATTAAAAAGTCCTGATCTATTAGCATGCCGCCGGGGCACGGTTGGTAAAAAATCCGCTCAGCGCAAAATTGCATTTCTCCTTCACCTTTACGGTTGACATATGATACTATAGATTATATTTGAGTTACAATCATTGTATCGGGAGAATTTTTATGAACGAAATAGCTGAACTTTTACAAAAAGACGCGCGGCTTACACCTGAAGACATCGCCTCCATGCTCAACAAAACCGTGGCAGAGGTGCGCGATAAAATTCGCCAGATGGAGGATGACGGCACCATTGTCAAATATTGCGCCATCATAAACGAGGAAAAGCTGACCAAGCAGAAAGACAAAGTTGTTGCCTTTATTGAAATCCAGGTGCAGCCCGAGCGCGAAAAGGGCTTTGACGCGCTTGCAGAGCGCATCTACCAGTTTCCACAGGTCACGTCGCTCTACCTTATGTCGGGCCGCTATGATCTTTTGGCCGTGGTTGAGGGCGATAATCTTAAAGACGTGGCCTTCTTCGTGTCAGATAAACTTTCAACGCTTGATAATGTCAAGAGCACAACCACGCATTTTCTTCTGAAAAAGTACAAAGAAAACGGCACCATGCTGTACAAACAAAGCAAGCTGGAGAGGCTCAATGTCGCGCTTTAATAATCGCATAGAGCAGATGCCGCCATCGGGCATCCGTAAATTTTTCGATCTCGTGCTTGATGCCAAAGACATTATCTCTCTTGGCGTTGGCGAGCCGGATTTTGTCACGCCGTGGCATGTGCGCGAGCGGGTCTTCTTCTCCCTTGAGCAGGGTCGAACGAGCTACACCTCGAACTGGGGCCTCATGGAGCTGCGCAGGGAAACGGCAAAATATCTCAAAGACCGCTTTGCAGTATCATATGACGCCGAGCAGATCATGATCACCGTTGGCGTGAGCGAAGCTGTTGATATCGCCCTGCGGACAATCCTTAATGAAGGCGATGAGGTGATTCTGCCCGAGCCCACCTATGTGTGCTACAGGCCTTTGGCCGAGCTTGCGGGCGCAAAGGCCGTGGCGGTGAGCAACCCCAGCTTCAAGATAACGGCCGATGATATTGAAAAGGCAGTGACGCCCAGATCCCGGGTGATAATACTGTCATATCCCTCAAACCCAACGGGCTATACAATCGCCCGTGCCGAAATCGAGAAGATCGCCGAAATTGCCCGCAAGCACGACCTGTGGATAATATCGGATGAAATCTATGCCGAGCTCACCTATGAAAAAGAGCATTACTCCATAGCTGCGGCGCCGGGCATGAAGGACCGCGTAATACTGCTCAATGGTTTTTCAAAAGCATTTGCCATGACAGGCTGGCGTCTCGGATATATTGCCGCATCAGACGATTTTCTTGAACAGGCCGTTAAGATACATCAGTATGCCGCGCTGTGCGCTCCCATCATGGCTCAGTATGCTGCTCTTGAATCGTTGCAGCGGGGCATGGGCGAAATGGAAGAAATGAAAAAAAGCTACTGGCGGCGGCGCAATTACATGTTTGAGGCACTCAATAAAATAGGCATGACGGTGGAGCGGCCAGAAGGCGCTTTCTATATTTTTCCGTCCATCGAATGCTCGAAGCTTTCCTCTGAAGAGTTTGCCCTGGGGCTGCTGGAAAAGCAGCGCGTGGCCGTTATCCCCGGCAATGTGTTCGGACTTGGCGGCGAAGGCCGCGTGCGCATCTGCTATGCTATCGACTTTGAGCTTTTGAAGGAGTCTGTGGCGCGGATGGAAAGATTTATAAAATCCTTATAAAAAAAGAAGCGCGCCGATTGGCGCGTTTTTTTCAGTATGACGGGAGGCCCTGCTTGAAGTGTTTGTTTTGCGCCGAAGAGATCAAGGACGAGGCGCAGCTGTGCCGGTTCTGCGGTGCGAGGCTGATTGACGGGCAGTGGCGTTCTCCCGACATACCCCCTCGTGCAGCAGCAGGCCGCAATTTCACCATGCTGACCAGCGGTTGGCTGCTGGCGGTGTCCGGGGTCTGGATGCTGGTGACATGCACGTCTCCGATACCCCTGTTCGGCGCGGTGCAAAGCGGGGCTGTGGCCGTGGCGTATAACGGAGTTCTTGGCGCATTGTTCCTGGCCATGGGATATGCTCTGGCCGGTCGCAAATCATGGGCGCTTACGGCAACGGCTGCCGCCACTGCCGCCTACACGCTGGACAAGGTTCTGTTCATTCTTGATGCCCCGGCCCGGCGGGCATTTTTGGCAAACAGTTCGCAGATGATCAATTCTTTGGGGCCGGGAATGGGGTCTATGGTAGATCAGCTGGCGGTGCTGATGTCATGGTCGTTTCTTGCGGGATGGTGGGGGCTGGCCATCTACATCTATCTCAAACGCGGCTATTTTCGGCCAATGCCGCCGGCATCAGTCCGCTGACGGCGGCGATCTGAGCTTCCCTGCCGTGACCCACGGATACACCACCTAACTAAAAAAACCGGGATGAGCGCGTAAGCAACTCATCCCGGATCGTTATCTAATCAGCTCTTATTCGCCTTTTTTTGTTTTTTTTCGGCTCGCTTTTCCTTCAGGCTTTTTTCCGACTTCTTTTTCTCTGTTTTTTTGGCATCCATTCCTTTTGACATGACATACCTTCCTTTCTAGAAAAATGGTTAACTACCTCTGTGCTGTATTTATTAATTCAATCGTCGGCAAATGGCAATAGTTTCTTAAGATAAAAATAGATTTTAAAAACTTTTTCTGCTTTCCTGAAGCAATACTGGAATAAAAATTGCTTTTATGGACCCGGGCCCGCTGCCTCAACAAGCTCGACCAAACTTTCCGGCGAGCCTATGGGGCCGTTTGTTCCCTGAAATTTCACAAGCCGGTGCGGAAGCTCAGCGCTGTACCACAGGTGCGTGTTCGAAAAAAACGTTCCGAAAAAGCCATCAAGCCCCAATTCAAGATGATAGCACTCAACAGGCTTCTGCCGGACTTTGATCGTTTCCTTTTTTGTACAGGCAAGGCTCATTGAAAACTTGCTCTTTTCACTCTCTCCGTAAAAGCCGATACGAACTCGTTGGCCTTCAGCAAACGGGAAGCCCCGCATGAGATATTTCAGCGTTGTATAGTGCACAAGCTTGATCTCCGTATTGGAGGAATTTGGCTTCTGCCTGGTGACATCTATCTTCGATGCGAGGGTAACTTCATTAAATTTTTTTACCTGCTCAACAGACAAAACAGCCATGCTCTGCCGCTCTATCCGGAGAACAAGATCAAGGGCCGGGGAATTGGAGGTGATTTCGTAAAACTCCCTGCCGCCCTGCTTCTTTATAACTGTCTTCTCGACAATATCTGTTATTGCGCCATCCGTTGTCGACGAATAGATAAGTATTTCGCCATCGGGGATGTTCGGGTCATTGAAGGTAAAACCTGCCTTTGCAGATCGTGCTGACAGAGGGCAGCACAGCAGCACCAACCCGAGAAAAAAAACCGAGCAGAAACACTTTCGATGAAAAATTTTCATGGCAACAATACCCTTAGCACATTTTCTTTTGGTATAAACGGTTTATCTATTCTGACATCTCGACTGCAGGGAGAGATCTTAGACTGAAGTACAATCAACGTGTTAAGATTGATGCGCAAAGGCGCAACCTGCGGACTCCCTGCAGTCGAAATGACAATGCAGCTACAGCTTTTTAAAAAATGCACTGCTAGGTTTTCCTTGTTCACCTCAAACAATAAAAAAATTCTCTTTCCT
This sequence comes from uncultured delta proteobacterium, assembly GCA_903911225.1. Lineage (GTDB taxonomy): Bacteria > Desulfobacterota > WTBG01 > CAIYCZ01 > CAIRTM01 > CAIWCT01. Next base: position 6,275 of record CAIWCT010000268.1, read on the forward strand.
ACCTCACGGCAGCATTTTATCGGGCCGCTTTAGTTTTTCAGGCAGATAGGTTTCAAGCACATAGTTAAGGCCGCGAGCGGCAAAAGCCTGCTGCTCCACGCGCACGCCCATCTTAACCATGTCCTGCAGCGCATGAATCCAGGGCTTATTGTTCTTGAAAAAGGGGTCGTTTTTGATAGCGTCCTGCGCGCGCTTTTTGTCCTTATCCTCAAGCGGGTGGGTCGGCAGGCTGTAGTCGCGTATATCCTGAGGGGTCACGCCGATAAGCTTTGCATGGGGCACGCAAAAAAATTCGCTAATGTGGGCGGCATTGCCCGAACCCACTTTCATGGTTCGGTAGATGTTGCAGTAGCCATAGGGGTCGCCGTCGGTAAAGATATAGACGGGCAGTTTGCAGGCATCGGCAAGCAGCCGCACAAAACGCCGGTTTGCCCGCGTGGGCACCCCTCCCATGGCAGTGATAATACATTTTCCGTCGCGCCAGTAGGCATGGCCGTTCAAGCGTTCAAACAGCGCTGCAGTCTCAACCGCCAGCACGAACTTGGCGCTGGTGCGGAACTCAAGGCCCTCCACGCGCGAGGGAATCGAATAGCTGCCCCTGCCGAAGGCCGTGCAGTCAATCTCGATTTTTTTGCCCGTTGCCGGATCGATGTCGATGACAATAAGCTCGCCCGCCACCGATCCGTTCTGCTCGGCAGGTATAAAACCGAGCTGTTCGCGGTTGACGCCGACCATGGCCTCCATGTCATCCATGATGGCATCGGACTCATCCTGCTCCTTGAACGCTGCCGGGCCCCATCCCGCGCTGCCCGGCTCGCTGCCGCGCTTGGCCGAGCCCTTGGCCGTGTAGTAGACCTCTCTTTTTGAGGCAAAGTCGTCGGTCTCGATCAGGTTCTTGGAAAAGGCCATCATTCGCACGCTTTGGGCGAAGGGCTTCACCGTCTGATAAGAAAGCGTGCGTTTGCTCACCTTGTCGCCGATAGTAAAGAAACCCTTGCGCGGGGAAAAGGACACATTGGAAAGGCCGCGAATCGGTATGCGCAGCGATGGCCTGCGGCCGCTTTTGATGTCGCCGTAAATACCCTCTGCCTGCCCGGTAAGCTTTTTCATGGCCGGCGTGCGCGAAAGATCAAGCAGGGTTGAGCGTTTCTTTGTTGCCGCCTTCGGCGTTTTTTCCGGCGCAGGTTTTGGTGTCGTCTTTTTTGCCATTATTGCTCCTGATTCTTTATTTATTTTGCAGGGGAGGGGTTTATCCCCTCCCGCAGGCGGGCATAAAGCCCGCCACTACATGTATTAATCAAAACCAATCCAACTAACCGAACCAATTAAACCGCTTTCATTCCCTGTGCCTCTCGAGTAAACCGGTAAGCGTCTCCACGACTTTGTGCTCCTCTTTTTCCGATAACCCCAGCAACTCCCGCAGCCCGATGCCGATATGGGGCAGATAGGTAGAGATATAATCCTGCTTGCGCTGGGCATCCATATCACGCTTGCGGCTGGAAAGAAAAATCTTCAGCTTGCGGCCGCATTCCTGAAGTGCCTTAATGATTTCATCTTCAATTTCCGGGTAGGCGGCAATTGCCTCTTTTGACTCACTGGTGAACGGCACCCATACCGACGCCATATGCACGACAATTGTTACCGGACCCTGCGGCACTCCGCCACGGGGCTGCGTGATGCCGTAGTTGCGCCAGTTGGTCTGCACGACAGCCTGATACGAGCAGCAGGCGCCCTGCTGATACAGGAGAGGCACGCGGTTGGCGATCCTCAGCACACGGGCCGGGCCATCGGCCTCCTGGCCCTGACCCCCATAGGCAAGGGCTGCTTCGATGATGAAGGGATTGCCGCGATACACCGCAGGGGGCCGCGTGGTGGAGGCGTAAAAATCAGCCGGCACAACAGAGCCGAGTCCGCGCACCAGCTGCTCCTCACCAATAGGCGCCACGCAATTTGTGGGCGGATTCATTATCTTTGTTTTTGTGATGCCCTCCATGAGCTTTTCAAGCTCTACGTGGCCCATCCGCGAAACCGAGGCGCCCGGCTTGAGCTCAGCCGCTGCGCAGATGTCTTCTGCCACGCGCTTTGACACGCGGGAAAATTCATTCTGGAGAAAACCCGCAAGGTTGCGCGCCCGCGTTTCTTTGAGCATGGCCTGCATGACCCCAAGTTCAACGCCAAGGGGATGGGGCTTTATCTCCTGCGTGTGCGCGGGCGGCTCCTGAGTGGATCGCTCGTAGATGATAGTCGCGCCATTTGGATCGAGATAGGTAATCAGCACATGGGGGTTGGCTATGGCCGTCTGACGCAGGTATTCGTCAACAGACTGGCGGCCCTGCATGTGCTTGCCCTCAAGCTCGATGGCCACCTTTGTCCCGTGATCGGCATCCCACTCGATTTCCGTGTCGCTCACAATTTCGGGCTTGTTCTTCTTGGTGTCTATCTGCAGTCTGAAGTGATGTGCGGGCTTGCCTTTGCCCGTGCGGCTGATGATCTCGACGGGCTTGCCCGTGGTCAGCATGCCGTACATGCCTGCTGCGCTTATGCCGATGCCCTGCTGGCCGCGGCTCATCTTGAGGCGGTGAAATTTTGAGCCGTAAAGCAGCTTGCCGAAGATATTGGGTATCTGCTTCTTCATAATGCCGGGGCCATTGTCCTGCACGCTTATGATATAGCGGTCGCGGCCGAGGTTTTTCACCTCAACGATGATGGCCGGCAATATGCCCGCCTCTTCGCAGGCGTCAAGTGAATTGTCCACGGCTTCCTTGATGGCCGTGAGCAGGGCTTTTCTTGGGCTGTCAAACCCCAGCAGATGCCGGTTTTTAGCGAAGAATTCCGAAACGGAAATATCGCGCTGCCGGGCGGCCATTGATTCGGCTGTTTCGTGGATATGCTTGCGCTCTTTTCGCACCGGCGCTACAGCTTTTTCCCCCACAGGAGCCTGTACTGTCTTTTCTTTTTTTGCCATTGTATCCTCTTGAAAAAAACAACCAAAATAACCGTTATTATGCGCAAGCTGATAATGAAATATAAAAAAATATAATGCTTCTGTCAAAGCATAATATGTAAGCTATGCGCCCCACAGTGCAGGCCAGGCACCTTAAAACAGCAGTATTATTTCTGTTGCAAATGCGGGATGTGCTGTATAAGCTTTGTTATATTTAATTATCTAAACTCCTTTACAGGAGGCAACCAACAATGGATGACTGCAGGCCACCCGAACAGACTCGCGATGCGACGCCGGCCGCCGGTGCCGGTTTATCGGAGGACGAAAAAAACTGGGGTATGTTTTGCCACATGGCGGTGTTTGCCGGATGCATAGTGCCGTTCGGCAATATCATCGGGCCGCTGGTCATCTGGCTGATAAAAAAAGACCAGTACCCCTTTGTCGACTATAATGCCCGGCAGGCGCTGAATTTCCAGATTACGCTTGTACTTGCAATGCTGGCCAGCGCTCTGCTGGTATTTGTGCTGATCGGCATTCTTATGCTGATAGGTATTGGCATCTTTGCCCTGGTGGTGACGATACAGGCCATAATGGCATCAGGCAGGGGCCAGTATTACTCATACCCCTGCAGCATAACGTTTATACGATAAACCCGGTGGGGTGCATACCACACAATATAAAAGCCGGACGGCTAAACAACCGTCCGGCTTTTTACATGTATGTCGCATGAACGCTGCCGCAGCTACTCTGCAACAACCTTGCGCAGCTGAAAAATATCCGACTGCCCTTTCAGTATCTTCCAGATGCCGTCCTGCATAAGCGTTGTCATGCCCTCCCGAACAGCCTGACTGCGAATTTCCTTGATAGTGGAGTTTCGGGCTATAATATCTTTCATTTCCGGCGAGGCTACCAGCAGCTCATGAATACCCGTGCGGCCCTTGTAGCCGGATTTCACACACCTGTCGCAACCGCCGGCCCGCGGCCGGTACAGCTTCAGCTCTCCCATGCTTTTCAGAAGCTCGTCGAACTGCTCCTGCGGCTCACCATACATATGCTTCAGCTGTTCGATCTCTTCGGCCGAAGGGCTGTAGGGCTCCTTGCACTCGGGGCAAAGCGTGCGCAGCAGTCGCTGTGCAAGCACCCCAAGCAGCGCGTCGGCAAAATCCATAGGATCAAGGTCGAGGCCCAAAAGGCGCGTAACGGTTTCAGGGGCCGAGTTCGTATGCAGGGTCGAGAATACCAGATGACCGGTGAGGGAGGCCTCAACGCCGATATGCGACGTTTCCTTATCGCGCATTTCGCCTATCAGAATAATATCGGGGTCGGCGCGCAGAAACGACCGGAGGGCCGCGGCAAAATCAAAGCCGATGCCCGGCTGGACCTGCACCTGCTGCAGTCCGGGCTGGGTTATTTCAACGGGATCTTCTGCAGTCCATATTTTTACATTGGGCCTGTTGATATGGCCTAAAATAGCGTGCAACGTTGTTGTTTTACCTGAGCCCGTCGGCCCGACCACCAGAAAAATGCCATGCGGAAATTCAATAAGGCGGCGCACTTCCCGATCATTGCGGGCAGTAAAGTTAAGGCTTTCATACGGCAGCGATTTATCGCCTGCGGCCAGCACGCGCAGCACCGCGCTTTCGCCATGCACCGTGGGGATGGTAGCCACGCGCAGCTCGATGGCCTTGCCTGCAAGCTTGACGCCGATTTTGCCGTCCTGCGGTTTGCGCCGCTCGGCAATATCAAGCCGCGACATAATTTTTATGCGCGCCACAACGGCCCGGATATGCGAGGACGGTATTCTCAGCATCTCACGGCACTGGCCGTCAACGCGCATACGCACGACCGCAGAATCTTTGCCCTTGCTGGGTTCAACATGAATATCGGATGCATTAATCTTAACGGCATCGATAATCAGCCGGTTCACCAGCTGCACAACCGTGGCTTCGTTCTCAGTGATAACGCTGTCAGCTCCTATGTCTCCGTCATCCTGAACGATCTCGCCTTCAAGCTTTCCTATAATAGAGGAGAGATCATTGTCCATGCCGGGGCTATCATGAATCGTTGACGAGCCTTCGCCCAGATACCGCAGTATATCCTCGGGGATTCCGACGCGGAAATCATAGCTGTTGGCGCTGAGCACCTGCTGGACTTCCATAATACGGTTGAAGTCATTGGGGTCATCAATCAGTATCGTAGCGCGGTCGTCCTTAAACTCGACGGGCACCCACAAATGGGTTTTCAGATATGACCGGTTGAGGTTTTTCATCAGCTCGGGAGGCGGCGTAATATCGGGGTCAAAAGCCATGAACGGAACCTGATAAAAGCGCTCGAGCGATTCCCCGACTTCCTCCACGGCAAGCATCTGATCGCTCATCAGCAGAGACTGCACCGACACCTTGCTTGCAGCAGATTTTTTTTTCAGCTCTTCAAGTTTATCGGCTGTCAGAAGATTGCAGTGCAGGAGATGCTCAAACGGTCCCTGCGTGGCCTGAAAATCATACTGAAACTTCTGGCCTATTACCTGCGCCAGCTCATGGGCTATTTTCAATTCCTGATCGGTAAACGGACTGCCGTCCAGGCGATTGATGATCTGCAGCACCCCCAGCAGCGTGTTCTTGAACTTGATCGGCACCACCACCATGGAGCGCGTGTGCATGCCCGAGCGCTGATCAAAGCTGTAGTCGAACCTCAGCTGCGGGTGAATTTTGGCAAGGGAAACCTTGTCATACACATTATCAATGCGCACCGCCCGCTGGCTCAGCGCCACAAAACCGGCAATTGAGGTCGTGCTCAGCGCAACGCGAATTTCCTTGATATCTTTTCCGGTTTTATATTTTGAGACAATCTCGCGGTCATGCCTGCCGCGCTGGTACACGGTCAGGCGCTCGGCATTCATGAGCGTTAAAATTTCCTTCTCAACATATGGCAGCACTTTCACAAAGTTTTCGGCTTCATGAATCACCTTGGCGATTTCATACAGCTTGCTCTGGTACTCGGTATTGAGGGTTATTTTTGGCTGAGCAGACTGTGGCGCCTGTGCTGGCCCGGGCTGTGGGGCTGTAGCCATTGTGATACCTCCCACGGTGTTTGAAGTGTATGACCTTTTTTATAATTTTGAAATTCTGTTGTGTGCCGCTTTGATTTGCGAATTCATTATTCGGCATGCTTTTGCATCAGCAACGCTTATGCTGATGCAGCCGTTTTCCTGGAGGTTTTGTGAAACTCAAAATACTCTTCCACCGGCACCTTAACTTCTTTTTTAGCTTTTTTACCGGAGGCATGTATTCTCTTGAAATCATGCTCTATATTTTGCAGCACCTGCGCCTTGAAATACTGCTCGCCGCAAAACTCGCACTGCTCGCAGGGAACATTGTTTACGACAAGAAACTTTTCATCATGCCGGTAAATGTATTGAACCTGCGTTTCCCGCACATGCTTATTGCCGCAAAAATTGCATTTTCTCATCTCAACCTCGCTCATACGGTGTTTTAAACTTTGGGGGGCCGGGGATATAGACGGTTATAATCGACAGCCAGTCCGCTCTTTTACCGCAGACGATATGGACGGGTTTCCCCTGATTAGTAAAGCCAGCCACAAGGCAGCTTTCACCCCTGCCCGTATCTCTATAACGCTCTAAGATTCTACTATTCAGCAGAGCCTCCTCAACCTCGGCAATAGTAAGATTGTCTTTTTGCCGTTCCTGATCGCCGTGCTGCGAGAAATAATACTCGGCATGGTAAACGCGATCCTGTATCCAGTCAATCTTAAACATAATCTGCAGTCTGATCTGTTATGATGGAATGAATAGTCCTGGTAATTCAAAAACGAAATTTTTTGTTATCTGCTTTTCGTTGCGTCTAAACTTTCATAAATTTTCTATTGTAGGATATCATCTACAACAGAAAAGCTTTTACTACAATATTTTAGTTATGCGCGGTCATAAACGTATAGACTTTGGTGGTCCAGCATCCCCCATTATTTTTGAACATCAGGAGCCGATGCGAAAATCCGTCCTTATCTTGATTATCATAGGTAATGTTTTTCGCATAGGGATCTGAGTGCTGATAAAACCCCATATTGGCGCCGCTACCGGCCATCGCTGAGTCCATCGAGATAGAGAAGTGCTCACATCAACCGCTTGACACCAGAAGGTACAGCCCTGTGCGCCTGAAAATCGTCCTTAATCCGTGAGCCGGTCGATTGAACCCTGCGCTACCGGGCGTGGTAGTAATACCGGTTCAAATCGAGCAGTCCCGCGTGTACAGGTTCATCCTCATAGAAGCGCTTTTGAAACCAGTCATAGGTATCCCAGAACCGGTCCTCGGCTCTGTTAACGCCGTATTTGGCCAGTCGCTCATAATCTCCGGGGCTTTTCTCAAAATGGGCAAGCAGATCAAAAAAGTCGGGCAGCTCCTCTTCCCGGACATCGACAAAGTAGTTCGGATAAGAACCGATAAGACCGGGAATAAAATCGGCACTGTCCTTTGACGGATCGAGCTGGCCCCCTTCACCGAACAAAAAGGCAACATTGTTATGCCA
>CAIWCT010000269.1 GCA_903911225.1 uncultured delta proteobacterium
CCCGGCCTTGAAGCTTTTTTTCAAAGTACTTTTTAAAAACCTTTGTGCGGGTTGAGGCAACCAGTGCCGCCTGATACAGCCCATAGCGCAAATCAGCTTTGCCCTTCTTTGAGATCACAGGCTGGGCCTTATCCGATGTCTTTCCGCTGCGTGCCGCACTCAGATCAAAACCCGCCATCTTCAGAACCTGACTTGCCTTCTCAAAACGGTATTGATCTCCAATATAGGCCAAGACTTTTGAAGAAATATCAGGCCCAAAACCGGGAATGCTGATGAGCGCTTTATATTCCGCAAACGACCCGCACAGCTTTAGTATTGTATCCTCAACCTGTTCAATAGCTTGCCGGGTTGACTTGAGCTGTTCTACCACCACCTGAGCTTCGCAGGCTGTCCCCTCATCAGATTCACATCCTATGGACTCTCCTGCAAGTTGCCATATCCGGTGGAGATGTTTGTCCTGTCGCAATCCATTCTTGCGGCTTACCACTGTTTTGAAAAAATCGGCATAGTCCATGCCGCCTATCACTGCTGGGCTCAAACAGTTTTTCACGATTGCCAGATTATCCCGCTCGTAGCTGTTGTAATAAGGTTCCATCTCAGGAAAGTACTGCGACAGCAGGTTATTGCGTATCCGCACCCGAAGCCCATGTTCCTGCCGCTTCAGCTTGCGTTTCAGAGACAGCAGCCCCCGCAGTTGCCGTATTTCAATGCAGGGATGCTCATAGTATTGAAATTTACCCTGCGAAATAAGATCAGCCACATTGGCCGCGTCCTTCAGATCGTGTTTGTCCCAGCGGCCATCCAGAAGCTCCCGATTTCTTCGAACTGCAGTGCCGGAAACCAGCACCACTTCCTGATCATGCTGTATCAAATACTGCCCAAGTGGTTTATGGTAATTTGCCGTCGGCTCCAGCCCAAAAACTACTGCGCACAGCTTGCTCTTTGTTCTTACTGCTTCAGCCTCAGTCAAAAGCTTGGCAAACCCTTGCTTGTTGTTTTCAAAAACCAGACCCTTAATAAGAGTCTTTCCGGTTGCCGTGCCCAAAAAAGCAATGTGCTTTTCCTTGGCCACATCAATGCCGATCAGCAGATATTGAGCCGATCCCCGAACCTCTTTTTTTAGTTTACGAAATCTCTCAAGCCTGATATTTTCTGACTGCATATGGAGCCTCCTGTAAGTTGGTTAGTATTTAGCGGTACTTCCTTCTTAACAGGAGGTTTCTTTTTTTGGTAGTCTGTTATTTTCTTTTTCCCCGACCTATCTGTGGGACTACAACCTCTGTCGTTATTGATATATAACGTTGTTGAAATAGTTGAATAAGTATGCCGGTGTTGAATAAAACAAAAGAGAGATTGCTGCACTATGAGTAATTCAACCATCTTAACTATGCACCCCTGTTTTGCATAAGTTTGGGATGGTGCGCGATAAGCCAGTGTTCAATTTCTTCGCGGAGTTGTAGCGCAAGCGCCATCATTTCGTTTGCCTCCTGAAACGATACCATGCCGGCTCGCTCATAGCCGCCCATATTGCGCTTTTTTCTAAACATATCAAACTGGGCGATAAAGTCTGGGGCTGCCTCAATGGTATAAGCAAGTGACTGAATCACTCTGTAATGATGCGCATCCCGGGATGGCCGGTATCCCGAGGCGGCAAGAGCTGCTGTTGCAGACTGAAGTGGCCGCGTTATAGGCTATATTAAGCTTCCAGTCGGGGCTCAGGCCCGGAGCCTTGCAGTCGGCGATATCCCGATCCGCCACGCCAAGCAAATCCGCAATCTCCTGCGGGCTCGTCGTATGCTCAATCAGCCAGCCGCTTTTGAGCCAGTCGATCAAGTTCACGTTTGTCACCGATTAAAAAAATGCTGTCCGTTTTTAAAACCGATTTTAGAAAATGATGCTCCGCAGTTGGTTGAAAAATTTAACTATGATGAACTTAGAGGAAGGACAACAAAGGAAAGTCTCCTATTTTTAGGACTTGACGATAGACAAGCAACAGAACTAACTTTAAAAAAACAGAATGCGTACAGAACATTTGTTTCAGAGGGGAAACTACGCACAATTCCGCTTATGGAGGAAATTTTTAAGATGCTATCTTCGCGAGGAGATGTTTACATAGTAACTGGAAGTGCTCGCGAAACAGTGAAAAAAGTCCTGAAAAATCTCGGGTTAACAGATTTTGTCAAAGGAATTATTGCTGCAGAGGATGTTACGAATTCAAAACCTCACCCAGAACCATATATTATTGCACTTAACTTGTCAC
>CAIWCT010000270.1 GCA_903911225.1 uncultured delta proteobacterium
AACCGACATTCGTATCGACCTCTTCGGCGCAGGTCAGACCAAGGCAGGGGCAATGGCACTGGCCAGGGATCTGGGATTGGAAAATATTTATTTTCATGATCCGGTGCCCAAGTCGATGGTGCCCTCGATTGTGACCGGAGCTGATGCCGGCATCATGACCCTCTTTCGTAGCCCCCTCATTCACATCTACTTTGAAAACAAACTAATAGATTATATGGGCGCCGGTAAGCCGATCTTTGCCGCCATGGAAGGGGTTCAGGCCGAGCTCATTACACGTTTCAACGCTGGCAGAGTCGTGCCCGCTTTCGACCATGACGGGCTGGCGCGGCTTATTGCCGAGGGGAGCGGCCACCCCGCACTTTGCAGTGAAATGGGGGCTGCCGGACACCGATTTGTCAGCCACCAACTATCTCAGCAGGAAATTCTTGGTCGATACGCTGACAACATAGAAGCTTTGGGACGAGGCGAGATTGCCAGCGTCCCCGTATGGGATCCATTTCAATGACAATAATTTATTTAACTGCCGGCGCAGCGTTGTTGCTGCCTGTTGCGGTTTCGCGATTTATTTTTTTGCCGCGATACCGGGCGGGGTGGGCCATGTATCTGGCTAATATCTTTTTGGAGCTTCTCGCCAAGACGTTCAAAACGGATCGTTTCAGGTTGGAATTTATTGCAGCGCTGACAGGCCTGTCAGCGCTATACGCGGGCGGTGTATCGCTTGGCGCTGTGGCCGGTTTGGCGGCGGCGCTGTTGGCCCTGGAGCTTGCAAATCGGCTATGGGAGCGGCGTCTGCTCACAGCAGCCTATGTCAGTCTTGATTCCATCGGCATAGCATCCGGGCCAAATGAACAGGCCTATCCTAGGGATGCTGCGGGCTACCCTGCCCCTTCCGCCTATCCGGAGTTGATCTTGAATGTGACGGCTCCGTTCGTCGAACGATCCCCACACTACAGCCTGGGCCTGCTTGTGGTCGGCATGCCTTTCGATATTGAATTGATCATCGGCAATCATACTTTGGTTCCGACGCAGACGCCGGTCAGGGTGGAGCTGCGGGTGCCTCCTGCCTGGCGCTGCGGCGGTGAAGAATGCCAAATGGTTGGGCCGATTCGTTCCAGCGCCGTTGTGCCGGTACGCTGGAGCTTGAGGCCTACGGAGCCTGCCGCAGCTGGAACAATTGAAGTTGTCGTGACATGGGGACCGTTTCGCAGGAGTATCACGATTTATCATGATGGATGCCGATCCGGCAACGGGCTAAAAATCAAGAACGCTGCGATCAGCCGATATCCCGGCGGCAGGCGTAGCGCTTTTGCCTGGCGGGGCGATATGGATTTGTACGATACCTCTTCGCTGCAGTCCATTGAGGGTTTGGAGACGGCTTTGAACCTGGCAGCCCGCTATTGTTTCCCGCAGACACTGTTCCTTTCCACCCGGCTGTCGCTTGATGAAAAGGCCGCCCGGGAGTGGGCCCTGCACTATGGCGTTGATCGCGGCGCTGCGGAAATCCCCCGCTTTGTGACGTGGCTGCGGGACAATGTTGATTTACGCCACGCCTGCGAGTATCCCTGTGAATCTGCACGGCGCTATGTCGTAGAGCTGGGAAATCACGGCCATCTGCATTATGATACTGATGCAGCGGCAGCCGCCGAAAACGGGTGGATGCCCAGGGCCCGCATGGGGGCGGGGAAGTATTCCTGGGTGGGCACCGACTGCACATCCTTGGGCGAGCAGCGGGACAATGCCCTTGAAGCGCAGCATTGGTGCCAGCGGCTGCTCGGGTTTACGCCCCGCAGCTGGGCCAAACCCGGCCGCTGCAATGACCGCTTTTCCCCGCATGCCATGGAAGCCGCGGGCTGCGAAGTTCTCAGCGGTTCCGATATCCGCGCCCGGGATAATGTCTTGTTTCAACCGCCGCCCCACCATCCCGGGGGCACGTCAGCAGTCGAATTGACAACGCGCTATCCGGGTGATCCCCAGCATATCTATCATGTGGCCATGCTGCTGTTCTGGCTGCACCGCTCACATCGCCGGGCACTGCCAATGATCTACATGTGCCACCAGCACATGCGCCAGTTTAATGGTCACGCCTGCACGCGATTTACGGAATACCTGCTTCGCTATGTCCTGACGAACTTCAACGGTGATTTTTATATCAATACTGTTTTTGGTATCGGCAAATACTGGCGTGAAGTTCTCAGCCCTGTCACTGGCCGCTTAACTGTCACCGTCTCTGGAGAAAAAATTATTGTTGATAATCACAGCGACCTGGATATCACCGATTTGCCGATTGATATAATGACCGCCGATGGCGCGCGGTTAACGGTACTTGTTTCTGTATTATCCAACACAAGCAAAACAATTGAATTTACAAGCTCTTCTTGTTAGGCTGCGTACATGATGTGGCTGGAGGAGTATCCCGTGCATATACCAACAATAATAGCTGCCTTTTGAGAGAACGATGTCTTTAACCATTACCGTAGATGTTGAAGATTGGGCGCAATCCACTCTGGATTCTGCATTGCCGATAACGGAGCGTGCGGCGCGGAATACGCATTATCTGCTGGATCTGCTTGCCGAAAGCAGGCGCACCGTGACCTGCTTTGTTCTCGGGAAATTTGCGGAGAAGTTTCCCGATTGCGTACGCAGGATAGCCGCTGAGGGTCATGAAGTCGCCTCCCACGGATTTGGGCATGTGGAGGTGTTCAAACAAACGCCTGCTGAGTTTCGTGAGGATGTCCGGCGATCGAAAGGCCAGCTGGAGGCTCTGACCGGCATGGCTGTGGCGGGGTATCGCGCCCCTGATTTTTCCTTGATGCGCAATTCTTTTTGGGCCCTTGACCTTTTGGCCGAGGAGGGGTTTGCCTATGACTCAAGCATCAATCCCTCTTTCCTTGCCCGCTTCTGCGTTCCGGATTGGCCGGCGCAGCCCGTTAGCCTGGCACTCCCCTCGAAGCGCTGCCTTGTGGAATTGCCGGTTGCGACCATGCAATGTTTGGGACGAAGCTGGCCGGTAGCTGGCGGCGGCTATCATCGTCTGCTGCCATGGCCGCTCATCCGCCGGGCAATTGCCGCAACGCTTGCCCGTGGGGAAGTTTTTGTCGCCTACTGCCACCCCTACGAATTCGATCCGGCAGAATTAGCTGATAAGACCTATCATCTGCCGCTGAAAACGCGCCTGCATCAGGGTCTGGGCCGCCGGGGCTTTGAGACAAAATTTCGGAAGATGATTTCCGGATTTGAGTCATGCAGGGCTTGCAGCATTGCTACAGGCAAACAATGGCCGATATATAAATTTAAAGAGAAAGCATAACCCGAGATACTAAGCTTTAATGGCAGAAAGTCCCCCGCATAGAGATTGTGCCGTAAGTAAAAAACGAGCTGTTGGAGTTGCATGCATCAGAAAAATCATGGCAGGAAAAATGCGCCGGACATGCGCGTATGGGCACGTTGTGGAAACTGAAAAAGGTCAAACCTTTCAACACTCTCTTCAACCACCCACAATGAGCCTGAAACAAGCTGAACAAAAAATTAAGTTCGACCGGCTGGCATATGCGCTAACCCATGAGCTATGGCCAAATCGACGCCAACAGCAGTTATGCCGACACTATGAAAGGGCGGTTGAACGTTTTTTCAACACCGGGAACGCATTTGCCTTTTGGAAGGGCCGTATTGCCCTGTATGCAATTCTTAACGCCCTGGGAGTTGGGGCTGGCGATGAGATAATCGTGCCGGGATATACCTGCGTTATGGTTCCGGGCCCCGTCATCTACTGCGGCGCTCGGCCCGTATACGCAGACATCGACCCATGCACCTACGGTATTGCCCCACGGGAGGTTGAAAGAAAAATAACCGGGCAGACCAAAGCGATTCTCGTTCAGCACACCTATGGAATTCCTGCTGCGATAGAGGAGATACAACAGATCGCCGACAGTCACGGCATTGCGATTATTGAAGACTGCTGCCATACCTTTGGCGGTCGCCTTAACGGCAAACTGCTGGGCTCGTTTGGCAGAGCGGCTTTTTTCAGTGCTCAGTGGAATAAAACTTTTAATACAGGGCTGGGCGGATTGGCGTTGATTCATGACAGGACCCTGGCGGAGAAGGTTCGCAGACTTCAAATGGATATGCCGCTGCCATCTTCCAGGGCGGCAGCCATGCTGGCATTCCAGTTGCTGGCATATGAGGCTGTCGTGTGGCCTTCAACCGCCACTCTGGCCCGTCGTTTCTTCAGATGGATGGCCCACAAGGGCTTGAATATGGGGAGCTCCGATATAAAGGAATTTGGCGTGCACATTCCAATAAATTATGCCTTGCAGGCCGCGTCAGTTCAATGCCGTGTAGGATGTGCCGAAGTCGGTCGCGTGGAAGAGAACCGGCAGCATCGCCAGTGGGTCACGCGTCAGTACCTTCAGGCGCTTCCCCTGCTGGGGCACTCTCTGCCGGATTGGGGAAATATTGATGACCTTATGTTGGTGCGGCTGCCACTGCGCGTTGCTAATAAGCAGGAAGTTTTAAATAAAGCGGTGATGCATGGCGTAGAGATCGGAGCATGGTTTGAGTGCCCCCTTCATCCGGCCATGACTGATCAAAAGGCCTTCGGATACAGCGACGGCGATTGTCCGCATGGCGAGCAGGCAGCCCGTGAAGTGATCAATCTGCCGACCCATCGCCGCGTAAACGCCGGGGCTATTGCCAGAACACTGGCTTTTGTTCGAGATGTCTGCAAGCCGGTAAAGTCGCAGAGTTGAGCGGATACGGTTCAGAATATAAAATTCAAAATGGCCAGCCAACGACTGAAGATTGGAAGGTTTGAAGCTTGGCAATTTTGAGGGGCTGAAGATTTTTCTCATAACAAATTATCTAAACTTCTAAGCCTCCAATCATCAGATCATTTTATGAATTTGATTATTGCAAAAACGGCTCTCATACGCGAGCATTAAAACAGAATGAAAAAAAACATACCCTTCTCACGGCCGCTCATAAATCAGGATGTCATCAGCGAAATGATGGACACCCTGCAAAATACCGGCTGGCTGACATCCGGCCCCAAAACACTTGCCTTTGAGAAGGAAATCCGTCAATTTACAAATTGCCCCGCCGTCGTGTGCGTCAACTCATGGACATCGGGCGCCATGCTGATGCTGCGCTGGTTCGGCGTTGGCCCCGGCGACGAAGTTATCGTGCCCGCCTATACCTACTGCGCTACAGCCCTGTGTGTGCTGAATATGGGCGCGACCCCGGTGATGGTGGATGTGCGGGCCGATTTCACCATCGATACGACAAAGCTCGCGCAGGCGATTACGGGCAGAACAAAGGCCGTCATCCCCGTTGATATCGGCGGTTGGCCCTGCGACTATGATGGAATAAAAAAAATTATACTCTCCCCTGAGGTGCTCGAACGCTTCGCCCCGGCCTCGGAAAATCAAAAAAAACTGGGCCGTATCCTGCTGATAGCCGATGCCGCACACTCAATCGGCGCAACAACTGACGGAATTCAATCCGGCAATTTTGCAGATATTTCCGTTTTTTCTTTCCATTCGGTAAAAAATATTACCACGGGAGAAGGGGGGGCAATATGTGTGAACCTGCCTGCGCCGTTTGATAACGCTGTCGAATACAGGTTTCTCAAGACGTTGTCGCTCAATGGG
>CAIWCT010000271.1 GCA_903911225.1 uncultured delta proteobacterium
GGGAGAGGATTAGAGGTGAGGGGGCATTTTATATCACCCCTCATCCCGACCTTCTCCCGCAAGGGGAGAAGGAGCTCTTAATTCACATGTATGGAGGGTGACTCCTGACTTCGAACGCTAAGCGCAACAATGTTATCTTTGATTGCATGGAAAAATGGCTGCACGCACCCTCAAATTTTTTTTGCACATTTAAAATTTTTCTGCTATATAGTGAGTAGAAAAACTACTCAATAAGGGACAAAAATGGTCGGGCTTTTTAACGGTCTTATTTCATCAAAAACGCGCATTCGTATTTTAATGCGCTTTTTCTGTAATCCGGGCACCAGCTCATACCTGCGCGAGCTTGCCAAGGAGTTCGATGTATCGACTAACGCCGTGCGCGAGGAGCTTGCGCAGCTGACCCAGGCTGGTTTTCTCAATATCCAGAAAAACGGCAGGCAGGTTAATTATCTGGCAAATGAGCAGCATCCCCTGTTCCCTGAACTCAAGTCAATGGTTGCAAAAGTAATGGGCATTGATCAGGTGATCGACGGCATCGTCATGCGCCTGGGGGAGCTGAAGCGGGCTTATTTGATTGATGATTATGCCGAAGGCAAAGATACGGGCATTGTCGATCTGCTGCTTGTGGGCAGCATCAACATGACCCATCTTACAGACCTCTCGCAGAAGACAGAAAAATACATAAAAAGAAAGATCCGCTCGCTGGTGATGAGCCGGGAGGAATTTGCCCTGTTTGAAACAAAGCTTCAGCAGCGGCCCCATCTGCTTATCTGGGCGGCGAAAAAGTGATGCTCCCATTCTTGCATAACAGGGATGAAAATAAGGGTCTAATATGAGCGTAGTAAGAAAATTTGAGAATTTAAAGAACCTAATTGTTGAGTTGCGCGGTCAAAGTGTTTTACTGGATGCTGATGTCGCCGAAATATACGGGGTTGAGACAAAACGAATTAATGAGGCAGTAAAGAATAATCCTGACAAGTTTCCAGCCGGATACATCATTGAACTGGATAAGACAGAGTGGGATGGTTTGAAGTCGAAATTTTCGACTTCAACAAAAGGCGGAAAAGTTAAGCTGCCAAGCGCCTTCCCTGAAAAAGGTTTATATATGCTGGCCACCATCCTTAAAAGTCCGCAAGCAGTTCAGGCTACTTTTGCAATTATTGAAACTTTTTCAAAAATAAGAGAGCTATCAAGAAGCATTCAGGCGTTATCCATGGTTCAAGATAAGGCTGATCAGAAGGCGCTCATGCAGAGAAGCGGAGAATTGATCACCGGCATATTTGATGATGACTTGCAAACCAGCGATACAGAGACATCCATTGAGCTGAACTTTGCAGTTTTGAAGTTCAAGCACACGATAAAGAAGAAGAAAAAATGAGAAAAAAACGCGCGAGCATTTTTTTATCAGCTGTAGGGTGGACTCACCATGTGTGTCCACCAAATACAGAAAGCTTCTTTGAGTTTGTAATACATGTGAATTAAGGGCTCCTTCTCCCCTTGCGGGAGAAGGTCGGGATGAGGGGTGATATAAAATGCCCCCTACCTCTGGTCCTCTCCCCCTTGAGGGGGCGAGGAGGAAATATGTAAGGCAGAAAACACACATGGCTACTCAAAATATTGTTGATCAGCAAAACACATGGGATATAGTTATCCGCCCTCAGCGCGCCTGGTGGGATGTGCAGCTTAATGATTTGTGGCGCTATCGCGATCTGATTGGCATCATGGTCTGGCGCGACTTTGTGGCCATCTACAAACAAACCATCCTGGGACCGGTCTGGCATGTGCTGCAGCCGCTGCTGACAACGCTCGTCTTTACGGTCATTTTTGGCGGTATTGCAAAACTTCCAACCGATGGGTTGCCCCCCTTTATTTTTTATATGGCGGGCAACACCGTCTGGGCGTATTTTTCCATCTGCCTACTCAGTACATCAAACACATTCACCAGCAATGCGGGGGTTTTTGGAAAAGTTTATTTCCCTCGCCTGGCTGTGCCCATCTCTATTGTCATTTCAAACCTGATAGCGTTTGCCATCCGGTTTGTTCTTTTTATTGGCTTTCTGGCGTATTTTATGCTCGCCGGCTCACCTGTGAAAATAACCGCCTGGGTTTTCATGCTGCCTGTTTTAATTTTGCTCATGGCGGGGCTTGGTCTGGGCGGCGGTATTATCATATCGTCACTGACAACAAAATATCGTGATTTGCAGCATCTGGCCACCTTTGGCATTCAGCTTTTCATGTATGCTTCGCCAGTGATTTATCCGATTTCAAGTGTTCCGCAGAAGTGGCAATGGCTGCTGCTGGCAAACCCGCTTACGCCGATTATCGAAGTTTTTCGCCTGGCATTTTTAGGGACAAGCTCGGTTGATCCGATGTATTTGCTGTACAGCGCAGGTTTTGCCGCCCTCGTGCTCCTCGTTGGAGTGCTTATATTCAACCGCGTCGAAAAAACATTTATGGATACTGTATAAAAATGGCGTCTACTGTAATTTCAGTTGAAAATCTTTCAAAAGCATACCAGCTCGGGTCCATTGGCACCGGCAGGTTTTGTAGCGATCTTAAGCGCTGGTGGGCAAAACAGTGCGGCAAACCTGATCCCTATGCAATAATTGGCGATGCCGACCATTGTAACCGTGAAGGTGAAACCATCTGGGCGTTAAAGGATATTAATTGCAGCATACAGAAGGGCGAAGCCGTTGGTATCATTGGCCGCAACGGGGCCGGCAAAAGCACGCTTTTGAAAATACTGTCGCGCGTTACTGCACCGACATCCGGTGAGATTAAACTAAAGGGGCGAATCGTCAGCCTGCTGGAGGTGGGCACCGGCTTTCATCCGGAGCTGACCGGGCGCGAAAATATTTTCTTAAACGGCGCCATCATGGGCATGAGCCGCAGCGAAATTCGACGCAAGTTTGATGAAATAGTTGATTTCTCCGGGGTTGAACAATTCATCGATACGCCGGTGAAGCGCTACTCGAGCGGCATGTACGTGCGGCTGGCATTTGCCGTGGCCGCGCATCTTGAGCCCGACATTTTAATTGTTGATGAGGTGCTGGCGGTAGGAGATGCGGAGTTTCAGAAAAAATGCCTGGGGAAGATGGAGAGCGTAAGCAAAGGCGAAGGACGGACCGTACTTTTTGTCAGTCACAATATGAATGCCATTGAGGAGCTCTGCTCGCGGGCCATGCTGCTGCACGGGGGGGCGCTTCAGCACGATGACTATGATGTCAGGGCAGTGATCAGAGGCTATCTCTATGACAAGGGCGTCGTGGAAAAGAGCAGCTGGTCCAATACGTCCGATCTCTACCGCTCTACCTGGTTTCAGCCCTTAAAGTTTTTTGTAAGGGACGCCGCAGGCCGGGAGATGATCATGCCTCTAAAAAATGATGAGGAAATATGGCTCCACATTGAAGGCGAGATTCAGGAGCAGGACCCGGCGCTCCAGATAGGGTATGCCCTTTATGACGATGCGCACCGCCTGCTTTTCTGGTCAACTCATACCGATTGCGCTGAAAGCGACTGGCCGAAGCTGCATAAGGGGCATGTGCGGCTGAGGACACGGATCCCCAAACGGCTTCTGAATGACGGCGACTATCGGCTGGAGCTCATCACTTCTCTTTTTTGGAGGCAGTGGCTGTGCGAGCCAGGCACGGACGTTCCCTCAATAGTTATAACGATCAAGGGCGGGCTGAGCGACTCGCCGTACTGGATGAACAGGCGGCCGGGCATACTTGCTCCGGTTATTGCCTGGGAAAGGGTTGCTTGATGTTTTTTCCGGAACGACTTGCTAGCATCAAGCCATCGGATAGGGTTCTTGAGGCCCTGGCGGGTTGGCAACCGCCCACACTTTAGCGGCCCCAAATAGCCGCAACTGAACCTTGAAAGTTATGGAGCAAAATTGAAAACAAGAGCCAATCTGCTTTGGAGTCTTGGTCTATTAATTATTATATTTGGCTTGCTGTTTCAGTTCTACGGTTACGACAAGACCTGGAAATTATGGAATATTTCAACAATGTCTCCCTGCTTTGCTGACACTCGCGTTATTACCGCTGGAGCGGATTCGCGTGCACAAGGATATGATCCTTTGATAAAAAATCCCGGCGACCCCTGGAACAGAAGATTGAATTATCCCAGAGTATGGCAGCTATTGTTTTCATTAGGGGTTAATCAAGGGCACACAATATATCTCGGCATTGGATTCATATTTCTATTTTTAGTCGGTATATGCCTCATTTGTCCCCGCATAAGCAATACGACGCTTGTATTTATTATGGGGGCTATTGTATCGCCGGCAGTCCTGCTCGGTGTCGAACGGGCCAATACTGATTTGCTGATGTTTTTCCTTCTTGCCGTAGCGGTTGTAGCGGTTAAAAGACGGCATCTTTTATCTACAACCGTGATTTTGTTTGGCTTTATTCTGAAGCTTTATCCCGTTTTCGGCCTTATAGTTCTGCTCAGGCAAAAGCGGTCTGTTTTTTTTGTTTCTTCTGCCATTAGTATTGTTTTTGCCCTCATCTATGCCTCCATTAACTTTGAGGAAATTCTAATGATAATTGAAGCTACATGGGTAGACACATTCTTTTCCTATGGGTTGAATATATTTGGGATGAGAGTGATGCGGGATTATCCCGCTATGGAAATTTATGCAAAAATCCTATCCTATCTGCTCGCGTTATCGTCGCTCGTATATGCGCTTAGCGCCTTGTTGCGAAATGATTTGCCTCAGGAAGACCAGGAACTTCCGTATCTTGATTCGTTTAGAGCAGGAAGCGCAATTTATTTGGGAACATTCCTGCTGGGCAGTAATTGGGATTATAGACTTATGTTTCTCATATTTACAATTCCTCAATTACTATTGTGGTCAAACTTTACGTCCCGCTCTGTTTCCTGGATTTCAAGACTTACTTTATTTGGTTTATACACGTCAATGTGGTTCTTGCTGATAGTAGGGAGCGCGCAGTATATTCCACATGGCGCCTCTTTGATTTTTTTACTTGATCAAATATCTAAGTGGCTGATTTTTGCCGGTTTGCTTTATTTACTATTTCTTTCAATGCCTCCATGGGTAAAGCAATACGCCGCTGAACTGAAATCCCTGATGCGATACTTCACTCAACGGCTATCCTGCTGCAACCAATAGTTTGTAGGTCTGCTTGCGGTATGAAAGCCGACAATAAATAAAGTTTTGTTTGTCGAATATCGTTTGCTAAGATATTACGTGCATATGCACGCCAATTTTAACGATACAGTGAATCATGGCGCGTGTTGACATTATAATTCCCACATACAACAGGGCGACAATACTGCCGGAAACGCTCAAAAGCGTGCAGGTTCAGACCTTCTCCGATTGGCGGTGTTTTATCGCAGAGGATGGAGAAACGTCTGCAACCAGAGCTGCGGTTGAGCCATTTTTAGAAGATAGCCGCTTCGTCTATCTGCCCGGTGCGCATGCAGGCCTTCCCGCAGCGCCACGCAATAGGGCCATACAAAAAGGTTCAGCGCAGTTTGTAGCTTTTTTAGACGATGATGACCTTTGGCTGCCTGAAAAGCTGGAGGAACAGATTCGTTTCATGGAGCAGCATCCGAACTGCATATTGTTGGGCTCCAATGCCTATATCTGGAACGGGACGGCATCCCGGAACAGCGATCTGCCGCTGTTTTTTTCGGAGCCCGTTTCCGGCAGCATATCGGTTGAAGCTTTGGCGGAGACCGACTTTATCATAAATTGTACCGCCGTTGTGCGCCGGACCGTATTTGCTCAAGCAGGGCTGCTCAATGAGGCAGCCGCGCTGGCGTCGTGCGAAGATTACGAGTTTTGGCTGCGCATCGCGCCGCTGGGGGAAGTGTGGGTTCTTGACAGGGCGCTGGCCATTTATCGCGATGCTCCGCAGAGCAGCGTCAGAGCCGGCCTTACAATGCCGGCAACCTATAAAAAACTTGCCGCCGTTTTTGATGCAGCCCTGCGAGGTAACGGCGTGATACGAAGTCCTCTGGATCGTGCAGGAAACATGCGCCGTGTTTATTTTTATCGCAATAAGCGGGATTTTTATCGATATAAGGCCGGATCATTTCTGGACTGGCGGCATGCGTATTTTTGGTTTGCCTCAGAGTTCAGGAATCTCTGTTTAAAGATACCATCATTTGGGCTTTAGTTTTTGCCATAGGGGACGGCTGACAATGCAAAAAAAAATTCTCTTTGTGAGTCATTATGCCGGCCGCTCCGGCGCGCCCTCTGTTTTGCTTCAGGTGCAGCAGTGGCTAAAGGAGCACACCGGGATTGCCTTTGAGACAGTGATGCTGGCCGGAGGAGGATTGCTGAACGATTTTCGCAACATCGGCAAAACAACGCTCTGTGTGCCAGACAAGCTCGATAGATATATGAAAAGGGCGTTTGTCCTGTGCGGCTTACGGGCTGATGAATACTCGAGCTGCTATGCCCGTTTTGCGCGGAGAATGATAGAAGCCGACATCGGGCTTGTCTATGCAAATACAATCGCAAACGGTACAATGCTCGCCGCTCTTTCCCGTCTACGCTGTCCGGTGATTTGTCATGTGCATGAGCCTGAGTCACTTATTCGGTCATACGGTCCCCAAAACATGACTCTCATAAAGCAGCATACGACGCAGTACATTGCCGTGTCGGAAAAAACAAAAAAAAATCTCGTGAAAACACATGGCATTCCACCAGATAAGATCGAGGTGGTCTGCCCGGATATTAATATAAAATTCCTTGAAGGGATTTGTGACAAGGTGCAACTGCCTCCGGGCATACCAAAAGGAGCATTTATCGTCTGCGGCTCGGGACAGGGCCCCAACTGGGTCAAAGGCAAAGATCTTTTTATCCAGCTTGCCTATGGTATCGCGCGCGATTATCCGGATATGCCCATCCATTTTCTCTGGATTGGCGGGGGAAATGAAGGCATCGATGACTATTTAATCAATCATGATATCGCCAGCGCCGGTTTGTCCGGAAGGGTGCATATAGTGCCGGATGTTTCAAATCCGCTTGATTATTTTAATCGCTGTGATGTTTTTGTGCTGGTTTCGCGGGAGGAGAGTTTCGGGCTGGCAAGCCTTGAGGCCGCTGCCCTGGGCAAGCCGGTAATCTGTTTCGAGGGCGCTAGCGCTGTGCCTGAATTTGTTGAGCAGGATGCAGGCTATATTATTCCGTATCTTGATCTTTCTGCCATGGCCGAAAGCATTATCAGGCTTGCCCTGCAGCCCGAACTAAAAAAGCGTTTGGGCGCAAGAGCTGCTGAAAAGGTTCGCCAGCGCTATGACAGCGCTGCCGCTGGCCCTGCCATTCTTCGGGTCATCAAGCAATTTATCTAAGGCAGGAGCATGAAAAAAGATCCCTCAGTCGCCATCATTGTTCTTAACTGGAACCGATGGCAGGATACCATCAGATGCCTGGAGTCGATCTATCAATCGACATATTCCAATTATGCCGTCATTCTTGTCGACAACGGCTCTATCGATGGCTCTGTTGAGAAAATCAAAAAATGGGCAGGCGGTGAGATCGAGATTGATTCGAAATTTTTTAAATACAGCCCTGAAAACAAACCGGTTGCGACCATGATTGTTTCAGAAAAAGAGACAACGGCTAAGGGGTGGGTGAACCATGCGGCTCCCGGAGCGCAACTCATGCTTATTGCATGCAAAAAAAATAATGGTTTTGCGAAAGGCAATAATATTGCAATACACTATGCGGCACAGACACGGGATGTGCAGTATATCATGCTGCTTAATAATGATACCGTCGTCCTGCCAAATTGCATTCAGGAACTTGTCCGTACTGCAGAGCATGAGACGCGAGCCGGTTCCTATCAGCCCAAAATGCTGGCCATGGATACAGCCGGGCTTATAGATACAGCAGGCATATCCATGCAGCATCTCGAAACGGGCGCCGCTGCGATCGGCCATGGACTGAAGGATGATGAAGAGTTCAGCCGGGGCATGGATATTTTTGGTGTGTGCGCGGGTGCGGCACTATACAAAAAAGACATGCTAGACCAGATCGGCCTGTTTGATGAAGATTTTTTTGCCTATTATGAGGATGTCGACCTTGCTTTCCGCGCCCGCCTGAAAGGGTGGCAAGCGGTCTATGCGCCCGGCGCCGTTGTCTATCATGGTCATTCCGCAACACTGGGTAAAGAATCGCCGGTAAAAACAAGGCTGCTTGAGCGCAATCGATATTTTTATATAATCAAAAACGCGCCCCGGGCCGCCATGATGCGCTTTCTTACAAGCAGGCCCAGGGCCTTTATCACCAATCTCGTAATCTTGATACGGGCGAAAAAATTTCGGCATGCCCTCGCCCATGTGCAGGGCAACATGGAGGCGTTGGCCTGCTTGCCTAAATTATTTTTTAAACGTTTGCGCATTCGCGTATCCGGAAATATTGAAGACGGTGAAATGATGAAATGGTTCTGTCTATGATAGCAATCGTTTGTATCTATAATAATAAAAAAATGCTTGATGAAACCCTTCTTAAAAGCCTGCAGGGGCAGACAGCTCGGTTTGAGCTCATCGCTCTTGACAACAGCGACAGCCGGTTCGCCTCCGCTGCGCAGGCCCTTAATTATGGGGCACGGCAGATTAAGGCTGACTCAAATTATATTATGTTTGCCCATCAGGATATCAACATCTGTTCGGCTTCATGGCTTGAAGATGTGGAAAAGATGCTTGACGCATTGCCGAATCTTGGCGTAGCGGGGGTTGCGGGAAACAGCGAAAAAGAGAACCGGCTTATCACCAATATCACGCACGGCACGCCGCCGCGCAATGACGGATACGAGCTGCACCAGCCCGTCAGCGCTATGACCGTTGATGAATGCTGCGCCATAATTCCCGCAGATGTTTTTAAGCGGCACCGCTTTAATGAAGAGGTCTGTGATGACTGGCATCTCTACGTGGTGGAATACTGCCTGCGGGTAAAGGCGACGGGACTGGATGTATATGTGCTGCCCGCCGAATTGCATCATCTGTCAATGGGCAGTTTGAACGCGGGGTATTTTAAAACTTTGAAAAAAGTATTGCAGGAGTATCGCACTGCATACCCCAAAATATATACGTCCTGCGGCTCCTGGGATGCCAGAACGCCGGTGGCGCAGCAAAGAGTTCAGCGGGTTGCGGAAAAAATTTTTTACGGTTTTACCGGCAGGCTTATTGCCTCGGGGCTTGTGCCGGAATGGCTGCAGCGAAAAAAGAAAAGGCGGCTTCAAGCCGGCTCGCCGACACAGTAATCCCTCTTCAAGGAAAAAATGTGATTCAGGAACCATCTGTAGCCATTGTTATTCTCAATTGGAATGGTTTTGACGATACCGTAGAGTGTCTGCACTCCCTCAGACAGACAACCTATGGCAACTATAAGATTTTTCTTGTTGATAACGGCTCAGCCGGCAATGAGGGTCCGCGGCTCGGGGAAATGTTTCCCGAGGTACAGTTGATCTGCAATGAAACAAACAGGGGTTTTGCCGGAGGCTGTAATGACGGCATGAACCGGGCTATTAAAGAAGGCTTTGATTATATCATAACCCTTAATAACGACTGCCTGGTGGACAAGAACTGGCTTACACATTTTATCGCCGGCCTTACAACAGCCGGGGCCGATTTTGGTTCTGCCAGAATCATGTATTATCCCGAAACTGATCTTATCTGCTCGGATGGCGACGGCATACTGCCCGATGGAACCGGCTATGTCATAAATCCTCTGCAGCCATTTCAAGGGCCCGGGGCAATAAAGCCCATCTTCAGCGCCTGCGGGGCAGGAGCTGTTTTTTCATCAAAATGCCTTGAGGCCGTTAAAATACACGGCGATCAGTTGTTCGATGAACTCTTTTTTGCATATTTTGAAGATATCGACCTGGGATCGAGATTGAATACCCTGTCGTTCAAAGGGGTCAGTATTCCTGATGCAGTCATCTATCATAAAGAATCAAAAACCGCCGGTGCGCGGTCGTTTTTTAAAATATATCAGTCCGAAAAAAACAGGGTGCTCGTGGAGCTTTTAAATTTTCCATTATGGTTGATTGTGTCCGGTGAACTCTATTATGCAGCAAGAACGCTGAGCAGAAATTTCCGCAAGTTTCTTCCCGGCAAGCAGGAAAGTGCAGCACGGCCCCAGCCGGCAAAAAATTTCAGCCCGTGGAATGTTTTGCTTAAATCGAGGTGGTGGGTAATTCAAAATTTTTCAAAAATATGGAATGATCGCAGGGAAAGAAAATCAAAGGGAATGATCAGCAGCAGGATCCGGCGGCATTTCTGTTGGGATATAGAAAGATTATTAAGTGCAAAACTGGGCTAGCGGGCTATGACATTTAAAATTATCAGTTAGGCATCCTCCCCTTTATCCCCTCCCATCAAGGGTGGGGGAAAACAGGCGCCCTCTCCCCCGTGCCGGGGGCGAGGAGGTTTTTGGCTTTAATGAACAGTATTGGGTGAGGGGCGCACTAATTATTCTCATGAAAGAACGCGATGAAAATGAAAGTTGATGTAGCCATACAATCATACATGAAGCCGGAATCTCTTTTGTATGCGCTGATGACGCTGAAGGAGCACAGCGAAGACCTGATTGATGCAGTTTACATAAACGATGACTGCTCGCCAGAGGAAGTTCTTAATAAATATACGTCGGATAAGGTTACAAGCTATTTTGGCAAATGGAAAATTTTTGTAAGAAAGAACACGCACCGGGTTGGCTGGACTCAGGAATTTGTGCTCGGGTACTGGCCCCGCTATTTAAAATTGCGGGCATTGTTAGCAAATGAAAAGCGGAAGCTTTTAACCCAGCATCGCCTGTTCTGCAGAAGGCGCAATATTCGCTATCAATGGGCTCTTGATGTAACAGATAAAAAATACTTGTTCACTATTCATGATGATATGGAATTTGGGAAAAATGTTCTGCAGGAGTATATAGCTTATGCAGAAAAATTAACTAAACCTGGCATAATCGGTGATCTTGGGCAATGCTGGGTTTGTCCATATCAACAAAAACCCTATTTTTGCGACCCTGCCAAGATTATGCAGGGCCGGTATCCTTCGGAAATATGGCCTGTCACCGATGGTGAAATCAGCAGCGCTATGAGGGTATGCCGTATTAATGAATGGAGTTGCTTGCTGTCTGTTGAGGCGGCAAAAAATATTCTCAAGACTGAACGTGTTTTCTTTGGAAATTATGATGATCACGGTGATGTTGGCGCCTACTGGTTTGACCGTGCCATAGCTTTAGGATATTCCTTCGGCGATCCGTTCCCGAACAAGGAAGAGCGGTTGAACTATTATGTTCATGGCTGGCAGGGGTTTTCAGGCCATTCCGTATGGGTGGATCAGGGAGTGGGCAAGAGCAGCTACAATAAAGAAATAATTGAGCAACGGATGAAGGAAAAGTACGGGACTATTTTATCTTGATGAAGTTTGCTGTAAAATCAAAACGGCTAACGGCACCCCTCAGGTTTTAAAAAAATCAGCTATAGCCAAGGCATATCCCCGCAGGGCATTCCAGTTTTGGAAGCGGAGCGTGCGAAGGCATGCCCGCAGAAAAAGCATCGGCAACTTTATGCAAAGAGCAAACAGTTGCGCGGGTTGTGTCCTGAAAAGCTTTTGCGCAAGCAGCAGGTGGCCGCGGTTTATATTCAGCTCATAGAATGGTGAGTTCTGCACCGATGCGGCGCCTGTTTTATGATATATGAGGGCGTCAGGCACAATGCCGATGCAAAACCCTGCCTGAGCCGAACGATGGCAAAATTCAACATCCTCGCCGTACATAAAAAACGAATCATCAAAAAGACCGATGGCTTCGAAAACTTTACTGCGCACCAGCAGGCAGCAGCCGGGCAGATAAAATATGCTGCCCGGGATACCTGAAATTTTGCCGGTGCTGAGCGTTCCTGTCCAGGCATTATAATAATTGCCGCGCGACCAGAGCACATTCTGATCCGGGTAGCGGTAGATAACCGGAGAGGCAAGGTCAAGGTCATCCGCGCCTTTAAGGAGCTTTTCTATAAGATCGGGTGGGGGCACCGTGTCGTTATTGAGTATTACGACCATCTCAAATCCAAGGGGAAGCATGCGCTTCAGGCCCAAATTTACACCGCCGGCAAAGCCGAGGTTCTGCCCGCTTGAAATGATTTCAACCTGCGGAAAGCCGCTGAAGGCGGCAGAAAGGATATCAAGCTCTTTATGGCCTCCTGAGTTCTCGATAATACAGATTTTATCCAGAGGCTGGCCAAGAAGGGCTCTGACGCAGGCGATGGTATCGGCGCTTCCAAAATAGTTAAGAATGATACTGCACAGTTTCACGATCACTCATCCCGGATCTTCAGCACCGCAGCTCCGTGGTGCAGGATAGGGAGCCCGACGATATTTCAGCAGGCTCAACCATAATTGACATAATGCATATTTGGTTTCCGCAGGCAGTCTGCGCGGAGCCATTATCAGGAAAACAGTACGGAGTGTCAAGCAAAAGCGGCCCGGGGCTGCACGCTACAGATTGCTGTAACCTGGGGATAGTCTATTGAGTATTAGTAACTATTCAGCCCACACCGACCTTTGTTGGTTAATCGTTCTTCCCTCCCCTTGTGGGAGGGACTGAGGGAGGGGGCCTAAAATATGTTTTACTCCCTGTCAATGTGCCCTATAGCTACTTTTCTGGCGACGGACA
>CAIWCT010000272.1 GCA_903911225.1 uncultured delta proteobacterium
GCGGCTCCAATGCAAATATCGGCACAGCTGACGGCTACACCCTGCTGATGGAAGCAGTAAAGATCCCGCAGGCAGAGAACCGGCTGGCGATTGTGAAGATGCTGCTCGATGCTGGCGTGAATCTGCGGGCTCATGATGCACAAGGCAATTCGGCGCTACACCTTGCCGCTATCTGCGGATTTGACGAGACAGCCAGGATACTCATAAAAAACGGCGCCGAGGTAAATGACGGCGCAACGGTAAAGGATCAGCCTATTGGCAAGGCGCTGCTGCACGGCAATATCAAAACCGTTGAATGTCTGATCGGCGAAGGCGTTAAGGTTACGGAAGAAGTGGTGAATTTTGTCGCCGAACAGTATTCCAACGCCTTTGCCCCGATTGCTGAAAGCATGCTCAGGCTGGTTATGAGCAGAATGATGCATCTGGATAAGGCTGTCGCCCAGGGCAGAACCGTGCGCGATATTCTTCAGCATGTTAAAGGTGTTGAGGAGCTGATCCTAAAGATTGATCGTTTAAAGAATAGTCAATCGACATAAACTTTTTAACCATACATGCAAGAAAGGAGGTTTGAGCATCGCGGGAGGCCTTTGGAGAAGCAGCGTTATAGGAGAAACGAAGCATATTAACTGGCAAAGGGGGACAAAATGAAAAAGACAAAATATATTTTTATGAGTATGCTTTTTATCATGGCAGCCCTCGTGTTTTATCCTCAATCGGCCCAATCAGCCAAGGCTGAGGATACAACCGGTAAGGTTGACACAGGAGGGATGTATACGCTTTTCGGGCAGCCATTGAAGCTCAATGGTTTTATTACGCAGGAATCGGCCTGGGGAGTTGATCCGACGTATTCAGGCAAGAACCTCACTGATTATTTCAGTACGCAGATCGAATGGGAGTACAAGCTTTCTTCAAATTTTTCGCTCTACGGCATTCACCGGGTGCTGGGCGACATGGCCTATGCTTTACATGACGATACAAGCTGGTATGAAAAAGCAACCAGCACACCTGCTCAGAAAAGCAGATCAGAGCGGAACCTTTCATGGGAAACCAACAGAGACGACCGCGCTGGAGAAATTGTTCGTGAGCTTTATGCCGATATTAAAACGACATACGTTAATTTTCGAATCGGCAAGCAGCAGGTCGTCTGGGGTGAAAGCGACGGACTTCGCCTGATGGACTGCATCAACCCTCAGGACCTGCGACGCGAATTCAATTTGCGGGATTCTGATGAGGGCTACCGCTACACCCGTATTCCGCTCTGGCTTATACAGACCAGCATTTTCCCGAAAATTGAGCCCTTTGGAGTCAGGGATTTGCATTTTGATTTTATAGTAAATCCCGGCAAACCCAAGGTTAACCGCCTTGAAGCCTACCAATCCGAAGGCGGCGTATGGGCTGCAGCGGAGCCTAATCTGCCCACGGGCGTAAGAGTCCAGTTGGCAAACAAGGACCCGCATACGAATATTAAAAATGCGGAATTTGGCGTTCGGATGGTGGGTGATTTAAACGGATGGCTTTGTACGGTGAACGGTTTTTACGGTAAGCAGCAGGATTTTGTTTTAAAGCCTACCGGGCCTAACCTTGTCCTGCCGACCTGGGACCGCAGGTTTCTACAGCTGAATTTCAATCAGGAGTACGCAATACGGAAGCTCGTCGGCTTTACCATCAACAAGGAGCTCACGGATATACGTTTCCAGAAAACGACCTCTCCGGTGCTGCGGGTTGAATCACTGTACGAGTTCGACAAGCCCCTGCAGTACGAGGGGAAGCATACCGGCGACATGGCCTGGACAGGGCTGAATGGAGCCTA
>CAIWCT010000273.1 GCA_903911225.1 uncultured delta proteobacterium
GCATCTCAGAAGGCTATAGCCGAACTGAACGGAACATCCTTTATGGAAAGAACAATAACCGTGGCCGAAGCTCAGCCCGAAAAGCCCAGGGAAAGCCGCGGGTTTGGCGGCAACAGGGGTGGCTTCGGTGGAGACCGGGGAGACCGGGGCGGTTTTGACAGAGGCCGAGGAGGACGTGGGCCTGGGAGAGGGGGGAGATAAGGATATTGAAAGTAGAAGTCATCGGGAATGATGTTGAGAAAGCTCTGAAAATCCTGAAACGAAATCTTAGCAGAGACGGCCTTTTTAGAGAAATGCGCAACAGAAAATTTTATGAAAAACCGTCTGTAAAAAAGAAACGGAAACAGGCTGCTGCACGCAAGAACAGAAGAAAAATGGGTTTCTAGAACACAAAGCCCAAACACCTTATGCCGATGCGACAGCAGATAAGCGATACCATTATTTTTTCTCCCGTATCGTTTAGAGTCATCAGCGTTTTTTCGCACAATAATTAAAAGGCGGCTAAAGAAGAAATTCTTTAGCCGCCTTCTTGTCTTTGGCTATCTAAAGGCATAACAAACCGCCGCAGGTAAAGAATTTTCGAATAAAACCGGCTTCGTATTCATAGCGATTTTGTCAGCGAAGTGGTGTAAATTAATCCCCATTGCTTTCCCCCACAGCTGAGCTCTCAACCTCCCGATCATCTTTGCCGTAGATTCTCTTTCTAAAGGGGTAGACTTGCGCCATTTCGGTTGTGGCAGGTGAGCCTTTCCTTTAATCCGACTCGTCCCAGCCAGAAGCAGGAATGCATATGCGGCAACGACAAAAGCCGGCACGGTCTCTACTGCTGTCGTGGTGCGAACTTGAGCTTCGCCAACTCCCAGAACCGTCTTTTCATCCCGGAAGTTCACTTCTATTTCCCACCTCCACACATACGATTGCAGCAACCGCTCTAGCGGTAGCTGCGGATCAGTGCACACTAGGTATACCGGGTTGCGGTACAGAAGCTTTGCTCCTTTTCTGGGCCGATAGGCTAAGGGGCGCACCATCACCAGGCGTACATCTTTTTCTCCTGTGCCCAACCAGCGAACAGGGGCGATAGTTTTGACTTCAAAGGTGTGGCGCGTGCCCGAGGCAAATACCTCAACCTTGCTCCAGGGGATCGATTCATCCTGGCGCATCTGTTCAGGTGTGGGCAACTGCTGCCCGTACCAGCGCCGCCGTCCACGACCGGGCGCCACGTCTTTGTTCGGCGGGAGAAACAATCGTGCATCTTTGCGGATGCGCCCGATTGCTACAGTATTGCCGGGCATGTCACGAAACAC
Source organism: uncultured delta proteobacterium (assembly GCA_903911225.1). Taxonomy (GTDB): domain Bacteria; phylum Desulfobacterota; class WTBG01; order CAIYCZ01; family CAIRTM01; genus CAIWCT01. The sequence continues at coordinate 1,305 of CAIWCT010000273.1, forward strand.
CGTACGATTGGTAAACCCGCCATCTACTGAGATGATAAGTTTGCGGCCGGCATCCTCCCGATCAAGTTGTTCCCGCAACTCACGTATCTGAGAAGCCCCCACACTGCTTATCTTCATACATTGTTGCTGTTTTCTGTAGTCATCCCAAGCTTGCGAGGATGCTTTTTTGCTTGGCTTGACAGGGGATGGGGCATGGGTAAGGTTTATGGGAATACCTCTGGCCCGTCCTGGTACGGCATCATCAGGCAAAGCCGCTGATATCTGCAGGAACCGTTGTCCCCATACAAAATTGGAACAGAATGCCGGACCCAACGGATCGCGCTTCCATCCGGTTCCGTGCACCTTCCTGCCTCGTTTGCGAATCAATGAATCATCCATCAAGACCACCAACGGCTCCTCGGGACCGATACGCGCAACAACTTCTCGACGTATGGGGGTAAAGAGCGCTTTCTTATTAAAACGTTGCTGTTCGAACAGACGATAGGCCGCCGACCAATCGGTGAACTGCTGGGCACTGGTGCACAGCATTCCGGTCACCGTTTTACGTCCCAAGCCGATCACGGAACTTATTGCCAAGGTGCGTGCGCGCTGGAATGTGCGCTCCTGCACAAAGGCTGGTTTGGCCAGATCAAATAATTGATTGAAAGAATCTATTATTCCTGCCGTTTTTTTTTCATTGCTGATGGCGGCACCTTCTGACGACGCAGCACCAGACTCTGCTTATCCTCGATAATCCATTGGACCGTTTCCCCCCGTTCGAACTCCATCGCCTGAGCGATGGCCGCAGGAAAATTGATGTACCACTGTTCACTCTGCTTGCGTTTGATCAATTGGACTTTTGTCGGGTAACCCATAGCAGCCTCCTTTATCTAGTAATATTACTAGATATATACTACTAAAAAAAATCGAGTGTTGCAAGCTCTCGATTTCATTTTATCTAGTCAATGGCCAAAGAAGAGAAGGCGGCTAAAGAAGAAATTCTTTAGCCGCCTTTTTTTCTTGGTGTATTTTTTCGTGATTAAATACCAGTAGGGGCGAACCTGGTTGTTCGCCCTGAACTTTGTTGGAATTGACAGAAAACCGTCTTTCCAATATAGTACTAATCAAGATACAAACAGAAGGAGCAAAGCCATGCTGGCCACCCGTTTGAAGGGCACTGTAACAACGGATCATCAGTTGGTGGTAAAACTGCCGAAAAGCATCTCGACTGGTGAAGTGGAAGTGATTTTGCTGCACCAAAAGTCCGAACTTGGCCTTAAAAAAGTTTCGGGTCGCAAGCCGCAGCATCCGGCATTCGGTATGTGGGCCAATCGTGCAGATATCACCGATGCGGCAGTCTATGCCACTGCTTTGCGGCAAGGTATTGAAAGGCGGGCGGATGCCGCAGAGTGGCTGGGTGCCGCAATCGGACAGAGCAGCGCAAGCTTGATCAGGAGATGAGGCAGTATACAATGCTTTTGATTGATAATGAAATTTCCCAAACAGCGCTGGGCTGGTATAAGCAGTTTCATTTAAGCGGTGGAGTCTGTTTCTTCGATTGCATGATAGCTGCCACTGCAGCCAGATATAATCTGAAAATAGCAACGCAGAACATTAAGCACTTTAAAAATTTTCCGGATATTCATGCTGCGAGGCCATATTAAATACCGCATAAAATTTGTTCTGAAAGCGTGGGCCGGGGCTGGGAAGTCATGCCCACATTTTTATTTTAAAAGGACGGGCAGACACATAGGTCTGCCCCTACGGCAAAAAAACAATGCCCTTGTAGGGGCGAATCTGCTTGTTCGCCCTTGCATTAATTATCCGCTCGAAATATAGGCAAGATGACACCTGTTTCTCCATAAGAAATATTGATGGGATCAGACGACTTTAAAAAAACTATAAATATTCTTATCGGTGGTGTCGCAGGAATTGCACTTGCGATAATGGGATTTCTGCTGTGTGGATTTGGGCATGGAATAATATTGCCTTTTTTGCTGTATCAAGGGCCATTAGCCTATCTTTTCCCGATAGCTTTTTTGATCGCTCCAAAGTCCAGCCAAGTATATCTTTTTATTGCGGTAGTTCTTAATGGTGCGCTATATGCGTTCTATTTTTCAAAAATATTTTCCAAACAAAACAGTCTTAATAAATCAAAAAAATTGTTATTGCTGCATTTGTTCACTATGCATCAGCTTTTATAATATATACTAGTGTTTCAATTGCTGGGGGAACTTTAGAAAACTACAAAAATACTTTTGAGCATGTGCCAATTATATTATTCACATCATTGACTCTTTTTATAGCCATACAGCTCGTCGCCTTTTTTTATGTAATAAAGACAAAAAAATAAATTCAACAAATCCATGTCCCTCCTTCTCACAAAATTCTTCAGCGCTGGGCAGCCCGGCAGGCAGTTGCTTGACGCCATTCAGGCGGGCGAGGGCGAGGTGTATGCTGTGGGGCTCAAAGGCTCGGCCCCGGCGCTTGTCACCTCGCTGCTGTTTGATTTGCTGAAGAAACATATTCTCTTTGTCACCGCTACGGTTGAGCAGGCGCAGGAGCTTTTCGATGAGCTTCTTTTCTACCGCAACCGAGCGCTAAACCCCGATGACATGCGCGCATCCGAGGTGCTGCTGTTCCCACCTCTTGAAACGCAGGCATATGAAGACGTGCTCAGCCACTGCGACGTCAATGCCCAGCGGCTCTGGACCCTCTACCGCCTGTGCGACTCTGATGCCCCGTGTATCGTCGTCACCACGGCGCGGGCTTTGCTGCAAAAAATCCTGCCTGTTGAAACACTCATCAGCGGCTGCCGTACCGTAAAGCAGGGCGATGAGATCGACCGCGACGGCCTGTGCGCAGACCTTATACAGTGCGGCTACACCCGCGTGAGCGTTGTGGAGGACCGGGGCGATATCTCCATTCGCGGCGAGGTGATGGACATATTCCCTCCGGGCTGCCCCCAGCCTGTGCGCCTTGATTTTTTCGGCGACATGATCGAGTCGATGAAATTTTTTGATCCTCAGACACAGCGCTCCAGAGATGAATTAAAAGCCGTGACCCTTGTGCCCGTGCGCGAAGTGCTGCTGACCCGGGATGTTCTTGACGACCTGGCGCTTCGGGCCATGGAGCCGCCCCTTTCAGATATCTTTTCGCGCAGCAAGGGCAAGACATTTTTCGATAATATCCAGAGCGGGCTTTTGCCTGCCGGTGTTGAGTACTGCCTATCGCTTGTGTACCCGCAGCTTGCAACACTTTTTGATTATCTGCCATCCTCTCTGGTTACCTTCTGGGGCGACCGCAAAGAGATAGATGATGCCATGGCCGAGCTTACCGCCGAGGCTGCAGAAAATTATCAGGCGGCAAGCGACGAGCGCTGGGTTGTATCACCGCCGGAAGAGCTTTTTGTGCAGGCTGTTACACCCGGCGATCTGCCCGTGGCCCTGCAAAAAGTGTTTCTGCAGGGCTGGGACATTGAGCGCCGCGACCAGTGCCGCGTGAGCTTCACCGCGCGGTCAAATGAGGACATTCGCAAGGAGATGCTCTCGTTCGACACGCAGGCCGGTGCGCTCGCATCGCTTGCGCAGAAAATTGAGAAATGGCTCTCAGATGCCGTACAGGTGGTGCTGCTCTGCCATACCAAGAGCCAGTGCGAGCGCCTCGGCAGCCTGCTTGCAGATTATGAGATTGAGACCTCCATCACTCTTGACCGGACATTTTCCGATGTGGCGGGCGAGGCAACAGGTGGCCGCGTAGAAATCTGTATCGGCAGGCTCTCGCGCGGTTTCCGCTATGAAGACGGGCTTCTGGTTCTGATAACCGAGGAGGAGATTTTCGGCCAGAAGCGAAAGCGCGTGGCAGTGAAGCGCTACAAGGAAGGCACTGCCATATCCGATTTCAGCGATCTCAAAAGCGGCGACCTTATTGTCCACCGAGACAATGGTATCGGTGTGTATGTTGGGTTTAAAACCCTTGAGGCCGGCGGCATGCGCGCCGATTATCTACAGCTTGAGTATCAGGGCGGCGACAAGCTGTATTTGCCTGTTGACCGCATAAACCTTATCAACAAATACGAAAACGCCGACGACGGCCAGCCCCGCCTTGACAAGCTCGGGGGCACGACCTGGGCCCGCACCACGCGCAAGGTTCGCGAGTCGATAGAAAAAATCGCCCGCGATCTGATCGAACTATATTCGGCGCGCAAGGTTTTCAAGGGCCATGCTTTCAACCCGCCTGATCATACCTACCGCGAGTTTGAGGCCGCGTTTCCCTATGAGGAAACACCCGACCAGCTTGCGGCCATCGGCGATGTCATGGACGACATGACCCGACCCATGCCCATGGACCGCCTGATTTGCGGCGATGTGGGCTATGGCAAAAC
>CAIWCT010000274.1 GCA_903911225.1 uncultured delta proteobacterium
ATGTTGCAATGGCATCAACATCAAACAGGGCGGCATCCTTATAGAAGATGCCCTTATTTTTTTTATTATTAATGAGTTTAATTATATCCATTTTACCAACTAATATAAATTAATAGCCTTCAATTGCCATTCGGCGCGCACAAACTGAGAGTCAGCCCCCCCGAAAAAAAGAGCCAGTTTATCTTATCGGACAGAATAATTATATAAATGAGGCAATATTGCGGGGCAAGGATGGAATGTCAAAAATAAAATAAAAAACAAAATATTTCAAGTTGTTTTCCCGCTATAGCTAGATAGGGCATTCGCTACGGGGGATGAATCCGAATGGAGCGCCCATGCGGATCAATCTTAACACCTACATTGTACTTCAGCCGAAAGATCTCTCGCTGTGATCAGCTGACAAAAACATCTATAAAAAAAATACTCCAACGGGGAGGCAAGCCTGTTTTCTGCAATTCACCAGTATATAGTACAGGGATGCAGGCCGGCATATCCGGACGAATAATCACTTGAGAAAATTGCAGGGCAAGGGTATATTTTTGAAACATTGCAATGGTCAGAACATTCCCCTGACAGAGTGAACACTACAGAAAAGAGCCTTTGATTATGGACAAACATGAAAAGCAGTACCTGCTTGATTCCTTTAATGTCGGGGATGCCTGGCGCCTGTTCAAAATCATGGCCGAATTTGTTGAAGGGTTTGAAAGCCTTTCCGACATCAACCCCTGCGTAAGCATCTTCGGCTCGGCCCGCACAAAGCCTGGCGATGATGCCTATGAAAAAACCGTGCTCATTGCGCGCAAGCTTGCCGAGGCGGGCTACAACATTCTTACGGGCGGCGGGCCGGGCATCATGGAGGCGGGCAACAAGGGCGCGCGAGAAGGCGGCGGCAGGTCGGTTGGCCTCAATATCAGGCTGCCCATGGAGCAGAAGCCCAACCCCTTTGCAGACATGCACCTTGAGTTCAAATACTTTTTCGTGCGCAAGGTCATGTTCATCAAATACGCGCAGGCCTATGTGGGCATGCCCGGCGGCTTCGGCACGCTGGATGAAATTTTCGAAGCCATCACCCTCATTCAAACAAACCGCATAAAACCATTCCCCGTCATTCTGTTCGACACAAGCTACTGGGGCGGCCTTATGGAATGGATTAAAAACGAGCTGCTTGCCCACGGCATGATAAAAGCCGAAGACCTGGATCTATTCACGCTTACCGATGATCCTGACATGGTTGTGAAAATAATCAAAAAAACCGTTATCGTGTAGGCGTCTGCAGACAGCACTTGAGGCAATAGCAATGTCATCAGAAAAAAAAGAGAGCAGCAATATTTCACAGCATATTATGCCCACGGCCTCCACACTGCTGGGCATCTGCTTTGCCATGCTGGGCTACATAAATGTACTGGCCATAAATGAAAAGACGCTGCTGGATGAAATACTGGCCATTGCCATCGTGCTCTTTTTCGGCGCCACCATCTGCTCCTATCTTTCAATGCGCTCGGACAAACATGGTCTGCGCTATGAGCGAACCGCCGACATCATATTTCTCTGCGGTTTGGGGCTTTTGACTATTGTAGCCTTGATTTTCACCTTTAACATTTCACTATAAAAGGACATCCTTATGCCGATCTATGAATACTACTGCAAGCCGTGTCACACCATTTTCAGCTTCCTGTCGCGCAGCGCAAATGTAACCACCAGGCCAGCCTGCCCGCGCTGCAGCGGAGAGCTGCACAAGCAGGTTTCATCATTTGCCTTCTCGCAAAAAATGAGGGGCACTGAAAGCCTGCCATTTTCATCGCAGCAGGCTGAAGAAGGCGTCAAAAAACTCAAAAATGAAATCGACCGCCTGAAGTCGGAAGAAAGCCAGCAGCGGGCCGAGAAGTTCAAGAAAAATTTCGAGCGCTGGTCCGGCGTGAAGCTCGACCACTCGGTGAGCACCCTGCGCGGCGTTGAGCTTGCGCCGGAACAAGGTGAAGCCCCTGAAGAAGAAGGCCCGCCTCCCGAGCGCGATGGAAACATCTATGATTTGTAAAAAAGATGTTTCATTGGTTAGATTTGATGCCACCGAAAAAGTCAAAAATCACACGAAATCGTCATAACGGCGAAAGCCGGTATCCAGTAATTTCAAGCAGTTACAAAGCACTGGACACCGGGTTTCACCGGTGTGACGACTTTTTACGAGACTATCAGATTTAGTATCGAGAAAGAATACTCTGCAGAGGTTTTTCTGCGGTGTTGAGAAGCCGCTTCTACCCCCTGTTTTAGTCTATATTACAAACAAACCGAAAATTTCAATTTTCACATAATTCATTCTTATGCTGTTGACGGAACCTAAACAATATAGTAATAAAAAATTATAATTTTGAATTCATCCTGCAAGCTTTAAAGAATGAGGCTTTAGTATCAAAAGCTCTTAATATTTTTTTTATCGAAAAATTTGCCTTAATACATTGTAAAAAAGGAGCGCTGACATGGCCTATGATGCGACGAAGCTAAAGGATTGGGAAATTTCCGAAGAAGCTGAAAAAAACATGCCCATCCCTGATGCGTGGAGAGAAAAGCTCGGCCTGCAGAAGGATGAGATTATTCACATGGGCAGGCTGTGCAAGCTGGATTTTATAAAAATTATGGATCGCCTTGAAAGCAGGCCCGACGGCAAGTTCATCGAGGTCACCGCCATCACGCCGACACCCCTTGGTGAAGGCAAGAGCACGACTTCAGTGGGCATCATGGAAGGGCTCGGCAAGCGCGGGAAGAATGCCGGCGGGGCGCTGCGCCAGCCTTCAGGCGGGCCCACCATGAACGTGAAGGGCACGGCAGCAGGCGGCGGCAATGCCCTGCTTATTCCGATGACCGAATTTTCCCTTGGCCTCACCGGCGATATCAACGATATCATGAACGCCCATAACCTTGCCATGGTTGCCCTGACATCGCGCATGCAGCATGAGCGCAACTATAATGACGAACAGCTTGAGCGCCTGACAAAGATGCGGCGCCTTGACGTTGACCCCACCCGGATCGAAATGGGATGGATCATCGACTACTGCGCCCAGACACTTCGCAATATTATCATCGGCGTCGGCGGCAGGCAGGACGGTTTTACCATGCAGTCCAAATTCGGCATCGCCGTCAGCTCGGAGTGCATGGCGATTCTCTCCATCGCGCGCGACCTTGCCGACCTGCGCGAGCGGCTCAACAATATTACCGTCGCCTTCGATAGAAGCGGCAAGCCCGTAACCACAGGCGATTTGGAAGTTGGCGGCGCCATGTGCGCCTGGATGCGCAACACCATAAACCCCACGCTCATGAGCACGGCAGAGTACCAGCCCTGCATGGTGCATGCGGGCCCCTTCGCCAATATCGCCGTTGGGCAGTCATCCATCATCTCCGACCGGATCGCCCTGAAACTGTTTGATTATCATGTGACTGAAAGCGGCTTTGCAGCCGACATCGGGTTCGAGAAATTCTGGAACGTAAAAAGCCGCCTGAGCGGTCTGAAGCCCAATGTATCCGTGCTCACCACGACCATCAGGGCTCTTAAAATGCACGGCGGCGGCCCCAAGGTAACGCCGGGCATAGCACTTCCCGAGGCCTACACAAAGGAAAACCTCGAATACCTTGAAAGGGGCCTGTGCAACATGGTTCACCATATCAAGACCATCCGCAAGTCGGGCATCAACCCGGTTGTCTGCATCAACATGTTTCATACGGATACGGCCGACGAAATTAAAATGGTTAGAAAAGCCGCCGAAGCCGCAGGCGCACGGTGCGCCAAATCGTCTCACTGGGCCGACGGCGGCGACGGTGCGCTTGAACTGGCCGATGCGATTATCGACGCCTGCAATGAAAAAAACGACTTCAAATTTCTCTACCCGCTGGAGATGAAGCTCCGTGATCGCGTTGCCATTATAGCCAAGGAAGTCTATGGAGCAGATGGCGTGACATGGGCGCCCGAGGCGGAGCAAAAGGCGAAAATGCTCGAGAACGATCCCCAGTACGCAGACTATGCCACCATGATGGTCAAGACGCATTTGAGCCTCACCCACGAACCGGCACTGAAAGGCGTACCCAAGGGCTGGATAC
>CAIWCT010000275.1 GCA_903911225.1 uncultured delta proteobacterium
ATGCCCCCTGTCAACGCTTCGCCGCCACTCTCGCGAGTGGCCGACGCATGACTCGGGGTCATGGCTGGTCGCTATCCTTTACCATGTAGGAGACTTTCACTCCCTACCCTTTGCCGACTTTTACCGGCGCTTTCACAACGTCCCCTAATTGGTCCCTAATTGGGGGCGAATTGGTCTCTAAAGTCCTTCTGGGAAGTATGAACGAAAACATCAAAAGGGTGAGTGGAGCATGGCTAAATTATTTTACGCAATAGTTTTTGCTGCTTTGGTATGTGTTTGTTGTGAGCAAAGTTCAACGGGCAGAACACTATCTGTGTTTGAGCAGCGGGCTCTAGAGGTAGGGGGGAAAGCATTAAAAAAGGATACCGTGTTTTGCAACGGCCATTTGTTTGTTAAATCCGAGCCTGGAGCTTTTAATACTACTGCCTCGGAATACACACAAGCCAGTCTCTCTGTTGAGTCAACGCCAATAACTGAGGCGGATAGATTAAATCAACAAGGATTAGGATGGAAGGGTGAGGTGAAATATATGTGTTCTAGTGGAGCTGCTAGAGATTGGGCTGATTACCGCCATTCTTGGAGTGAATGGAGAAATATGGGGGGGGGCACACAAGGCTACCCGGTTATTACTATGTATCTAACCGAAAAAAGAGGCCGTTGGTATGGTAGGTATGTGCTGGGAGGGAATGAGCAACCACTCCCCCTGTCCTCCCCAGACCTAACGTGCGCTGATATTCCAAAATAATTAACCCTCCAGATAGGTGCTACAATGATAATAACCATCGGATCGACAAGGGGGGGGAGCGTGGGCAAGTCTACCATTGCCTGTTACCTCGCCGTGGAAGCGGTACGGAACAAGAATAGCACCCTTCTGATAGATGTAAATATACAGGGATAGACAAGAAGTCTGCCTATATTGGCATAAAGTGAAAAGGGGGTTCTCTTTTCATGCCTATTGCGGGGCGAATTCAAGTTTATTTGTTTATAACCTCACGGATGGGAGATAATGAATTTTTAAAGGCGGGTAAATCTTTTTCGAGAATTTGCCATATAATGCCCAAGTCCACCCCAAAGTATTCATGCACAATGCGGTGACGCAACCCGATAATTTTAGGCCATGTTATTTCACAATGGCTTTGCAATCGCCCCCATTTTATAATCTGCCCATCTCAAAGCAAGTTCCTCTCAAGAAGTATCGGTCAGTTTTTCTAATCAAGACTTTGCCGTGAAAGGAGGTCTTTAGGATGTTTGCTTGTAGGATGCGTTTTATCATATGGCGTATTCCTGCTGTTACAGTGGCTATTTTACGCCATGACTATTTTTAGTCAAGCTTTGTCTTCGAGTAAATGTCTTTTCTATTGCAGCATCTGGGGCTGTGGGAGATGCAAAAACGGCCGCCGCCAGTAAGGGCGTATGGCTACACGCCCTTACAATCAGTACCGCCGTTGGGGACAACAGCCACTGATTAAAAGCGTCTTTTGATTTTTAAGTTGGTAGGGTTTGCGCCGCACACCAATGGTGGGGAATGATCCGGGTAATGACTGCGATAACAGCACTGACACATAGGGTTCCTGGCGAATTGCTTCCCGCAAAGCATGAGCTCGTTTTGCATGCAAGAAGGAATTATTATTGACACTCGGTCATTATTTGGTATCATAAAAAGTCTGGAGGTGACACACATGCATATAACAAAAGATATAAAATCAGTTACGTACCTTAAATCATGCGCCGCTGAACTTTTAAAGCAAATTAACGAAAACCACCGGCCTGTGATCATAACACAGAATGGTGAGGCCCGCGCCGTGCTGCAGGACCCGGAAAGCTATGACCGCATGCTCAATGCCATTGGCATGCTCAAACTTATAGCTCAAGGTGAAGAAAATATTAAAAAGGGCAAATTGAAAACCCAGGAAGCTGTTTTTGCAAATATTGATAAAATGTTGAGCGCAAAATAAAATGGCACGGATGCACAAGGTTCTTTGGTCGGATGTTGCAGAAAAGGATTTGATCGGCACCATAGAATACATTGCTGCAGACAGCGCAACCAACGCCTTAAAAATTTTTCAAAAAATCAAAGCAGCCGCCTCACGGCTTCATTCTTCCCCGTATCATGGCCGCATCGTGCCTGAGCTTAAGCAATTCGGGCTACTCCAGTACCGTGAATTAATAATAACCCCCTGGAGGGTTATTTACAGAGTATCGCAGACCAGCGTGTATGTTTTGTCAGTCATTGATGCCCGCCGCAATGTGGAGGATATTCTTCTGGACAGATTAATAAAACAAAAAATTTGAACCGACCCTATTCGCAAACTGATGTTTGCCGCCGGAAAATGGACCTTCGAACCCGGCATTTTGTAGATACCGGACAAAATCTTTTCTCTTCTCAAAAAACTTTGAGAGCACGCCTTCTTGCCGTATGCCAATTCTCCTTGACGCTGTTTCCTTTAGATTATATCATCACATTCTCTTTGCTTTTTAAAACATGATGATGTCGTAAAAAGTCGTCACACCGGTGAAAACCGGTGTCCAGTGCTTTGTACCTACCTGAAATTTCTGGATACCGGCTTTCGCCGGTATGACTATTTTGTTGAATTTTCGACTTTTTACAAGACCATCAAAAACCCCTTCAGTGAAAGGCGTAAAAAAATCGTGAGGACCTTAAAAGACGTACTCTCCCGCCTTACCTACCGGAAGGCATGCGAACTGCTCGGGCGGGAAGGTGAAAAGCTCCTGAGAAAAGGCGGGGCCTTTGATATGATAGATATTGAAAATGATCTGGTGCTTACCGACGCCATGCTGCGGCTGAACCTTGGGCAGTCCCGTGTCAGCATAAGCCTTGATCCGGCAAAAAAGGATCGCCTGAAATTACAGTGCAGCGCCTGCTCGAACCCGTGTGTGCATATAGGGGCCGCCCTATCGCTCGTGCTTGAGGAAAAGATGTTGCTTGGCCTGTCGGCGCCGCCGGCGGAACGCACGCCCGTTGAGAGCCTGAGCGAAGAAGAGCTCGTTGCACAGGCGCTTGACGAACGCCTGGAACGTGCGCAAACGGAAAAAATGAAGGTTGCATCCACAGAGAGTTCACAGCTGTGGACGGATTATATTGTTTCCTCCCGAGTGTCCGGCAAAACCTACCGGGTCGCCCTTCGGGGTTGGGAGCGCGGCGAGTCATACTGCACCTGCCCTGATTTCCGGATAAACACCCTGGGAACCTGCAAACATATTCTGCATATCATTAAAAAAGTGAAACAAAAATTTTCCAAAGCGGTTCAGCACAAACCGTATTTAATCCTGGATTTGGCAGTGTATGTGCGCTACGGAAACGAGCAGGAGCTGCGGCTGCTTGTACCGGAAAAGCTTTCAGCCGAAGCAGCGCGGCTCATCGCGCAATTTAAAAACAAGCCGATAGCTGATACAAGAAAGCTGCTGAATGCCATACGCGGTCTTGAAAAGCTCGGCCTTGATGTGCTGGTGTATCCGGACGCTGAAGCATATATGAACACTATTCTCTATGGAGAGAGGGTTCTGGAAAAGGTTGCAGCCATTAGAAAAGACCCTGCACGGCATCCGCTGCGAACAACGCTCCTTAAGGCGGAGCTTTTGCCCTATCAGCTTGACGGCATTGCTTTTGCCGTGGGCGCTGGCAGGGCTGTGCTTGCCGATGACATGGGCCTTGGCAAAACAATACAGGGCATCGGAGTCGCCGAACTTCTGGCGCAGGATACCGATATACAAAAGGTGCTGGTAATCTGCCCGACATCGCTCAAATCCCAGTGGCGCCTTGAAATCAATCGGTTTTCCAACCGGGACTGCCGGATTGTTCTGGGCAGCGCGAGCCAGCGTGCAGCGCAGTATGCTGAAAACCGTTTTTTCACAATCTGCAATTATGAGCAGGTGCTGCGGGACATTACTGTCATTGAGCCGGTGCCATGGGATCTCATTATACTTGATGAGGGGCAGCGGATTAAAAATTGGGAGTCAAAGACCAGCAGAACTATTAAAGCCCTGAAATCGCCTTTTGCCCTGGTGCTGTCGGGGACGCCGCTTGAAAACCGTCTTGCCGAGCTTTTTTCCGTGGTGGAATTCATCGACTACCGCAGGCTCGGCCCTGCGTTTCGCTTCTATAATCGCTACCGGGTAACCGACTATCGGGGCAAGGTGCTGGGGTATAAAAATCTCGACGGGCTGCGCTCGCAGCTCAAGCCCGTGCTGTTACGCAGAACCCGCAAGCAGGTCATGAAGGAGCTGCCGCCGCGCACCACCGAGATTAGAAGAATTCCGCCCACTGATGAGCAACTCGCCATTCATGACGGCCAGCGCCAGATCATAAGTAAAATCGTCCGTAAAAAGTATTTTACGGAGATGGATTTTTTGAGGCTTCAAAAGGCTTTGCTTCTATGCAGGATGAGCGCCAACAGCACTTATCTTGTGGATAAAAAACATCCCGGCTATTCAACCAAGCTTGAGGAGCTTGCCGGGCTGCTGGACGAGCTTGGCGCTGAGGAAGACCGCAAAATCGTTCTGTTTTCAGAATGGACGACCATGCTCAACCTGATTGAGCCGCTGCTGCACAAGCGGAAGCTTAAGTTTGTCCGGCTTGACGGGTCAGTGCCGCAAAAAAAGCGGCAGGCGCTGATACATGTTTTTCAGACAGACCCTTCCTGCAAGCTCTTTATCACCACCAATGCCGGCTCAACAGGGCTTAACCTCCAGGCGGCAAACACGGTTATTAATGTTGATTTACCGTGGAACCCTGCCGTGCTTGAGCAGCGCATCGCCCGAGCCCACCGCATGGGGCAGAAGCGGCCGGTGCAGGTGTTTTTGCTGGTTACGGAAAACACGCTTGAGGAAAACCTGCTGACAACGCTTGCAGCAAAGCAGGAGCTTGCCCTTGCGGCCCTTGATCCCGACGCTGTAACAACCGAGGTTAGCCTTGAGGGAGGCATTGAGGAGATGAAAAGGCGGCTTGAGCTGCTGATCGGCGCACAGCCTGAGGCAGCGCCGGATGCAAGCATGATGGCGCAGGCGGAAAAAGAGGCTGCGGAGCTTGCGCACAAGAAGCGTGTGGCAGAGTCCGGCGGCCTGCTTATCAGCGCGGCATTTTCCTTTATCGGCGAGCTGTTTTCCGGGAAAGCGGAAACCGAAAAGGAAGCGCAGCTTGCCGGCGTATTTAAAAATCAGTTCAGCCAGTCCATTGAAAAGGCGGACGACGGCTCTTTACGTTTCAGCATAACGCTTCCCGGCCAAGAAGCGCTCGACACCATTGCCCGCACCCTTGCCCGGCTTGCCGCGCAGGGCGACACACCATAAAGGTGACGCAGCATTTATGAAATACAAGGATGCCGATATAGAAAACTGGCCACACTCATGGGCTGGGGTTGCGGATGACGTGCTCTATGGCAAACAGGTTTTGCCGTATATGAAGGATTTTATCGCCTTTTTGAAGCAGAAAAATCTGAGCATTAAAACTGTTAACAGCCATATTGATGAGCTGTGGGCGCTTGGCGGAGCAATCGTTGATGAATTACATGCTGACAAGAAAAATAGAGGCATGGAGCCTTTAAAATTAATTTTTACGCTTATTGATGATGAGGGTGGCCCACTGCTTGATGCAAGAGGGAATCAGGCTTCATTTGACAGGACCTGCAAAAAATTTTACCTGTTTTTGAGGGCCAAATACATGTTTTAAATTCAACAATCCATTACCGGGGGGGGGCGCTTGTTGAATGGACGTGGCGAGGGGCGAAAGGGCTGGTTGTATTGGCCTGAAATAATTTGTTCTGAATTGTTGACTGTTGACAACAGATTGATTATCGTCCAATAATACAATTAGACGATTGCATTAGAAAGGGAGCGCTATGGAAACAAAAAGATACGTCCATTGGCAGGAAAATGACATGTGGCTTGGTTATTTGGAAGAATATCCCGATTATATAACCCAGGGGGTAACACTGGAAGAACTAAAGGAAAATTTAAAAGATATTTACAAAGAGCTTTCGAGTGGGTCCATTCCTCATGTTCGCAGGGTTGCTGAACTTGAGGTGGCATGAAAAGAAAGGATTTGATCAAACGCTTGGAAGATTTGGGGTGTATGTTTATCAGAAATGGCGGGAATCACGACTGGTATCAGAACCCTAACACCAGAATTTCACAACCGATTCCAAGACACAACGAAATACAGGAATATCTCGCCAAACATATTCTTAAAATGCTTGCCGATCAAAAAAATGGCTGACACATTTCCTACGCATTAATTTTTGTTCTGCAATGTTCATATTCTATTTTTCCTACATCATACAGTCCTCCCGTATCTTTTCATCAGAAACAAAAGGAAATGAATTCTTCGTTCGTATCCGCCTGATTGGTGTTGACATTAAGCTGCCCAGCGTTATACATCGATAGTGCTGCATCATTTTAATAAAAGGGTCAACGTGAATAATATTCGCATAGTATTTTTCGGCACGCCCGGGTTTGCTGTGCCATCGCTGCAGGGGCTTATCGACCGGCGTGAGCAGATCATGGCCGTGGTGACTCAGCCCGACCGGCCTGTGGGCCGGGGGCAGCAGGTAAAGCTCACCCCCATAAAGGAGCTGGCACTCAGGCACACTCTTGCGGTGCTGCAGCCCGAGCGGGTGCGCGCGCCGGAATTTCTTGAAACATTCCGGCAGCTCAAAGCCGATCTTGCAGTTGTCGTGGCCTTCGGCCAGATATTTTCGCAGGCGCTGCTCGACATTCCGCCATACGGGTTCATAAATGTGCACTCTTCGCTTCTGCCTGCCTACCGGGGCGCCGCGCCCATAAACCGGGCTATTATAAACGGTGATGCTGAAACCGGCGTCACCATCATGCAGCTTGATGCAGGCATGGATACGGGCGCTATTCTGCTGCAGGACCCCACCCCCATACTGCCCGAAGACACTGCCCAAACCCTGCACGACCGGCTTGCCGTGCTTGGGGCGCAGCTTTTGGGCAAGGCGCTCGACCAGCTCAGGCAGGGCCTCTGGCAGCCGGCGGCGCAGGAGGAGGCGCTGGCCACCTGTGCGCCCCCGATGCAGAAAGAGGATGGGCTTATCAGCTGGACAAGGGATGCCCGCAGCCTTGTAAACAGCGTGCGCGGCATGACGCCGTGGCCGGGGTGCTATACCTTTCTTGATGGCAAAATACTTAAAATTCATCGCGCCGAGGCGATTGAAAAAATTTGTGATCTGCCGCCCGGCACCGTCATTACAGCACAGGCCGCAGGCATCGAGGTTGCCGCAGGCTCCGGAGCCGTGCGCCTGCAGGAGGTGCAGCTTGAAGGGAAAAAGCGCATGCAGGCGGGTGATTTTCTGAAGGGTTATCGCCTTGCAGCGGGCACGCGTCTTGGGAAGGACTAAGCCCATGAGAAAAAGATCCCTGCTGACAGGGCTCGACAGCGTGATTAAAGATATCGCTCATGACCTGAAGTTTGAGGATAAAATGGAGCAGGTCATGCTGTACCGGCTCTGGAAGGACGCTGTGGGTGATGCTGTTGCGCGCAATGCAAGCCCGGTGCTGGTGCGCGGAGGCGTGCTGCATGTCAATGTCACAAGCTCTGTTTGGATGCAGGAGCTGCATTTTCTGCGCGATATGCTTCTTGAAAAAATCAACGCAGGGCTGAGCGGCACAAAAATCAAAGATATCCGCTTTAAAGTTGGGCCTGTCGTCTCGCCGGTGCAGCAGCAAAGCCCGCCAGGCCCCCTGCCTGAGCTTGATACAAACGAAAAGCTGGCTACCGAAACAGAGTCGGCAAAGATAAACGACCCTGAATTGCGAGAAGTTTTTCAGGAATTTATGGCAGCGTATTTGAAAAGCCATAAGCCGTCAGAGTGAAATCAAAAAAAATATTCTCACCGCGGGCAACTTGATCACTCCAGTTTGGTTTCGGCAATTATACAATGAGTAAAAAAACTCTTTTCCTCATCAATCCCGTATCCGGAGGGCGCACAGGCATTCGCCTGAAAGAATCCCTGGACAGGCTGCTGGGCAAACTCTCACTGCTGCACAGCTGCGACACGGCATTTACCACGGCTGACGGGCAGCTGATTGCCCGTGAGGTTTTAGCCGGCTACGATACTGTTATTGCCGCAGGCGGTGATGGTACGATCGCGCAAATCGTTCAGAAACTTGCTGAACTGGATAAAAAACCGCAATTGGGAATTATACCCCTGGGTACGGGAAATGATCTTGCCCGGGTTTCAGGCAGCTACGGGCTGTATAAGAAAAAAGGTCTGCAAACGTTTGTGGAGGCACTGCTTTGCGGAACTGCACGGCCTCTTGATGTTTTCAGGGTAAATGCTATTCTTTATTTTACCAATTACTGCGGCATCGGCCTTGATGCTAAAATTTCAAACGATTATAACCTGGGGCGCGATACACCGTTCATGCGCGCTGCAGCCTCTTTTTTGAATGGCAGAGCTGCCTATGCCTGGTTTTCAGCTGTTAATCTTTTCTACCGGATGCCCTTTGCCCTTGAATTTTCCTATGCCGATGCAGGCAGGCAGACCCGCACAGTGCAGATAGCAGCAGGTGCGCGGCAGGTTCTTGTTACGAGCATACCAAGCTATGCCGCAGGCGCCCGGCCTGCACATCAATGCTGCATTGCCGATGGGCTTTTCGAGGTAACGGTCATTGAAACGCTGTGGCAGTGGTTTATGCTGCACATGACGCGCTTTATAGATATTCCCCTGCAGCGGCTGCTGCCATCGGTTAAGCAGTTTCAGACAGATTCGCTCACCATGAATGTTCCAGGCAGCACCTGCTTTCAGGCCGACGGCGAGCTGTATGCAGGCTTTTTATCTGAGGGGCCGGAGCTTACGATAAAGCGGGCAACACAGATTGAGCTGATTTTTGTTTGACAGTCATTTCGACAGATGCCGGATTTTTAATAAACACTTTTAAAAGGGAGAACCAATATGAAAAAAGTGCTTTTAATTATGACCGCTTTTCTTTTCGTTTTCCCCCTGCACATCGCGGCTGCCGATCCGGTCATGCAGCAGGCACAGGCTCTTTTTAAGCCCATACCAAAAGAGCCGCCGGCGCTTGCTCACAATCCCGTCACACCGGAGAAAGTCGCTCTGGGCAAAATGCTCTATTTCGAGCCCCGCCTTTCCCGAAGCGCTCTTATCAGCTGTAATACCTGCCATAACCTGGGCCTTGGCGGCGCCGACTTTCAGGAAACCTCGGTGGGGCATAAGTGGCAGAAGGGCGGCCGCAACTCGCCCACGGTGTTAAACTCGGTATTCAATATCGCCCAGTTCTGGGACGGCCGCGCCACTGACCTTGCGCAGCAGGCAAAGGGGCCGGTGCAGGCATCGGTTGAAATGAGCAACACGCCCGGGGAAGTCGTAAAGACTTTAAAAAGCATGCCCGATTATGTGGAGCGCTTTAAAAAAGCCTTCAGCGCTGATAAAGAGCCGGTAAGTTTCGAAAATATGGCCATGGCCATTGAGGCTTTTGAGGCCACGCTGCTGACGCCAGACTCCCGCTTCGACAAATTCCTGACGGGCGATGAAAAAGCCCTTGCCGCGCGCGAAAAAGATGGCTTGCAGCTGTTCATGGCCAAGGGCTGCGCTGCCTGCCATGGCGGGGTCAATATGGGCGGCGCTGGCTACTTTCCCTTCGGCGTTCTGGAAAAACCCAAAGCAGAAATCACCGCAGGCGATACGGGCCGCTTCAAGCTTACCGGCTCTGAATCCGACCAGTATGTATTCAAATCCCCATCGCTTCGCAATATCGAGCTCACGACCCCATATTTCCATTCCGGCAAAGTCTGGTGCCTGAAGGAGGCTGTGGGCATCATGGGCGCGGCTCAGCTTGGCATCAAGCTATCGCAGAGCGAAATCGAAAGGATAGCCGACTTTTTAAAAACAACCACAGGCGTACAGCCTAAAGTCGAATATCCGATTCTGCCGGTGCCGACCAAAGACACGCCGCTGCCAAAAATGGACTGAAAGGAGCA
This sequence comes from uncultured delta proteobacterium, assembly GCA_903911225.1. Classification (GTDB taxonomy): domain Bacteria; phylum Desulfobacterota; class WTBG01; order CAIYCZ01; family CAIRTM01; genus CAIWCT01. The sequence goes on from CAIWCT010000275.1 coordinate 9,977, forward strand.
TCAGCAATGAAACAAAAATATTATCTGCTATTAATGGCCCTCTGCGCACTGGCGCTGACGGTTACCGCCTGCACGCAGGAGTCGCAGAACCGCATCAGCCGCAGCATTCAAAACTGGACCGGCACCGACGGCGTGCTTGACATCTACGCGGGCGACAAGCTTGCAAAGCGGTTTATAAAAATCGATAAAATGTCGACCGCCCTCGGCACCGGCGACAAAGAGGCCCGCGCATACCGCTACGGCTATGGCTATATTGATAATAATTTAAATTATCAGGTCGATCCAGGCGAGAAGAAGGTTTATTTTGAAGTCAGTGATTTTTCGACATATGTCTTTTATGAAAATCCAATGTAATGCGGGATCATTTCGCTAGAGTGTGATCAAGGCAGGCGGGAATTAAAAAAAGGAAAGGCAGGGCTGTTTTGCCCTGCCTTTCTGCGTATCAAAGCACTATCACATCAATTGGGGAACGAACTTTTGAAAAGCTGGTAAAACTGATAATTGATGAGCGGTGAAAACAGGTACGCGAAGCTGTTATCCATAACACTGCGGGGCAGTGCAAATTCGCCGCCGCCCTGTATATTGTTAAAGGTATACAGGACCTGGCCGTTTGTTCTCTTAATTGTGCCCGAAAATTTGGGAAACAGGCAGTTGATAGCAAAAATACTGGTCAGCGGAGTAACGCTTGAAAGCATTGCATAATAATCGTTGTTAATCGTTGCGGTAACGTCAACGATGTACCCGTTCTTTTTCCCGATAATATGGGCGTTCTTGGGCGTGCACTGATGGGCTGACCTGTCCCAGTTCCATTGCGTATGATCCCACCCGAGCTCCCCGGCATTGGCTCTGCACCGTATGCCGACAGCCTGGTTTGTTGCCGGATCTATAAAATCAACATCCATGAAATCAAGGTCTGAAGAATTAAAATGATATGTCTGGAA
>CAIWCT010000276.1 GCA_903911225.1 uncultured delta proteobacterium
CAGCGATATTTTAGCAAAGATTGATCGTGCGAGAAAGAAACTCGAGAAAATCAAACCTGGCTGCACTCAACCTCCAACTCGACAACGGAAAGTCAATGCTGCATAACTATTTATGAAACACTACACTAGCATTGGCTGGCAAGGCAGGGCTGCGGTACAACAAACAGCAAAGACAAGCCGAATTTTATTGTGCGGGGGTACAGACATGTCTATCAAATATATTGACGGAATTGATGTGAGGGGCAAGCGGGTTTTTATCCGGGCCGACTTCAACGTGCCCCTTGATGATAAGCAGAACATCACCGACGACAACCGGATCACGGAAACAGTTCCCACCATCAAATATGTTCTTGACCACGGCGGCGCGGTAATCCTGGCATCCCATCTTGGCAGGCCCAAGGCTAAGGTCGTCAAGGAGATGAGCCTGCTGCCTGTGGCGCAGCGCCTCGGGCAGCTGCTGGGCACGCAGGTTCAATTTGTAGACGACTGCATAAGCGATGAAGCCGTTGCACGGGCGCAGGCCCTTAAGCTGGGTGAAATTTTGATGCTTGAAAACCTGCGGTTCTACGGTCAGGAAGAAAAAAACGACCCGGATTTTGCACGCAAGCTGGCGGCGGGCGCCGAGATATATGTCAATGATGCATTTGCCGTGTCGCACCGCGCCCATGCCTCGGTTGAGGCGATCACGCATTTTGTGCCCGTTGTTGCCGGCGGCTTTCTTATGAAGAAGGAGATTACGAGCTTCGAGAAGGCAATGCTGAAGCCGGAGCGTCCCCTGACTGCCGTTATCGGCGGGGCAAAGGTGTCTGGCAAACTTGAGATGCTTGAAAATATTATCAGCAAGGTAGATCGCCTGCTTATCGGCGGCGGCATGGCCTTTACATTTTTGAAGGCGCAGGGAAAAGAAGTCGGGGACTCCCTCGTGGAGGCCGATCTTATCGAGACGGCCAAAACGGTCATGGAGAAAGCTGCGGCCAGAAATGTGGTTCTGCTGCTGCCGACCGACTGCGTAATCGCCGAGGAGTTGAAGGCCGGGGCCACAACGAAAACCGTTTCGGTCGACGATATCCCGAAGGGCTGGAAGGGGCTTGATATCGGGCCCGCAACGGTGAAGGCTTTTAGCGATGCCATTGCCGGGTCAAAAACCGTTGTCTGGAACGGCCCCATGGGTGTGTTTGAACTTCCCGAGTTCAGCCGGGGCACGTTTGCCATAGCCGATTGCATCGGCAATGCCGCAATTATGAGCATTGTGGGCGGCGGTGATTCTGTGTCGGCGCTGAAAAAGTCCGGCAATCAGGATAAGGTGAGTTTTGTCTCCACTGCAGGCGGCGCCTTCATGGAACTGCTGGAGGGCAAGGTGCTTCCGGGCATCAAGGCCCTCGATGTGTAGTGTTTAATAAATATGGTGAAAGAAGCTGAGCCGAGGGGAAGCGGCTGCCCGGCGTTTCTTACAGCTATGGTGAGTACAACCTTTTCTGAAAGGAGTCATATATGAGAATACCGGTCATTGCCGGCAACTGGAAGATGTTTAATACAGTGGGCGAATCTCTTGCTCTGGTGCGTGATCTGAAAGCCCAGGTGGCTGATGCTCAAGGCGTACAGATCGTCGTGGCGCCTGTTTTTACCGCCATTCATGCTGTTGCAGCCGAGCTGAAAGGATCAAATATTGCTGTTTCCTCTCAGGATGTGTACTGGGAAGAAACGGGAGCCTTTACCGGCGAGGTAGGTCCCGCAATGCTCAAAGACGCAGGCTGCGCTTATGCAATTATAGGGCACTCCGAGCGGCGCCAGTTTTTTGGCGAGACAGATGATACGGTCAATAAAAAAGTGAAGGCTGCGCTCAAGGCAGGGCTGATTCCCATTATGTGCGTGGGCGAGCTTCTTGAGGAGCGTGAAGCGGGCAAAACAATGCAGGTCGTAGAGAAACAGGTCAAGGGCGGCATTACAGGCATTTCCTCAGATGATATCGCGAAAATCATCATCGCCTATGAGCCTGTATGGGCAATCGGTACGGGCAAGACTGCAACGCCGGCTCAGGCCCAGGAGGTACACAAGGCTATTCGTGCTTTGATTGCAGCCCTTGCCGGCACGCAGGTGGCAGTGGGTTTGCGCATTCTATACGGCGGCAGCGTCAAGGCCGACAATGTCGATGTGCTTATGCGGGAGGAGGATATCGATGGCGCGCTTGTGGGCGGGGCAAGCCTGAAGGCCGATTCTTTTGCACGGATTGTAAAATTCAGCAAGTAAGGCACTGATTGCATAAAAATAAGCATTGCCATTTTTTCGAAATTGCGGTAACATTTTTAACTTATTAAATTTTGACAGATTTTTTTATACCAAGTAAGGATACCACTGATGTTTGGATTATTGATAGTTGTGCATATTGTAGCATCGATCGCGCTGATCCTGATCGTGCTCCTGCAGACAGGCAAGGGAGCAGATATGGGCGCGGCATTTGGCGGTGCAACACAGACGCTGTTCGGCGGCGCAGGCCCTGCTCCTCTTCTGGGCAAAATAACCACGATCGCAGCAGTCGTTTTCATGGTAACATCGCTGTCGCTGGCATATATATCAGCCAATCCTTCAGCAGGCTCTCTGGTGAAGAGCGTGAAAACCTCTGAAATGCCCGTGCAAGCCATTCCATCTCAGGCTCCTGAAGGCGCACAGCCGCCGGAAGTGCCGACTGGAGAGTAACAGCGCTGTTGCACTTAGAAGAATAAACTACCCGTGCCGAAGTGGTGGAATTGGTAGACACACCATCTTGAGGGGGTGGCGTGGAGACACGTGAGGGTTCGAGTCCCTCCTTCGGCACCAATTTTTAAATCGCTTGTAATTCTAACGAGTTACAGGCGATTTCTTTTTCTGGTTGCTGATAGGTTGCGGGGTATGTATGGAACCTGAAAGATTAACTTATTCAAAAAACCGCTCAGGTGTAGTTTTGAAACAACTACGGGGCGTCCATAAATAAATCATATATCCTGCCTGCATTGCATCCGTGCCCTGCTTGTACCCCGGTTTATCTCCGGCGAGGTGAATGTGGCGGAACCGGACATCGCTGTTTATGAGGAGTCTGCCGCATGAGCGAAATCTTCAATATGTATTGTGATGAATCCCGCCATGTTGAACACGACCGGCAGAAGGCGATGGTTCTGGGCACGGCCAGTTGGGTGTATAAAAGAAGGAGCGATAAACTCGCCACGTGAACAATTTTTAGGTGATCTTGGAGGGGGGGAGTCGCCTCAGGGGCGTTTTCGTTTTTTAGCCGCGGGCTTGGCCACGGGCCTGCTGTTGTCTGGCAGGAAATGCAGAATGAGAAAACCGGGCAGGCACAAAAGGCCTGCCAGCGCCCAGGCGGGCCGCTGGTTTTTTGCCAGTGTGTAAAAGTAAAGGCCGAAGCTGAGTAAGCCTGTTCCGATCAAGAGAAGGAGCACGCCTGCAAATGCCGGATCCAGATCCTTGGTGGCCTGCTTGGCTGAAAATATGCCCGCAAGGCCCAGAAACTGGATGATGATTCCAGCAATGCTCCAGACAATAGCGCGCGCTTTATATTGTTTAATCATATGAAATTCCGGATGGTCAATTTTGTATGAATTGGAAGCGTAGCAGCACTTTTTGAGTTTGTCAAGCCGACCCGCAGCCAACCGTTGACGGTCACCTGTTATATGAACCGGTAAAAAGAAATTAGATTTTTTTAGCGGGCAAAAGCCCACCTTTTTTGTATTGCCGGGAGCGGTGTTAACATCCCGCCGGAGGCGTCATCGACAAAAAAAGGCTGCCCGCAGCACGGGCAGCCTTGACGGTTCAATGTTGAGGGCTTATTTTTTTTTACGCTCATATTTGAACATGCACACGCAATCTCCATCGGCCATGCGGGAGAGAATAGTGCCCTTCAAGCCGGGGAATGCCGCCTGAGTGGCGGCCACATCCATCTCGCAGATGACATGGCAGGGCTTGTCGAACTTGAAGTCAGAGTGAATGCCGAACTTCAGACAAGGGCAGGCCCGCTGAATTTCAAGTACGCCATCGATATCATTGTTGGAAATATCAACAACTTCCATGTCCATGCCGATCTGCTTATAGGGCGCAACCGCATCACTGAAAGCTTCGGCAAGGGTAGGATGCTTTTCAAGAAATTTACCCATGTTTTTGCGCTGCCGCTCGGGGTAGCCGTCAAACAGCGTATCCCATGCTTTGTTCTCTCCTGCTTCATCAAGCACCTTGCGGTAGACGACAAATTTTTCCCTGAACATGTCTAGTGGATTCATTCTATTCTCCAATGTAATATTGATTTTGCATCATTGCAGCCGCAGAGCCTTCGTCTTTGTGGCCTGTTTGTTATACGCCGCGCAGTGTATCCGGCCATATTTTTTTGTGTAGCTGTAGCGAAAGCCGCGCGCGCACCCCGTCTTCAAGCATCCAGCCTGCTAGGTGACCGGGGTCAATTATAGCATAGAGCGGTGCAAAATGGATATTTTTTATTTTGAAACAGTTGGGGAGTTTTCCGAGAAAGGTTTTTGCATAGTCATAATCTTCACGTGAGCCGATAACAAATTTTACCTCATCCTGAAGCGTGAGGCGCCCCAGATTGGCAGCATCATTGTTTTCAGACTCCCTACTCGATGGGCATTTTATATCCATGATGCGAATGCAGCGGGAATCAAGCATATCTATGTTTTTCGACCCGTTGGTCTCGACAAGCACGGTATAGCCCTTGTCAAGCAGCTTTTTTGCAAGCACGGGCGTGTCATTCTGGAGCAGGGGTTCACCGCCGGTTATTTCAACAAGACTGCAGGGATAGGCCCGTATCCGTGCCAGGATTGCTTCTACTGAAAACTCCAGACCTTCATCATAGGCATAGGTAGTGTCGCACCACGAGCAGCGCAGATTGCATCCCGTGAGGCGCACAAAAACGCAGGGCAGCCCGGCAAAGGACGATTCGCCCTGAATGCTGTAAAATATCTCATTGACCTTAAGCATGGAGTCTGAAATCTATAATGCCTGCATTTTGATGTGGACAGTCCGTCGGGTAAATCGTCGCGCGGCGCTTTTTCAGGGTACATACCCGAGAGGCACTATGCTCTGGTACGTGAAGCCACTGCCGAACCAGCCTGAAACGGGATCAAACAACTGTCCTGCATAATAGTGGCTCAGCCGCGCCGGCAAGCTCGAAAGTGAAATCACTTCCGATTTCAATGGCATAATGTGCGCTTGTCCAGAGACAGGGCAGAAGCGTCTTGTCGCAGGTTCCTTTTTTGCAGCCGGCCATGCAGCAGAGCTATAAACAAAAGACCACGGCCATCACCAGCACGTATCTTATCATGGTGATACTCCTTTTGGGGGTTTGTTTTTGATGGTAGATCTCTTGCAGGGATGCAGTATAGGTTGAAGACCCGTGGGAGTCAATCCCAAAAATGCCTGCAGCGCCGGAGATACTGCTTGCCATTCATGGCAGTTTTTATATTATGGATGAAATTTTTAAATGCTTTGATCTGAGAGGGAGAACAAGTATGAATGCTTTGATCAATACAGTAACCGGCACTGTTGTACCCGGGGAACTTGGCCCGACCTTGATGCATGAGCATATGTTCGTTCAGTACGGAGGCCCATCGGCGGAGTACTGCCGTCCGGGCCGCCCACGCGACGAGGCTGTGGCCGACTGCATGGAGTATATCTCCCAGATAAAAAGTCATGGCGTGGAAAGCCTTGTTGACCCTACTACCGTCGACCTCGGCCGCAACGCACCGCTTCTGGCAGAGATTGCTTCAAAGACCGGTTTTAACATTATCTGCTGCACCGGTATTTATAGCACCGCCACGTATGTGCGGCTGCGTGAGCGTCTGGGCGGCAGCCCTGAGGCCGTTGCTGATATGTTCGTGCGCGAGCTCACTGAGGGCATTGGCGATACGGGGGTGAAGGCTGGTTTTATCAAGGTTGTTTCTTCTGCTCCCGTCATCCGGCCCGATGAGCATGAGCTTCTGCTTGCTGCGGCTCATGCATCTGTGGCAACAGGAGCGCCCATCATCACCCACACCGACGGCGTTCTCGGAGATGAGCAGCAGCGTATTTTTACCGCTGCAGGTGTGCCTGCGCATCGTATTGTCATCGGCCACAGCTGCACCTCAACCAGTTTTGCCTATCATCATGGTATTGTTCAAGGCGGATCCTACCTTGGTTTCGACCAGATCGGCATGGAAACCGTGCTGCCCGACGAGGTGCGCGTAGATAGCATGCTCAAGCTTATTCATGCGGGATGGGCCTCGCGTATCATGATCTCTCACGATTCGGTGTGGCACTGGGTGGGCGGACCGCGTATGGGCACGGGACAGCATAAAAACTGGAAGCCCACAAATTTTTTCGAGCGTATCGTGCCCATGCTCTATTATGGCGGGGCAACCGACGAGCATATCCAGACCATGCTGTGGGATAACCCCCGGCGTTTTTTTGCAGGCGAGCCGACATCCCCGATTGCATAGGCTGCATGTGTATAGCATCATAGATTTTTGTCGGCGGCAGCTTTTGAAGGGCTTCCTTTCCTCTTGACACGCAATGCCGGCTTTGCCTATAGTGTGGATACTAAATGTCTGACAGCGGGGGACTTTTACATTACAAAGAGTAATATTTTCCGAATCTGCACCATCGAACTGCGTACCACTGAGGGGCTTTGCGTCCCCCGCAGTGCGTGCTTGGATCGAGGTGAGAAGGAGGCTGCATGGCTGATCTCGAGAAGCTCTCAACCGTAAATCTGCTGCGCCTGCTTTCCCCGGATGAACTCGCCATTTTTGCAGGTGTTTGTCAGCGGGGCACGGCTTCTTCTCAGCAGGTAATCTTCAGCGAAGGCGAGCCCGGCGATACTCTGTACCTGCTTGCTGCCGGCCGCGTCCAGATTATGAAGCACATTGTTGAGGGGCAGGATGAGATGCTGCCCGTTGTTTTTCCCGGTGATGTATTTGGTGAAATGGCCTTCATGGATGCCACTCCCCGCTCTTCTTCCGCCGTTGCACTTGACGACTCCGAAATGTATCTGGTTGAGCGGCAGCGCTTTGACCAGCTGATGCTCGACAGACCTGACATGGGCTACAAAATATTGCAGCAGATGAGCTGTATTCTCACGGACCGTCTGCGCGCCACCAGCGACCGCGTGAAAGATTGCATACAGTTGAATTTGCAGATAAGCGGCGCCTCGGCCCTTGGCATTCAGCATCTGATATCGACGAAGCTGCAGATGGAGCTTGAGCTTGTCAACGGCAGGCGCCTGAGCGGGCATATTCTGCTGGTCGTCAACACCAAACTCGGCTATCAGATTACGCTCAAGGATAGCCGCGGGAGGCTCTATGTCATTCCCTATGGCGCAATTAATTATATAGCCGTCATGGAGGATGATTTTACCAATACTCTCCAGGAGTAAGGCATGGCTGCTTTAGATCCTTTTTTAAAATCTCTGGTGCAGCAGGGCGGCTCCGACCTGCATATGGCTTCAGGCCTTCAGCCCGTTATGCGTATTCATGGCGAAATGGTGCGCGTTAAATACAAGGAGCTTGTCCATGAAGAGCTTAAGCAGATGCTGTTTGAACTCATTGATGAGGCGAAAAAGAAGGTATTTGAAGCGACGGGTGACCTGGATTTTGCCTATGAAATTGAGGGGATAGCGCGGTTTAGAGTTAATTTTTTTATGCAAAAACGCGGCATTGCATCCGTGTTCCGGCAGATTCCGAGCAAAGTGCAGACAGCCGATGAGCTGGGCCTGCCGCCGGTCTGCAAAGAGCTGGCGCTGCTTGAAAAGGGCCTGGTTCTGGTTACCGGCCCAACGGGCAGCGGCAAGTCTACAACACTTGCTGCCATTATCGATTATGCTAATAAAAACCGTAAAGATCATATTATTACGATTGAGGATCCCATTGAGTTTGTGCATCAGAGCCAGGGCTGCGTGGTGAACCACCGCGAGGTGGGGCCGCACACTAAATCCTTCAGCGCAGCCCTGCGCGCAGCACTGCGTGAGGATCCCGACATCATCATGGTCGGGGAACTTCGCGATCTTGAAACTATTTCACTCGCGCTGGAGGCTGCGGCTACCGGGCACCTCGTATTCGGCACCCTGCATACCCAGAGCGCAACCAAAACAGTTGATCGTATCATCAATGTTTTTTCGGCTGAAGAGCAGGCTCAAATACGCACCACACTGTCAGAGGCGCTGAAGGCCGTAGTGGCCCAGACACTTTTTAAGCGGATTGACAAGCCCGGCCGTATTCCGGCCCTTGAGGTCTTGCTGTGCACGCCCGCGGTGGCAAATCTGATCCGTGAGGGCAAAACATTCCAGCTGTCAACCGCCATACAGACAGGCCGCAATATCGGTATGCAGTCGCTGGATGAGGCCATTATGGATTTGCTTAAAAAAAATGTTGTGACACCCGATGATGCCTATCGCAAGTCAATAGATAAAACAAAGTTCAAGCCGTTTCTAAAAGGGCAGCCGAGCGTTCTGGAGTAAGTGCGCTGCACAGTTGGTGTGAAAAAATAATTTGTACAAAAGGGGGATTTATGCACAGACACAGCATGAAAGTGGTTTTGAGTTTGATAATGGCAGCAGTGTTGCTGCTGGCAGCCGGTTCTGCCGAGGCAAACAAATCATCGGTTGCCATAGACACTCCGGTCTTGGCTGGCACGGGCGGCAAGGTTGTTTTGAAGATCACGGTTTCGCACAGCGGCAATAATTTTATGCACCATACCGATTGGGTACGTGTGCGGGCCGACGGCAAGGAGATTGCGCGGTGGGATTTTTCATGGAGAAATTTGCCGGAAAATGCGATTTTTACCCGTGAAGTGACACTGGACGTCTCTGCACCACTGGCAATAGAGGCTGAGGCAGACTGTAATCTCCACGGCAGCAAGGGCCCTGCAAAGATAACGCTTTCGCCGCCTGGCAAGACTCAATAAAACAAAATCGCATGGCGCTTCAATTCCTATTAAGACAGTGCATGCGGGCTTATACAGCATTTTTTTACTCTGATAAAGCAAGCGTGTTTTGCAAACGGCGGTAAGCCGTAGATTTTTGGCCTGCCGCATATGCATTTAATGGCACCGTGGTCAACTGTTCCTGCATCATGTTGTGCTGCCAAAAGATTGTCCGGAAATTGGCGGCAGCATCCCAAGTCATCATCAGAAAAAGAACAGTAAGGTCTTTGTTTTTTTTAGCGGTTTGACAGATGATTTGACGGATAATTAATTGACAGGACTGTTTTTCTTTTGTATCGTGTACAACATTTCCAAACATATATATATTCGACAGTTTTTTTTAAGGGCAGCTGAGCTTGCCCCTGGCAGTAAAGCTACGGGATTGCGTTGAGCAGAAAACAGTAGTTGTGTTTAGTCCGCTCTATGTATTTCGACATTAAACAATAAAAGGGAGGATGTTCATGAAAAAGGCAAAAATTGCTCTTGCTGTGGCGTTCGTCTGTCTTTCTCTGGCCATGGTATGCGGACAGGCACAGGCGCGCAGCAGCTCGCTGCACGAAGTTCTTACAATGGAGCCTGGTGAAAATACGGTCCGCGAATTCGTGATTTATGATCAGCTTGACACCCGCAAGCTCAGCCCCATTGAATCATATCTGGTCATTGGCACGGGCGACAACGACACCAAGATGGGCGACCTGACCATCACGCTGAAGCCCACAGCGACCAAGGCTTTCGGCGCTGAGCTTGATTATTGCCTGATCGGCTTTATTTATCCCCTGGGCAGCATGCCCGCATTCATCAATATAACAACAGCAGCTCCCCTTTCAATCACGAAAATCGTCAAAATGAAAGCTATTTACGGATTCGCGCTGGTCGGGGCCTATATAAAAAATATCAAGGGCGATGTAACTCTGCCGGTTCCTTTTTCCATAACCTTTAATTGGGCGGCAAAATAGATAAGAATTTTTATCCTGGTTTAAGCTCGACATGCGCAGAGAGAGACTGTTTGAGCCGCTCATGCGAGAGCAGCGGTTTTAGCGAATTTTGCGCTTGACACGCTACGCTAAATCATATTAAATTGTTTTAATTTCAACTCAGATAAATTTTTTTATAAGGGGGTACAATGACGCGAACAGCAAAAATCATTGCGGTCCTGCTCTGTATGAGCATGTTTTGTTTGACGGGTGCTGTCGGTGCGGCAAATACTGACCAATCAAGCGTTGAGCAGCAGGTTTTACAAATGAAGAAGCAGATGGAGCTGATGCAGAAGAAGATGCAGGCTCTGCAGATGCAGCTTGATTCAGCTCAGCAAAGCGCAGTTTCGGCACAGCAGCAGGCAACGCAGGCTGCCCAGCAGGTTGACCAGAAGGTTGCCGAGGTGTCCGGAAAGTTTAAGACTCTTGAAGACCTGTCGAAAAAGTTCAGCAACCTCAGTCTCAACGGCTATGTACGCTCCCGCTGGTGGACGGGCGATCATGAACAGAACTCCTTCGATGTTACCGAGATCGCATTCAACCTTCGCTATAATGTGAGCGAAAACATTTCCGGGCAGTTCAATATTTGGTGGCATCCAAGCGGCAATATGTCGGGCCGCACCGAATACGCCAATTACAGCAACTGGGCCGGCGATACGACATTCATCGAGTCGGCGTTCGCAGAATTCCGCAATCTCAACATCGGCCCGGTTGAAGGCAAGCTCATCGTCGGCAAGACGAGAAACCAGGCCCTGGGCATCACCCCCTCCGGTAGCAACGACGGCCGCGTTACCAGCGACTATAGCCTCTTTTCGGAAAGCATCAATCAATCGCGCATCACCGGCTTGCAGTACCTGACAAAGTGGCAGAACTGGAAGTGGAATTTTGCCGCGTTTAACGGCTACTCCATTGCCGGCGATACAGGCCGTTTCGGCTCACGGGCTGCCGGCATCCGCGAACTCAGAATCGGGCAGATGGACATTGACGACAATCATAACAAGGCATACAGCACGCGACTTGCCTATGCCTTTTCCAAGCAGGATTTTATCGACAAGCTTGAAATCGGCACCTCCTATTTCCACCAGAAGGTCAGCAATAACGATCTCACAAACTTCAATTCCATCATGGGCCGCAATGCCGGCATGAACGGCAATTTTTGGGGCAATCCGACAAAGTCAAAAAGCGACTGGAAGACCGGGTTTGATATGGCATATGATTACGGGCCCTATGCGGTCAAGGCAGAATCTCTCTGGGGTTCGGTCTGCGGTGTAGACGGCAACTGGTGGTATGCCATGGCAGGATACAAGCTGAAGCCGTTAAAGCTTGAGTTCTGGCTGCGTTATTCGCAGGCCAGTTATGATCAGCACACCATTAAGGACATCAAGGCAAGCGGCGCGTGGGACAAGGACCAGTGGACACCGCTTATCGTCTACCACCTGCACCCGATGGCGGATCTCTTTTTTGAATATTATATTAACGGTGTAGACGCGCCCAGTGACGCCCATAAACTCAGCAATAGTTACGGTTTTGTGGAATTGATCGTCAAATACTAAGGGCGTTTGGCGGGCAATTAATTTTTGCAGAAAAAAAGGGGGTTGAGTTTGCTCACCCCTTTTTTGTTATTAAAAGCGGAAGGCAGCAATGATGAAGGTTTTATTATCAGGCAATGAGGCAATAGCCCGGGGCGCATACGAGGCAGGGGTGCGGGTGGCCGCGGCCTATCCCGGCACGCCCAGCACCGAGATTCTTGAAAATATCGTTCAGTATAAGGATATTTACGCCGAGTGGTCCCCCAATGAGAAAGTGGCCCTGGAGGTGGCGCTCGGAGCCGCCATTGGAGGCGGCAGAGCTCTTGCCTGCATGAAGCATGTGGGTGTCAATGTGGCTGCCGACCCGCTGTTTACCGCCTCCTATACGGGCGTACGCGGTGGCTTGGTGATTATCACTGCTGACGACCCGGAAATGCACAGCTCCCAGAACGAGCAAGACAACCGCAACTACGCCAAATTCGCCAAGGTGCCCATGCTCGAGCCCTCAGACAGTCAGGAGGCAAAGGACTTTATAAAGCTTGCCTTCGAGCTCAGCGAGCGCTTTGATACGCCCGTATTTGTCCGGTCAACAACCCGCATATCCCATGCCAAGTCTATCGTAGAGCTTGCCGAGCCTGAAAAGCGCGAAGCTCCTAAAGAGCTGCAACATCAGTTTGAAAAATTTGTTATGCTGCCGCGCAATGCCCGGGTCCGTCATCCCATTGTCGAGCAGCGCATGCACAAGCTTGCTGAGTTTGCCGACTTGTTTGATCGCAATGAATTAATCCTCCATGATACAGACATCGGCATTATTGCCAGCGGCACCTCATATCAGTATGCCCGCGAAAGTTTTCCGACAAAATCATTCCTGAAGCTTGCCATGGTACACCCTCTCCCGGCGAGAAAGATCCGCGAATTCTCGGCCAGGGTGAAGAAGCTCTACGTGTTTGAAGAGCTCGATCCTTTTTTTGAGGACCAGATACGCGCCATGGGCATTGCCGTTACGGGCAAGGAGGTTTTCCCTGTCTGCGGCGAGTTTAGTCCTTTAACAGCCGCTGCGGGCATTAATGGTACAGAAAAGACACTGGAAAATCCGCCCCTGCTTGAGTATCTGCCGCCGAGGCCCCCAAACATGTGTCCGGGGTGCCCGCACCGGGGCATATTCCATACGCTCAAAACCATGAAGCTTTTTGTTTCGGGCGACATCGGCTGCTATACCCTTGGTGCTCTGCCTCCCATCAGCGCCATGGACACCTGTATCTGCATGGGTGCAAGCGTCAGCTGCGCCATGGGCATCGATAAGGCTCTGGGAGAAAACAATCTCGGCAAGGCCGTGGCTGTTATCGGCGACTCGACTTTTCTGCATTCGGGCATTACGGGCCTGCTTGATATCGTTTATAATCAGGGTGCCTGTACGGTCATTATTCTCGATAATCGCATTACCGCCATGACCGGACGGCAGGAGCATCCGGGCACAGGCTTTACCCTTATGGGTAAGCCCGCAAAACAGGTTAATTATGAAGTGCTGTGCCGGGCGTTGGGGATTGATCATATCAGAAAAATAAACCCCTATGATCTTGCGCAGGTCAAAAGCGTTATTCAGGAAGAAGTCAACCGGCCTGAAGCTTCGGTCATACTGTCCGAAGCGCCCTGCGTGCTGCACCGCCGTGAATTTAAACCAACCAACAGGCCTCATGCAGTTGACGAGTCGGCCTGTATCGGCTGCAGGGCCTGCTTGCAGATCGGCTGTCCGGCCCTTGAGTGGCACAATGTCGGCGACAAGGGCAAGGCATCTATCGACCAGACGTTGTGCACGGGCTGTACTGTTTGCGCCCAGATCTGCAAAAAAGAAGCAATTCGTGAAGGAAAGTGAGGCTTATGGCCATGGATAAGGTTACCAATATTTTGATGGCAGGCGTTGGTGGTCAGGGCGTCATTCTGGCAAGCGAGATCGTTTCCGAGGCCATGATGCAGGCGGGCTACGATGTAAAAAAGAGCGAGGTTCACGGCATGGCCCAGCGCGGCGGTTCTGTGACCACCCATGTCCGCTTTGGTAAAAAAGTTTACTCGCCTCTGATCAAGGACGGCGAGGTCGATATTCTTTTTTCATTTGAACTGCTTGAAACAATGCGCTATTTAGGTACCTTGAGCCCTGATGCCATCGTGCTTGTCAATAATCAGAAAATACTTCCGCCGTCGGTCACGCTTGGCAAGGATGAGTATCCCGACACTATACCCGGGCTGCTGTCCGCCAGGTACCCGCGCTTTGAACTGGTGGATGCTCTGGGTGTTGCACAACAGGCCGGTAATGCCAAGGCGGTGAACGTTGCCTTTGTGGGAGTACTTTCGCGGTTTTTTGATGTGGCTGAGGATATATGGCATAAGGCCATTGCGGCCATGCTGCCGCCGAAGCTGGTTGATCTTAATTTAAAAGCCTTTGCGCTTGGAAGAGAGCAACACTAAATAGAGGAGGTTTTGCCCTATGATTTGGAACGAGGAATTTGAAACCCTGCCCCGGGAGGCACTGGAGAGCCTGCAGCTTAAACGGCTCAAGGCAACAGTGGATCGTGTGTATGCAACCGTGCCCTTCTATAAAAAGAAATTTGATGAAACAGGCCTTAAGCCGGCCCACATCAAATCGCTTGCAGACCTTAAGCTGCTGCCCTTTACGGTCAAAACAGACCTTCGCGACAACTACCCGTTTGGTCTGTTTAGCGTGCCTATGGAAAGCGTGGTGCGTGTACATGCATCATCAGGCACAACCGGAAAGCCCATCGTGGTCGGGTACACCAAGCGAGACATCGATACGTGGGCAGAACTCATGGCCCGTACTTTGACTGCCGCGGGCATTCATAAGGGCGATATTGTCCATAATTCATATGGCTACGGGCTCTTTACCGGAGGGCTGGGGGCTCATTATGGCGCTGAGCGGATCGGCGCATCGGTTATTCCCATCTCAGGGGGCAATACAAAGCGCCAAATCATGATCATGAAAGATTTTGGCCCTACGGCTATAACCTGCACGCCATCCTACGCGCTGCATCTTGCCGATGTCGCCCGTGATATGGGCATTGACCCGGCAAAAGATTTTAAAATCAGGGTCGGCTGTTTCGGCGCCGAGCCGTGGTCGGAGAAGATGCGGGAGCAGATTGAAAAAATATATAATATTGATGCGGTAGATATTTTTGGGCTAACCGAGGTCATCGGTCCCGGCGTCTCAAGTGAATGTATCGAGGCAAAAAAAGGCCTGCATGTTTTCGAAGACCACTTTATACCTGAAATAATTAATCCCGAGACGGGTGAACCGCTGCCTTACGGTGAAAAAGGCGAGCTTGTTTTTACTTCTATCACCAAGGAAGCTTTCCCTGTTATACGGTACCGAACGCGCGATATATCATGCCTGAACCCCGAGCTGTGCATCTGCGGCCGTACATTTGTGCGCATGGAGCGCATTACAGGAAGAACCGACGACATGCTCATTATCAGGGGCGTGAATGTTTTTCCGTCGCAGATCGAAAGCGCTCTTATGCAGATCGAAGGTCTTGAGCCGCATTATCAGCTTATAGTCGACCGCAAGAACAATCTTGACACCATAGAGGTGCAGGTTGAGGTCAACGAAAAAATATTCTCCGACGAGGTGAAGCGGCTCGAGATTATCGAGAAGCGCGTTGTGCATGATATTAAGGAAATGTTCGGCGTGTCCTGCAAATGTACGCTTGTTGAGCCAAAGACGATACAGCGCAGCGAGGGCAAGGCGCAGCGCGTGATTGACAAGCGAAAATTATAATATAGAAATCCGGGATTCAGGAGTTAAGGAATTGAACGCCTGAATCAAAATCCCTCAATTCCAAATTTTTGAGGAGGCATTATGAAGGTAGAGCAGATATCTGTTTTTTTGGAAAACAAATCGGGCCGTTTGGCTGAGGTTATGCGGGTGCTGGGTTCGGCGGGCATCAATATCAGGGCGCTTTCCATCGCCGACACGTCCGACTTCGGCATCCTGCGCATCATTGTCAATGACAAGGAAAAGGCCTTGAAAGCTCTCAAGGAGAAGGATTTCACCGTGAGCAAGACCGAGGTGGTAGCCGTTGAAGTTCCTGATAAACCCGGCGGGCTCGCTCAAATTCTCGATCTGCTGGACAAGAAGGGCGTCAACGTTGAGTATATGTACGCCTTTATCGAACGCAGCTCTGAAAATGCGGTCATTATCTTTCGCTTTGATGGAAACGACAAGGCCATTGAAGTGCTGACGACAGCCGGCATTGTTATCCTTGATGGTTCAAAAGTGTATAATCTGTAACTGTCGTTCTGTGTCTGAGGCGCATGGCTTGGGGCCTGTGCGCTCCTGACAGTATCTTTTTTTGCTTACCGTGACGGTACGCCGTACAAATATTTTTATAAGGGGGAACTGCTATGAAGAAAATAGTTTTTGCTGCTTCATTGTGTCTTTTGCTGTGTTCATCAATTGTACGGGCTGCCGAGCCCTACAAAGTGGGCGCCGTATTCGCTGTCACCGGACCTGCAGCCCTTTTAGGCGAACCGGAACGCAATACCGTGATGATGCTTGCCGAGCAGATTAATGCTGCCGGCGGTATTAACGGCCACCCTCTTGAAGTGATCATTGAGGACACCGAAGGCGATGAGGCCAAGACGGTGCTCAAGGTTAAAAAACTTATCAGCAGCGATAAGGTCGCGGCCATTATCGGCCCCACGCGCAGCGGCACCACCATGGCGGCTATTCCCCTTGTTGAAAAAGCTCAAATTCCCATGATCTCCTGCGCGGCGGCAGAGGATATTGTTAAGCCGGTCAAGAAGTGGGTTTTCAAAACACCGCAGAGCGACGCTGACGCCGTGCGCCGCATCTACGAAAAAATGAAAGAGATGAAGCTTACAAAAGCTGCTGTCATGTCGGGCACGACAGGCTTTGGGACCGCAGGTCGCGACCAGCTCAAAAAGCTTGCCCCTGAGTATGGCATCACCATTGTCGCGGACGAAACCTACGGCCCTAAGGATACGGACATGACAGCCCAGCTCACCAAAATCAAGGGCACCGACGCGCAGGCTATCATAAACTGGGAAATTGTTCCGGCTCAAACCACGGTCATGAAGAATAAAAAACAGCTTGGTATTACCATTCCCCTGTTTCAGAGTCATGGCTTTGGCAATATCAAGTATGCTCAGGACGCAGGCGATGCCGCTGAAAGCGTGCTTTTTCCCTGCGGCCTGCTGTTTGCCGTGGATACGCTGCCTGACAGCAATCTGCAGAAGCCGGTGCTTGCAGCCTACAGAAAAGCCTATGAGGAGAAGTTTAAAACCGATGTGAGCGCTTTCGGCGGCTATGCCTGGGATGCGCTTTCGCTGGTTGTCGAGGCGCTCAGGGCCGTGGGGCCCGACAGTGTGAAAATTCGCGACTATATAGAACAAAAGAAAAATTTTGTCGGCGTTAGCGGCATTTTTAGCTATTCGGCTGAAGATCACTGCGGCCTGAACAAGATGTCCTTTGCAATGCTGACCATCAAGGACGGCAAAATCGTGGTGGCCAAATAAAAAGCGGCACAGAACTTTGAAACAATGAGGCTAAACCCGCACATGTTTATGACGATGGTTTAGCCTCATTTTTTTTATGTAACGTTATGTCACTGTTGAGTCAAGTCATTCAATTTCTGTTCACCGGCATTACCATTGGCAGCATCTATGCCATGGTGGGGCTCGGGTTCACTATCATTTACAATGCCACCGGCATCATCAACTTTGCCCAGGGTGAGTTTGTGATGCTCGGGGGCATGGTCATGGTGTGGCTTACAGCAGTATTGCATTTACCTTTGCCTGTCGGGTTTGTGCTCTCTGTTTTGATTGTGACCGTCATCGGTGCAGCTTTTGAGCGTGTGGCCATTTATCCGCTTAAAAAACCGAAGGTGCTTATTCTCATCATCATAACCCTTGCGGGTTCTATTGTATTTAAGGGCGCAGCCATGCTCCTGTGGGGCAAGCAGACCTATGGCCTGCCGCATTTTTCCGGAGAGGCGCCGATTGTCATTCTCGGGGCGACGATACTTCCGCAGGCACTTTGGATAATCGGCATCCTTATAGCGGTGGTGGCGCTGCTTGCTTTCTTTTTCAATTTTACCATGCTCGGCAAGGCCATGCGCGCCTGCTCGATTAACCCGGTTGCTGCAAGCCTTGTGGGTATCAATGTGAAGCGTATCGTGCTGCTGTCGTTTGCCATGAGCGCCGGCATCGGCGCTGCTGCCGGTATCGCCTTTACCCCGATCGTGCTTATGGAGTTTGACCGTGGGGCACTGCTGGGGTTGAAAGGCTTCTGCGCTGCCGTGCTTGGCGGCCTTGGCAACGGCACAGGAGCGGTAATTGCGGGGCTACTCATCGGCGTGATTGAATCCTTCGGCGCCGGCTTTATATCATCGGAATATAAGGACGCCATAGCCCTTGGTGTTTTGTTGATCGTGCTTCTGGTTCGCCCGAGCGGCATCATGGGTGGTCGTGAAGCCTCAAAGCTCAAGGAGTTTTAGCATGGCAATAAAGCGACATCTACCGCTCATGCTATTTGGATGCGCTGCCGCTGTGCTGCCGCTTGGCCTCAAAGACCCTTATTACCTTGGTATCCTGGTTTTTATAGGCATCTTCAGCATTGCTACCATGGGGCTGAACCTGCTCATGGGCTACGCAGGCCAGATATCCCTGGGGCATGCTGCTTTTTATGCCCTGGGCGCTTACGCCACCGGCCTTCTGACAGCAAAATACAATGTTCATTTTTTGCCGGCGCTGATCGCGGCCATCATCGTTACGGCGGCCATTGCCTATGTGATCGGCATTGCCTGCCTGCGCCTCAAGGGCCATTATCTTGCCGTGGCGACCCTGGCAGTAGGCGAGATTGTTTTTATCTGCCTTAATGCTGCCGTCGGTTTTACCGGCGGGCCTTCGGGCCTTGCAGGCATTCCCTCCATTGAGATCGGAGGATTCAGCTTTGACTCTGATTTCAAGTTTTATTATCTGGTCTGGGCAGTGTTTATTCTGCTTTTTATTTTAACTGCCAATATAATCAATTCCCGTTCAGGGCGTGCGCTTCGCTGTCTGCACAGCAGCGAGATTGCTGCTGCCGCCATGGGCATCAACGTAACAAAATTAAAAGTTCAGGTTTTTGTTCTTAGCGCCGTCTATGCGGCACTGGCCGGCGTTTTGTATGGCCACAGCGTAACATTCATAAGCCCGCAGTCAAGCGACCTTATGTTTTCGGTGAAGCTGCTGACCATGATTGTTGTTGGCGGTATGGGCAATTTATGGGGCGGTGTCCTCGGGGCGGCGCTTTTAACACTGCTTCCCGAAATGCTCAGTGCATTTCACGATTATGAACTGATTATCTACGGCAGCATCCTGCTTGTGATAGTCATGTTCCTGCCTGACGGACTTATGGGGGGCTTTGAGGCTCTCGGTAATAAAATAATCAGAAAAGTGAGGGCCCGCGGTCGTGGCTGAAACGATTCTCGAAGCAGTCAGGGTCAGGAAAGAGTTTGGCGGACTTGTAGCCCTGTGCGATCTTGATTTTGGCGTTCGGCGCGGCACTGTTACGGCTGTCATCGGCCCCAACGGCGCCGGCAAGACAACGCTCATCAATGTCATGACAGGTGTGACTGCGCCCACCTCCGGCTCCATAGCCCTCAATGGTTCAATTATTTCCGGGCTCAAGAGCCACGAGATCGCCCGCCTGGGCATCGCCCGTACGTTTCAGACAGCCCAAATTTTCAGCGCCATGACTGTGCTTGAAAATGTGATGGTCGGCCGTCATACAAAAACCGGCTGCGGCATGATTGCTTCAGCCCTGAGTCTTGGCCGCATGCGGCGTGAAGAGAGGACTATTTGTGACAAAGGGCTGTATTATCTCGATGTTGTCGGCCTTGGCGCTCTGGCCCATCAGCCTGCCGCATCAGTTCCTATCGGTACGCAGCGCCTGCTTGAAATAGGACGTGCGCTGGCAGCCGAGCCTGTTGTGCTGCTGCTGGATGAGCCCGCGGCAGGTCTCAACACGCAGGAGACGCGCGCCCTGGGGAAGCTTATCGGCACGATCCGCGATATGGGGATAACGGTCATTATCGTTGAGCATGATATGGAGCTGGTTATGGATATAGCCGATGAGATACTGGTGCTCAATTTCGGTTCCCGGCTTGCATGGGGGACACCCGAGCATATTCAGGCCAGCCCGGAAGTAATTGAGGTTTATCTCGGGAAAGAGGATTAACGAGAATGCGGATTGCGGATTGGCGATTGCGAAATGAAAAGGATTAAAATAAAAGCCATTGCTGCTATCTTTTTTACTGAAACACGATATGCTGCTTGAGAAAATGGAGGGGGAAAGAATGTTTAACAAAGGCCAGACTGTAGCTTTTCTATCACTTATAATATTCTGCTTGGTGCTGCCGTGCCATGTTGCACAGGCCGCAGACGAACTTGTTTCGCCCGATGTCTACAGCCGGTTTCAGGCCTTGGGCGCAGAGCTCTCCCGCGATACGCAGGGGCTCGACGGACTTTTGTCCCACATAAAGCACAAAAAGGGCATGGCCTTACTAACCAAGGCTGAGCTTGC
>CAIWCT010000277.1 GCA_903911225.1 uncultured delta proteobacterium
ACCAATGAGGTCTTCCGGGTTTTTGTACTCCTTTAGCAGTTCATCAAGCAGTTCGTCTTTAATGGGCATGTGTAGGTCTCCTGTCTAATGGATTGAGTTTCTTTCTCTAACCCATTTACACAGAATTTGCTACACCCTCGACAAAACTGTTGATCAAAATTTGTTCAGCTTATCCCACGGATTTGAGCTGGTCACTTGACCATCAATTTCAAGTCCGACAGACTCCTAGAGCATTTAACTTTTTCCCTTAGCCGTATGCGCCGGTCAAGCGTTACACCCCGGCTGCGGCATGTATTGTGAAACAGTTCAGTTTGCCTGTTCTTTCACCAGCATGACAATATAGTTTGCCAGCGATTCGACGGATTTAAACGGGCTGTTCTTTTGCGACATGGCCCGCTCATCGACAATGTTTATCGAAATGTGTAAAGCCTCCTCGACTTTCCGCTCAGCTGCCACAAGCAGATTTACCAGCGGGAGCGAATCAAGCGTGGCTTCACTGCCGAACAGCAGCGTCGCTTTATCGGCCTTTATTGTCTGATCCGGCGGCCGCTGCTCATTTATTTCTTCAATAGCTGCAAACAGTATTTCATCAACCTGCGTTTCAATGCTCATACTAACTCCTTTAAAAATATTCTTTGATTAGACAAATGGTTCGAGAATAAAGCACGGGGCTTTGTTCAACGTGCATCAGCTTTCAGATCATGCTCAGGGTTTCAATCTGCCGCACGCCACGGGCAATGACATAGCGCTCCACCTCGATGCGCACCAGCGCGCAGTCGGGGGTGTCCAGATGAGCGCGCAGATTTTTATGGCGCTCGAAATGCAGTTTTCTGCAGGCTTCAAACTCAGGCTCCGGAACGGTCATGGCTGTGCCGATGCAGTTGACTGCAATGCCGCCGCTGAAATCAGGATCGTGCGCAGAGCGGTTATCCACCATGAGGCAAACCTGCGGGTTCTTGAGCATATTGTGGTATTTTGTGGTGAAGCGGGGCGTTGCTATAATAAGGCTCCGCAGGTCTTCCGAAGCTGTAAAGGCGACGATGTTACAATAGGGCTGCCCATGGGCCTGCGTGGCAAGAATGCCCAGGGGCTGGGCGGCAAAAAGGCTGCGCACAATATCGTTCAGGATTGTATTGGTGCTCATACCGGGCTCCCTTGTTCAGTGTTACACGTGATTTCTCAACTTCAGTTCAATCGGATGGGGGTTAAGATAATATTGCCCGCGCAGATACTGCTGGCAGTACTTGCGCACATAATGATTGATGAGGGTCACCGGCACGACAAGGGGCACAAGCTCGCGGCGATAGTTATCGATCACCTCCAGAAGCTCCTGTTTTTCACCGGCATCCAGATCGTTTTTGAAATACCCCATCATATGCTGCAGCACATTTGTGTGCTTCTTCACTGTGGCCTTCAAAGCAAGGGCCTCCATGAGAAGCACGTGATACTGCTCAAATGTTTGGGCTATGCCGCGTGCCTGAGCGTGGGCCACAAGAGGCCCCATAAGCTGGTAGTGCCGGTTGCTGTGTGACATGATAAGCAGCTTATGCCGCGTGTGAAACTCGACAAGGCCGCCGACGGTTTTTTTCTGCTGCATAGCCTGGCGCAGTCGCCGCAGCACGAATATGCGCTCGATGAAATTCTCCCGCAGCACAGGGTCGTGCAGCCTGCCCTCCTCCTCAACAGGCAGCAGCGGAAAATGCTCCATGAAAGCACGGGCAAACATGCCCACCCCGTTGTGCGTCGGCATGCCCCCGTCGGCGCTGTAAACCTTCACGCGCTCCATGCCGCTGCTGGGTGACCGGCTCTTGAATATGAAACCGCAGAGGTCCTCGGCCTCAAGCTCGCAAACACGCCTGCGCGCCCAGTTTGTCATCTGTCCGGTATAATCTTTTTTTGTTTTAACCGTTATCAGGCCGGGCGCGGCAGGATCACCCACCAGCCGCAGCGCTTCGCGGGGGATGCTCATGCCGCATTCCACTTCGGGGCACACGGGCACATAATCGACATAGGCGCCAAGCGTGCGGACAAGAAACTCATCCAGCTTATGGCCGCCGTCATAGCGCACCGGGTTCCCCATCAGGCATGAGCTGATGCCGAGGCGAATTTTATAGTCAATATTCTGCATACTCAGCTTAAAAATTTTCTAACAAGTGATTTTTTTCAGACAGGCGGTGCTGAATTCAGGCGAGATGTCCTATCGTTTTTTCACATGCTGACTTAAGCGGACGGAGCTTTGTCTGAACAACATCCCAAACGATTTGCCGGTTCACGCCAAAATACTCGTGCGTGAGGATATTTCTCAAACCTACAATCTTTTTCCATTGAATTTCCGGCATGGACCTCTGCACATCATCAGACAGGTTCCGCGCTGCTTCTCCGATGATTTCAAGATTGCGCACAACAGCATCAATGGTTTTCTGATCGTCCGAAAACGCTTCATAACCCATGTCTGCAATATAGATAAAAATCCTGTTTATAGACTCCAGAATATCATCAAGATAGAGCTTCATATCTCTAGGCATAGATGACCTCTTTTGTCACATAGGGAACAAGCCTGGGCTTGAGTACATCAGCCATAACGAGGTCTACAGGAGTCTGCAGGAGCTCTTCAAGATAAAACTTCAAGTCCATGTAATTGTCGAATGTGGGGCTGGAAAATTCCACAAGAAGGTCGATATCGCTTGCCGGATATGCCGCATCCCGAACATAGGAACCGAACAGGCCTATTTTTAGAACCGAAAACCTGTCTTTCAATTCCTTGCCGTGCTGCCCCAGCAACCGTAAAATGTTTTCTCTGGTATGCATACAAATTACCTGGAAACCATGTTTTTAAAAAGTATAGGCGTGCGGGGCTCGGGTGTCAACACAAACAAGCACACAAACAAGCAGGGGCGAGGCGGGTATTGCCGCCGTTGTCGTTCATGACGATCACCTCTTCTGTAATTGCCGGGCTGACCGCATCCCGTTTTTATTAACTTTTCCAAGGCTGAAAATTCTTATAAGGCTTTATTTTATATTATTGATTTTTTTTAATTAATCGCAATACTTATTATGTATGGATATTAAATCTTAACAGAGGTGTGCCATGAAAAATGCAGCCCGATATTTTTGTATTGCCGCAGTATGCTTGATGCTTACAGCAGATTGCTGGAGCCCTGCCCACGCAGCCAAGTTTAAAGAGGGCGACAAAGCCCCCGACTTCACCCTGAAGCAGCCGGACGGCAAGGACGTGACCCTGTCAAAAGCATGGGAGAAAAAAATCGTGGTGCTCTATTTCTATCCCATGGATGATACGCCGGGCTGCACAAAAGAGGCATGCGCGTTTCGGGATCTGAATCAGGATTTTAAAAATGCCGGCGCTGAAATTATTGGCGTCAGCGTCGATGACATGGCCTCCCACAAAAAGTTTCTGGAAAAGCACAAGCTCCCCTTTATCCTTCTTGCCGATTCCGGGAAAAAAGTCACTGAGCTCTATGATGTCAAAAATTTCATCGGCAAGGCAAAGCGCGTCACTTTCGTTATAGATTCAAACGGCATAATCAAAAAAATCTATCCCGATGTGGATGTCAGCACACACGGGCAGGAAGTTCTGACATACGTAAAAACGCTTCAGAAAAAGTAAACTCCAGTGGCAGCGAATGGTCGCGACCGTTCCCTACGACCGTATCGTATGCAAAGAGGAATCATGAAGCCACTACATGCAATACTGCTGGCGCATGCGGTGTCGGCATTGCTCTGCAGCGCTGCCGCCGCTCATGTGCCCTACATTGAAAATAAGGACTACACCTTTGACCAGCCTTTCCGCGTCAAGGGTTCTGCTGAGAACTCAATAGCTGTCTATGCCTGGCTTGAAACAGGCAATGATACCGATGTGTACCGCCTGGAGATACCACGTCCGGTGCACCTCTACTGCAATGTGATCGTGCCTGTCTGCCCTGCCTATTCACAGTTTCTGCCCTGGCTTGCTATTGCAGGGCCGGGGCTTGCGCCCCCGGATGAACCGCTGCCCTTTGACCTGCCGCAGGGCTACGGCGCTGTGGTAGTTAAAAATACCGCTCCGGGCCAGCAGCGCACCCAATTCTATGAGCCCTTTGGCGGCAAGTCCTATTACGATGCTCCGGCATTTGACCAGACCATTTCCAAGACCGGCACGTGGTATATTTATATTTGGGACCCCTATGGCATGGGCGGGGATTATGTTGCCGTTATCGGCTACAAAGAGCGCTTCTCAGTGCCCGATATTTTCCGGGCCCTTATAAACACGCCGAAAATCCGCTTCAACCGTGAACTGCACACCGATTGCAGAAAAACCACGCATTAGAGCATTTTTCTTTTTACTATAGTCGGTTTATCCATTCTGTCATCTCGACCGCAGGGAGAGATCCTAACACCTTGGTTGTCCCTCAACCTAAGATCTCTCCCTGCGGTCGAGATGACAGAACAAATTAACAGTATATATGTACTGTGCAACTTAATAAAAAGAACCTCAGGAAACGACATTCGTGCGAAGCTTGTCCTCGACCAGATCGGGGAGCAGGAATCCATAAAAAGCCCCAAAACTGGACTCCCGCTTTCGAGGGAGCGACGAATTTTTTATAAATATTTTCTAAAAAAATAAAATTGCACAGTACCGCTATAGTAAAAAGAAAAATGCTATGGCACATCTGCATACCCCCCTCTGGTGTCCATCTTTTATCTTCTGCTGTTTATGTTGATTTAAGTCAGGGCGCGCGGTACTCTTTGATGGTATATATACCCTGGAGGCAAAGCATGGCACATACCCCGTACGATGCTGCAACACGCTCCAGCATGTGGTATAAAAAATAGCTGCTTAACTATTTTATGGAGAATCAAATTATGACGCGAGCCGATAAGTTTGCCAATTCCGTTCGGCAAGACTGGATGACCGATGAGCTGATCGCAAAAATCAAAGCCGTTTCGCTAGAGGGAAAAATAAGCTGCGCCGCAGCTCAGCAGTTTGCCCTCGATAACGGCATCGCCATGAACAATATGAATTCGTTCATAAGCGTCCCAACGTTAAGCGAATAAAGACAGCTGTTTGCTGCACTGTTGGGTTTGAATCGGTACATGTTTTTGAGAAAGAGCCTCTAAAATGGGGGTTTTCTCAAGTAATGAGACACTCAAAACCTGTAAAATTGTG
>CAIWCT010000278.1 GCA_903911225.1 uncultured delta proteobacterium
ATGCTGGTTTTTTTTATACATAGTCAGCCTTTCCCGTGCAGCTTTTTGTGGCTGCATCCGTAAAAAATCAAGCCGGTTTTGATAAAAACGGCCTCCATGCAGATGATGCACTGCGTAAGCGCAGGGCGCTTGCGCATCTGATAGCGCAGAGACAAAATTCTGTTGAGAATAATATGATTGAGGCTGTTGCGGGTCTTAATTATATCCATGTCCCCCTCCCTTCGCCGCTGCCAGACGGCAGCATTCTTCAACGACGCAACCTGCCGCATCCGGCTGTGCAAGCAGGCGCGCCTGCGAGGCCATGGCGGCCATTTTTTTCCGGTCGGCATGGAGCGCCAGGAGCGCCTGTGCCAGTGACCGTCCGTTCAGCTCGCGCGCAAGCAGTAAAAGCGCCGCATTTTTAGCGACAAAAGCGCGCGCATTGTGTTCCTGATGATTGTGCGCAGCATACGGATACGGAATCAGAATCGAGGGCTTGCCGCAGAGCGCAAGCTCGGCAAGGGTTGAGGCTCCGGCCCGCGACACAACGACATGGGCCTGCGCATAGCAGCCGTACATATCATTTATAAATGCAGACACCGAAGCTGCAAATCCCCTTTTTTCATATTCCTGCGCCACCAGTGCTGCATCTTTGGCGCCGGTCTGATGAATGAAGCGAATAGAGTGCTTAACATTCTCAAGATCAGGAAGGGCTTTCATCATGGCTTCATTAATGGCATGGGCGCCCTGGCTGCCGCCGCAGATAAATACGCACAGGCGGCCGTCATCAGCCTCCGGTGCCGCAGCATGCTGCGACATGCGCACGGGCATTCCTGAAAACACCGTTTTGCGGGCATTAAAAAACGGCCTGCTTTCTTCATAGGAGATAAAAATCCTGTCGGCAATTGCGCCAAGCATGCGATTGGACAGCCCTGGCACGCTATTCTGCTCATGAATAACAGCAGGAATGCCCAAAGCCTTTGCCGCTGCAATGCCGGGAAACGAGATGTAGCCGCCCAGACCAAGCACCAGATCGGCCTTGTGACGACGCAGGCATTTTGCTGCGCTCAGCAGGGCTCGTGGCACTGTCAGCAATGATCCCATCTTCTGCACCATGTCTTTGCCCGTAAATCCGCTCACCGGCACGGTCTCAAGGGCCAATCCAAGACCCGGCAGCACGCGCGACTCAAGCCCCGCGTCCGTGCCCATAAACAGAATATTGGCAGCGGGATCGCGGCGCAGAAACTCCTGCGCAATGGCCACCCCGGGAAAGAGATGGCCACCTGTTCCGCCGCCTGCGAGTACGATATTCATGCCTTCCCCATAAAATGGCACTGCTCTGATATGCTCAGCAGTATGCCCATGCAGCTCATGTCAACCAGCAGCGCCGTACCGCCATAGCTGAGAAACGGCAGAGGTATCCCCTTGGTCGGCAGCAGGCCCATCACCACACCCATGTTGATGACGGTCTGAAGCCCTATGAGAACTATAATGCCCAGGGCCAGGTATGTGCCGAACAGATCATAGGAATTCATGGCGATCTTGATGCCGCACGCCACAATTGTTACAAAAAGCCCGATAACAAAAACTACGCCGATAAATCCCATTTCCTCGCCAATCACGGCCAGAATGAAATCCGTGTGCGGCTCAGGCAGATATAAAAGCTTCTGCGTTCCTCTGCCGATGCCGGCGCCGAAAAATCCTCCTGAGCCGAATGCAAGAAAAGACTGTACGATCTGGAATCCGGCGCCCGTTGAGTCTTTCCACGGGTCCAGAAAGGTCATCAGCCGCTCCATGCGATAGCTCTTGGCTGCTATCAGCAGCGCTGCAGCA
Organism: uncultured delta proteobacterium; assembly: GCA_903911225.1. Lineage (GTDB taxonomy): Bacteria > Desulfobacterota > WTBG01 > CAIYCZ01 > CAIRTM01 > CAIWCT01. Next base: position 1,813 of record CAIWCT010000278.1, read on the forward strand.
ACAAGGCCGATGGACCCAAGGCCCAGAACAAAGCGCTTTTTGATACCTGCGGCAAAAAGCATGACAAACAGCAAAACGACGATCATCATGCAGGTGCCGAAATCAGGCTGTATGACAATCAGCAGACACATGGGCATAACCAGCAGCAGATGCGGCAGAACGCCTATGGAAAAATCCTTGAGCCGCTCATTTTCTTTTTTAGCAAGACAATAGGCCAGCAGGATGACGACCGACAGTTTGGCCAGTTCAGCAGGCTGAAACGACAGGGGGCCCAGATGCAGCCACCGGACAGCGCCGCCTACCTTGACGCCGATACCGGGAATGAGGACCAGAACCAGCAGCCCGATCGATGCGCCCCACAGCGGATAAGCGCAGCGTTTGAAAAAGCCGTAGGGGATGCGCATCATGACCAGCATGCAGCCGATGCCGCACAGGCCGAACAGCGCCTGCTTTTTGAGAAAATACATGCCGTCATGAAACCGCTCTGCAGCTGCAATGGAGCTTGCGCTGTAGATCATCATAATACCCAGGCCAACCAGAATCACCGGAACAAAAAGAATAACGCTCTGCGTCAGGCTCTTGTTGTACATATGCCGCTCACCCTTTCAGCTTTTTAACACTGTCGACGAAACACTGGCCCCGGTGGGCATAGCTTTTAAACATATCAAAACTTGCGCAGGCCGGTGAAAAAAGCACCGTGTCGCCCGGACATGCCCGGGCGAAGGCCTCAGCAACGGCTTTCTCAAGGGAATCGACCGTGACTGTCGGCACAATATGTCCAAGCTCGGCAGCTATCCGCTCTTTGGCCTCGCCAAGCACCACCAGTGCCCTGCCTTTGCTTTTCAGCAAACTTTCCAGAGGATAATAGCTGCCGCCCTTGTCTTTTCCACCCGCGATCAAAATGATGGGGCCCTCCAGGCTTTCGAGCGATTTGACCACGGCGCCTACATTGGTGCCTTTGGAGTCGTTGAAAAACCTGATGCCCTGTATCTCATCAACAAATTCCATACGGTGGGGAAGGC
>CAIWCT010000279.1 GCA_903911225.1 uncultured delta proteobacterium
ATATTGTCTTCCATAGAGCAGTATGTCCAGGCGCCGTAGCGGCCTGCGGAGATGATACCGTGTTTTTTGAGCCAGGCAAGAAGGCCCGGCAGGTGCTGCTGCCTGAAGCGGTCACCTATCACATAGCCGGGATCAATGCGGTTGTACTGCTCGGCAACAACCCGGTCGCCCTTTCGCAGTATGCCGCAGCGCCGCAGGCCGTCAAGGGCGGCATCGCGCAGCTCTGCGCAGTCTGGTGTTGCCTCCGGTCGGGCAGCTATCTCGATATACAGAGAGCTTGTATTTTTGGGCGCCATGTTCGGCGTGAAGTTCGAGTAAAAGCCGACGCGGTAAAAGGGGAATTCGGGTTCGGGGAAATATATCCAGTGATAGGGGCTCACTGCGCGGCGGTTGATGCCGAGATTGATATTGTGCACTGTTGCGCTTGTGAGGCGGCGGACGGCGCCGGTGAAACGCGGGGGCAGTGCGCCGAGCATTTTTAAAAGCTGCGGCAGGGGCATGGTTGAGATGAGGGTTTCATAGTGCAGCTGCGTGCCATCATGAAACAGCAGAATTCGCTCTTTCAGCCGTATCGAGACAAGGCGCCGCGAAAGCTCGATATTTTTCACCTTGCGGATGAGAGCCTCGGGCAGCCTCTGTATGCCGCCCCGATCAGGATACAGGAACGTGGAATTATAGCCCATGCCCGTATTGACCATGCCAAGGGCGCCCTGCAAAACCTCCCGCAGCGAGGGCTTGGGCACAGACCAGGAAACCCAGTCGCAGGTTAAGCTCCGAAGGCTGCGGCAGAACAGTTTTTCATTATAGGGTATGAAAAAGTGGCGTGCAATACCTGCGCCGAAAGTGCTCGTCACCCATTTGTGAAAATTTTCCGGCCTTGGGCCGGTTGGCTTTTGCAGGGCAGTGGCTATAAAGCCTTCGAGGCACTCAAGCAGGGCTTCTGCAGGAAGGCCATGAAGATTGGCCTGAAACGGAAAGGGGAGATAGCGCTGCATGCAGTAGATTGCCGCATTGCGCTCTATTGTGCGAAGGTTGCCGTGAAGTAGCCGCCCGGCCAGATCGCGGGTATAGGCGTCGCGCAGGTGAAGCAGATGGCCTGTTTGGTCAAAAGTGAACCCGTCAACAACAGGTGAGCGGCACAGGCCACCGACAGCGTCCTGCTGTTCAAAGACCGTGTAGTCTCTGCCCTTGCCAAGATGCCATGCTGCGCTCAGGCCGGTAAGTCCTGAGCCGATAATTGCGATCATAGGGGCTCTTTCTGCAGCTGTTTTCTGCGGCGAAGGCCATCAGCAGCCCTGCGGCAGAACATATTTGTTTAAGCAACTATTAAAGAGGCATACTATCCATTGAATATGTAGTATACTTGAAACAGCAAGAAAAAACAAAGAAATGCATGAAGTTAAAATACTTGTCAGACTGATTGAAATTAAGTAAATTTAAGAAGGTTTAGCTTGGGAGATTGTAGGCATGTTTGTTGACTCTGCGAAAGTTTTTGTAAAATCCGGTGACGGCGGCCCCGGCTGCGTTTCTTTCAGGCGCGAAAAATATATACCAAAAGGCGGGCCCGATGGCGGCGATGGCGGCTGGGGCGGCAACATTATCTTTATAGGCGATGCCACCATAGACAGCCTTGTGGAATATCGCTATAAATCGCGACTGGTAGCTGAGAAGGGCCATCATGGCTCGGGCAATAACCGCTCGGGCAAACAGGGCAAAGACTTTGTGGCGCGCGTGCCCTGCGGCACCATACTGCGCAATGAGGATACCGGCGAAATCGTCTATGAGGTGACCGTGCCTGACGAGCCCGTGGTGATAGCGCTTGGCGGCAGGGGCGGCAAGGGCAATCAGCACTTCGCCACTGCAACGCACCAGACCCCGCGCTTCTGCCAGCCGGGACTTCCGGGCATTGAGTTCAACGGCGTGCTGGAGCTGAAAGTTATGGCCGATGTGGGGCTGGTGGGTCTTCCCAATGCGGGCAAGTCATCGCTCATAACGGCTGTTTCAAAAGCCCATCCCAAGGTTGCAGACTATCCGTTCACCACGCTCAATCCCGTGGTGGGTGTAATTGAGCTGTCCGACTTTCGAACATTTGTGATGGCCGATATCCCCGGCATCATTGAGGGCGCCTCGCAGGGCAAGGGCCTGGGGCTCAAGTTCCTTAAGCATGTTGAGCGCACGCGCCTGCTGTTGTATGTGCTTGATATTTCCCAGTTTGCCGACATGCCGCCAGAGCAGGCATTTGCCGTTTTGCAGCAGGAAGTTAAGGATTTTGGTCAGGGGCTTGAGGAAAAGCAGTTTCTGATAGCGGCAAACAAGATCGACATTGATGCCGACCGGCAGGCTCTCGACCGTTTTCTGAAGGAGGTTGGCCCTGAGCTTGCGGCCCGTGTTTTCCCGATTTCGGCAGCCGCGCGCCAGGGGCTTGATGAGCTGGTTGCGGCCCTGTATAAAATCCTGCACGCAACGGATGAAGAGCAGTACTAGCAGGGCGTTGAAAAAGTCAATGTATACAGGCTGTTCAAAAATGCTCAGATGCAAGGCGTGCGAAATCATGCGAAATGAGGCGTACTTTTTGTACGCCGCAGTGAAGTATGATGAGTGCAACGCAGCAGATGGGCGTTTTTCAACAGCCTGCTAGAAGTAAGATATCGGCCCCGGCCGATAGCGATATTTAACCACACAACTTATCAGGAGGATGTGTTATGGCAAATTATTCAAAGGATTTTCTGAAAGCGGTTGAAGTCGGCAGGCCGCCCAATATCGTGAAGCTTTTCCCGAACTCAAAGGCGCTGATCGTAAGCGGCAAAGTGGTTGACCGGGCCATGATAGCCAAGGGTAATGCCATTGCCATGGCCGCCAACGGCCGCAACAGCCTTGTCATTCGCGGGGCGCTGATGGCTGCCCAGCGCGCCAATTCCCCCCTGCTTATCGAGATCGCCAAAAGCGAAGGCGGCGCGAGCCCCTACTGCGCGGTGAACTACTGGAATATGGCAAGCTATGTGGACGGCATCTGCAATGAGCTTGGCATCACGATTCCCGTGGCCATTCATGCCGACCATTACGGCATCAAGAACGATAAGGATATCAAGGCTGCCAAGGTCGAAATTCCCTCCATGTTCGACGCGGGCATGACCTCAATCGCAATAGATGCCTCCCATATGCCCGATGATCAGAACCTGCTGGCCAATATCGAGCTTAATCCCTTTATCCCCGACTGGGCAGGCCTTGAAACAGAAGTGGGCGAAATCAAGGGCAAGGAGGGCCTTTCAACCAGAGAAGAGGCGCTGTTTCTTATTCAGGGGCTCAATGCCCGCGATATTTTTCCCGACTGGATCGCTCTGAATAACGGCACCACGCACGGCATCGAAGCAAGCGACGCGGGCATTCAGGTCGAGCTGACCGCTCAGATTCACAAAGCCCTGGAGCCCTATAAAATGTCGGGCGCGCAGCACGGAACCTCGGGCAATAACTCAGACCGCCTTCGCGCCATTGCCGCGCAGACCCATACCACCAAGGCAAATGTGGCCACGGCCCTGCAGATGATTTCCTGGGGCCTGGAGGTCAATGATTACGGCAATGCCATTCTCGATGCCGATAAGCAGTTCAAGAAAATGGCCGGCGCCGGCGTGACAGAGGAAATGTGGGCGCAGATGGTCGACTATGCAAAGGGCAAAGAATGGAAGAGCGGCGACTACAAGAAGCTGAATCTCCCGTTTGAAAACCGCCTTGTCAGCCAGCCACGGGAAATTCGCGACCGCATGGCAAAGGCTGTCGAGGATTTCGCCTATGGCATGATGGTCAATGTCTTCAACGGCAAGGATACGGCAGGTTTTGCCATTGAAGCCATACTGAAGGCAAACTCCTATGATCTTGGCCCCAAGTCGGGGCGCATCGAGAATCCGGCTGAGTGGACCAATGAAAAAATAGCGGCAAAGGTCAAAACTCTCCACGGCAACAAAGGCCCACAGGGCAATTTCGACGACTGATTGTTTTTATTGTAGCGTCCTTAATCGACAGACGTATAAAAAAGCCCCTTGCAAAAGGGGCTTTTTTATACTTGAATATATCAGGCGAAGTGCAAGGCCGTCATTCAACCCATATGCCCGCCAGTGTCTTGCAGGCGGCCATAGCAATTAAACGTTATTTATACACAGGGGGAATACTTATTATGCAGATTACCATCAAGCATGTACTGCAGGAAAAAGGGAATACTGTCTGGTCGGTTAAATCGAGTGATATGGTGTATGAGGCGCTGAAAATATTTGCCGATAAGGATATCGGAGCGCTGCTGGTGATGGATGACGGCAAGCTTTCTGGCATTTTTACGGAGCGGGATTATGCCCGCAAGGTTATACTGAAAGCAAAGTCATCAAAAGACACGACAGTCGGGGAGCTGATGTCTCGGGAGATGTTTTATGTGGCGCCTACAGATACGATTGAAACCTGCATGGCCATCATGACCGATAAGCATGTTCGTCATGTGCCGGTGATGGAAAACGGGGCTGTGGTCGGCCTGATAAGTATCGGGGATGTGGTCAAGCAGACTATTTCAGCCCAGGAGTTCACCATTGCCCAGCTGAAAAAGTATATTTCCGGAGACATGTAAAGCCCTGTCCCGTAACGCGGCAGGCATGCCGCAGGCGCTCCTGCCGCCAGGTAAACGCATATGCCTGATTTTACCGTCGAGATAATTTATTATATGGCCTTCGGCCTGTTTTTATTCGGATCAGCGCTGTCGTTTCGGGACAACGGTTCGTTCAAAGCCGTAATGATAATGTCATGCGGCGTGCTTGCCGATATGATTGTGCGCATGATGCCCCTGGCGGGCTTTGTCTCTTCCCCCGCGAGCATGGGCATCACCAATAGCTTTATAGCATTTGCCGTTACCTTCGGTATGGCCACAGTCTGGCCCGCCTATCTTATTGCCCTCATTTACTGGAACCGGGGGCACATACGTGTTTTTCACTGCATGATTGCCGCCATTGAAATTATTTGGTTTGTGGATATCATCCTGCTGCTGTATGGCCTGTATGGTGTTCCGCTTAGCAAGTGAAAGGTGCAGGACTCAGAAGGCAGAAGAAAAAATCCAAGATTTTTAATGTAGGGGCGGGCTTTATGCCCGCCCTCGGGAGATGGTGAACCCCAATACATGTGAATTAAGTGCAGCGTATTTCTTCCTCGCCCCCGCGAGACTGTGTCGTAATTACAGTGAGCCGGGGCAATATAAGCGTTCTTTGACAAAAAAATATTAGAAAACAAAAAAACATATAACAGCGATCATACTGCTATGGTACAGTTTTTTTAAAAGGAGAACAACCATGGCGTTTCG